>CAZITU010000034.1:0-24778 GCA_964542245.1 uncultured Nitrospirales bacterium | reverse complement strand
CAT
The DNA here is from genome assembly GCA_964542245.1 of uncultured Nitrospirales bacterium. Taxonomy (GTDB): domain Bacteria; phylum Nitrospirota; class Nitrospiria; order Nitrospirales; family NS-4; genus CAZITU01. Next base: position 24,775 of record CAZITU010000034.1, on the reverse strand, counting down.
CTTCTTCGCGACCTTCTGGCTCACCTTCGCCTACGGCGTCTTTCGCTGGATCAAGCGCGCCGCGCCGCCCGACGAGCCCCCGCCCAAGAGCAGAAGGTGCGGCCCTTGACATCCTCATTTTGCACGTCTAATATACGTACGATTCGACAAGGGGGATGTGATGACCAAGGCTGCCCTGCGCAAAGAAAAATGGACGTTGTCCTTTGATCCGGTGCTCAAGACCCTTGTCGTCAAGGCCGCTCGTCGCAAGGGGGTCTATCCGGTCGCGCTGCTGGAAGAGATCGTCCGGGAGCGGTTTAATCCCTATGGACACACGGACGTGAAGGACAGCGCGGAGTATGTCGCGACGCTCCGAAAGGGTTCCCGCAAGCACACCGATGAGGAATTTTTGGCCGAGATCCGGGCATGGCAAAAGTCTCGGTCCTCGTAGACACCGACGTTTTCATCGAGTACTTCAATTCCGGACGATTTAGTTCCCTGCTCGACACTTCCCGCTTCACCGTCTACTATTCAGCCATCACAAAGAAAGAACTGCTATCCAAGCCGGGGCTCCGGGAAGCCGAACGGCAGGCCGTCCTGCATGAATTGAGCCGATGCCGCCTCGTGAAGCTGACCGAGGCAATCAGCACGCGATATTCCGAGCTGCGGGAACGGTACCCTTCGCTTGAAAAGGAGGATGCCTTGATCGCCGCCAGTGCCCTCGTGAAGAACCCGCCGTTGGTGACGCGGAACAAAAAGGACTTTCGGATCGTCGCAGGACTGACGGTCCTCGGCGCCTGAGAAGCCATAAAGAAAGGGGACAGGCACCATTCAGAATAGGAAGGACATGGGGACAGTCCCCAGGTGGAAGGGGGACAGTCCCAGTCACAACAAGCTCTGCGGGTCCACGTCCACGTCGTAGCGGAGGCCGCCGGCGCGGCTCGTCTTTTCCAACGCTGCTAAGGTAGCCCGCACGGCCCGACGCAGCGCGGCTGCATCCGTTCCCTTCACCACGAGCTGCCAACGGGTCCGCCCGCGCACGCGGGCCGATGTCGCGGGGATCGGTCCCAGCACGGCCATGTCCGGGCTGCGCTCCTCCTTCAGCAAGGCCGCCCACCGGCTTGCGGCGGTTTCCACGAGCTCTTCCTTTGTCCCGCTCACGCGCAGCCCGATCAGCCGGCCGAACGGCGGATAGCCTAGCGCTTGCCTAGCCGCCAGTTCGCTTTCGTAAAAGATGGAGGGGTTGCGTTCCCCGAGCGCGCGGATCACGTGGTGTTGGGGAACGTAGGTCTGAATCACGACCCCTGCGTCGGCATCATTCTGGTCGGCGAGCGCCATTACCTCGGACAGTGTGTGATAGGCGCGTTCGGCGGCGCGAAAGTCCGGCAGGTGGAAAGCCGCATCGGGATAGATCAGGCCCACCAGAGAGGCGACCGGTCGGGGGCTTCTGGTCACGACGAGTTGAGTTCCGATCAGGATGTCGAGTTCCCCGGCCTGCATGAGGGAAAGGATCGCGGCGTTGGCCCGTTCTCTGGCGGTCCCTTCGCGTTCCAGGCGCGCCACCCGCGCGTGGGGAAACCGCATGCCAACCATCTCTTCGAGGGCTTCGGTTCCAAATCCGGAGGGGAACAGGCGGGTCCCCGTGCAGGCGGGGCAGACCTCCGGGGCCTTTCCGGTTCGCCCGCAGTGGCTGCATCGAAGCCTGCCGTCGCGCTTGTGGAAGGTCCATCCCACCGCGCAGGCCGGACACTGCACAGCCTGGCCGCAGTCGCGACACAGGAGGACTGGGGCATACCCCTTGCGGTTGAGGAATAAAAGGACTTTCTTCCGATCGGCGAGGCGCACGGCAATGGCCTGATGCATGGTCTCCGAAATGATGTCCCCGGACGGCACCTCACGCAGGTCCACCACGGTGACCGGCGGCCAGTCGGTAACCCGTACCGGCGCCACGAGCGCCGCCCAATTCGGACCGGTCGCATGGACGGACTCCAGGGACGGATGCGAAGAGGCAAGCGCCAGCACGGCTCCATCGCGTCTGGCCCGTTCTGCCGCAATGATTCGCGTATCGTAACGGGGCGCGTTTTCCGCCTTATAGGCGGAGTGATCTTCCTGGTCCACGATGATGAGCCCGAGTTGTGTTAAGGGCGCGAATACGGCTGAACGGGTTCCGATGACGACCGCGACTTCCCCGGCCTGGATGCGAGCCCAGGCCCGCCGGCGGTCAGCCGGCGAGAGGCCGGCGTGGTACGCCTCGCAGCGCGCGCCCCAGCGGGCGGCGACAGACGCGTGAATCGTCTCTACCTGGTCGGTCTGGGGGAGCAGCAGCAGCGCGCTCCGACCTGTATCCAGTGCGGTCTGGATGGCCTCGAGATACAAACCCACAAGCTCATCCGTCGCGGCGGAAAGCAGCACCTTCCCATGTCGCTGTCCGGTAACGGCATCAAGTATCTCCCTGCGAAGCGAGGACAGTGAGGCCTGAGGCGTCTTGGAGTGTGGGGTAGGCGTGACTGGTAATGGCCGATTCGCTTCGCTAGAGCTTGCTCGTGTGCGGCGCGCCGGTCCTTCCGGTCCTCCCGGAAAGGCCAGGCGAAGGCACTGTCCCAAGGGGGCCAAATATCGTTCGGCCAGCCACTCTGTGAGGGAGAGGAGTTCGGGAGAGACGCTTGGTTCCTCTTCCAGACGGGCTATGATCTCTCGAATCCGTGTGGTTTTGCCTCCGGTCTCAGGAAGAGGCGTGACCCCCACGATGTAGCCGGTCAGTGTCCCCCGTCCAAATGGAACGCGCACTCGCATCCCGGGCACCCACGGCCCAGGCATGCCGGAAGGGATGGCATACGTGAAGACACGGTAGAGACGACGCGGAACTGCTACTTGAAGGTATTGGCGGAAGAGGGCGGACAAGGCATGATGGTTACGGAGTGGTCACCCGTAAGGCCGTATACTGGCCCCCCCCGGTCTGGAACTCCACGGTGACTTGGTCGCCCTTCGCCAAATCTTGAAGCGAACGCCGGCTGCCTGTAAAAGCCGTCTTGGCATTGACGACGAATGTGAACCGGTTACCGTCCGCCTTCTTCACCGTCAGCTTGCTCACGGCGACGTCAACCTTCAGGACCTCCCCGGCAAATTGCTCCCCGGCAAAGGCTCCCGGGATGGTGGCCAGGCAGAAAATGAATAGCAATAAGATTGCTGCACGGAGATGCATGGCGTTCCTCATCATAGCAGGGTTTGTATCCGGTCGCCAGACCGACCTTGCGCGACCCCGAGCCTCTTAAATTGGGGCGGCGGGATAAAAGCGTCAACCGCCGTCAATAACCATATGCACCCGGCGGTTTTTCGAGTGACAGGACTCGGTTTGCTCGGTACACACCGGGCGGTCTTTGCCGAGGCTTGTGACGCTGATGGCATTCGGGAGGCCCAGCCCCGTGAGAAAACTCTGGATTTCCCTTGCCCGCTTTTCTCCCAAGACGAGGTTGTACTCACGGCTTCCACGCTCATCGGCGTGACCTTCGATGAGGAGCTTGGCGGCGGGGTTCTCTCTAAGGAACACGGCGGTCTCGACGAGGTCTTGCTTGGCCTTGTCGGACAGCGACCACTTATTGAAGTCGAAGAAGGTGTCGGCGAACTCTCGAGGGGCAGTGACAGGCGCTTTGCTGGCGACCTCAACCTCAGGTTTGGCGGGCGGCACGACGACTTCAGGTGCGGGCTTGGGTGCGGGGGGAAGTTGCGTGACGATGTTCCCACGGTGCAGGGCGTCCAAGCTTTTGGCAACCACGGCCGTGGCCGTCCGATCCTGTACCCCGATGATCCTCAATTCCGCGATCTTTTCGTCCGGCAGGCGAGTCGCCGTGGCCCCCCGTTTGCCCGGACTGACGACGCTGAAACGATCACCGATGGCGACCCCATCCGCGGTGCCCCGGTCGATATAGACGATATCCCCTTGAGCCGTCACCTGCTGCGGCACCTTGAATTCTACGATCACCCCCATGACCGAGGGCCGCTCGGAGGCGCCCGAGCCGGAGGCCGCCGGTGGCATTTTGAAGGGTGCCATGGGATCGCCCGGCGAAATGGAGTCGAACGACCGAATGATGCGGGCCTCTGCGACCTGTTTCACGGGAGGGGTGGTCACCTCAACGATGCCGAGGATCGCGACGAGGTGTCCCATATAGACTTCCAAGATCGGATGATAGACCGGGCGAACGGATTTGAAGAGCGTGAACCGGTCACCCGCCTTGATATCCGCGTCCGTGGTGAACCGAAGGTAGAGCACATCGCCAGAGGCAAGGAGGCTCTTGGAATCCCGCGATCCGATCACGGTCCCGGAGGCTTGTTCCCGCGCCAGGATGTACCCGCTCTGGAATGCCAGGGCCTGATCCCCGGCCATCATATTCGTGAGGCCGGGGGGACCGTCTTTGGTGGGGTTTTCGTCGGCGGCCGCAACGGTTCCGGCCATGAGACATGAACCTAAAGTAATCACGGTCAGGAGAACGCGGAGAACCGTTGGACCACGAAGCCCGTCCCTTATTTGTCTCATACCCACTATGCCTCCGTGACGTTGATTAGGAGGCAGGATAGCAAAACCTGGTGAGATGTCAAGCAAATCTGTTGCAAATCCGTTGATTGACGAGGGGTTAGGAAGGTGCTACCGTAGGGTCATGCGGTATGTCTTCTGGACCATCGGGTGTGCGATCGTGTTGGGGCTTGCCGTGGACGCCGCTGATTCTGCGTTCCTCTTGCCTGCTGAGCCGGACGAGTTCGATCGCCGCGAAGTGGAGGCCTACTACGACTGGCGGAACGACCTGTTCTTCCGCGTGTTCAAGCTCGCGCACATGGAGGTAAAGCCGGACTATATGACGGCCCGCCGTACCTACAAGGTGTCGGTGAACCAGTATGGGAATGAGGTCGCCATGACGTTCATGCATCCGCTGTTCTACTGGTTCGACGTTAACGGCGACGGGGAGTTCCAGCCGGAGCAGGGCGAAATGTGGATTGATATTGAAGAGGACGGGATCAACGGGAACGAGAAACTGTACGACTCGAAGACGCCGGGAGATGCCCCACGGGGCCCTGTTCCCGTTCCGCCCAAGCCAGAAGGCAAACCGGGTGGGCATTTGTGAATGTAGGGGCACGGCATGCCGTGCCCCTACAAACCCTGTAAGGACCGCATAGACCGTGGCCAAGCTCGATCGAAGGACTCTGACGAACGAGCCCGACCCTCCCGACTACGGGAAATCCACTCCCAAGCGAGTCCGCACCCAAATCCATCGGCGGACTCGGGCGACCGAACCGCTGGCCGAACAATGGGATGCCGAGTCCGGAAGTCCTCCGAACGGGCTTCGAACCCCGTCCGATAAGATGGTTCGCCGGTCCCCGCCGAGACAGCCTTGAAGCCCTAGGCCTTACATAGGCCTTTTGCGCGCTTGCTTTCGGGAAATCGCGGTGTTAGACTCGGCCCTCTTAATCCTGTTACGGCGAGTTTTTCTACGTCTTTTGCAGGGTGAGGTGAGCAGGTGGACGGGACGGAACACCTGATGTCGTACCTGGCCAATTACTTCCCGATCTTAGTGTTCATCGGGTTGGCTTTCGCCTTCGGCGTGGGGACCTTGGTCCTCAGCCATTTTGTCCAGCCGAAGCTCCCGGACCCGGAAAAACTCAGCGCCTATGAATGCGGCAGCGAGCCGTTTTCGGATGCGCGCATGCCCTTTCCCGTCCGGTACTACATCATCGCTATGCTGTTCGTGATCTTCGACATTGAGATCATCTTTCTCTACCCCTGGGCCGTGGCCTTCGACAAAATCGGGGTCATCGGCATGATCGAGATGGTAATTTTCATCGCGCTCTTCGTCGTGGGCTATGTGTACGCCTGGAAAAAGGGAGCGCTGGAGTGGGATTAACGCCATGAGTCTCATGCAAGTCGGCCGCGGCCATGAGAGAGACGGGGACCTAGGCGTCCACCTGATGACGCTGGAGAAGGCGGTCAACTGGGCACGTAAGGGTTCGCTCTGGCCGATGACCTTCGGACTGGCGTGCTGCGCGATCGAGATGATCGCGGCGGTGTCCGCCCGCTATGACATTGACCGGTACGGGGCCGGGGTCTTTCGGGCGTCGCCGCGGCAATCGGACCTGATGATCGTGGCAGGCACAGTCTGCGTCCGTATGGCGCCGGTGATACGCAAGATCTACGACCAGATGCCGGAGCCGCGGTACGTGATCGCGATGGGGTCATGCGCCACTTCCGGCAACATTTACGACAGCTACAGCGTCGTGCAGGGGGTGGATCGGTTCATCCCGGTGGACATGTACGTCCCGGGGTGCCCGCCGACGCCCGAGGCCCTCTTCGACGGCATCCTGAAACTCCAGGACCAGATCATGCAGCGGAGGGTGTTCTACAAAAAACCCCCGGAAGCGGTGAAGGTCTGACCGGTGCATCCCCTCGCCGAGCGGATACAGAGCCTGTTTCCTGAGGCCTTCCAGAAGGCCGTCGAGTGGCGGGGCGACTTAGCCGTCCAGGTTGCGCGAGAGCACCTCCATGACGTGTGTGGGTTCCTGCACGACGACCCCGACATGGACTTCGATTACATCGTCCACGTGAGCTCGGTGGACTGGCCGGACCACCCGGAGCGGTTTGAGGTCGTATACGAGTTTTACTCGATCCGCCGCCGCGCTCGGATCCGCGTGAAGACCCGCGTGCCGGAGGAGGACTGCGTCGTGGATTCCCTGACCGATATCTGGAAGGGCGCCGACTTCATGGAGCGGGAGGTCTTCGACATGATGGGGATCCGGTTCCGGAACCACCCGAACCTTTTACGGATCCTCATGCCGGACGACTACCCGGAAGGCTATCCGTTGCGCAAGGATTTCCCCCTGCGCGGAAAAGGGTGGCGCGATACGTTCCCGTTTCTCGGCGAGAAGACCTGAGGAGGGCGGGTGAAGACCACCATGAGACAGCCGCTCGAAGACCAGCGCACGACGGTCTATAAGGTTGACCCGGAGCATCCGGCAAGCCCCTCGCTGCCAACCTTGCGGACCGAAGAGATGATGCTCAACATGGGGCCGCAGCATCCCAGCACACACGGCGTGTTGAAGGTGGTCCTGGCGCTGGAAGGCGAGCGTATCGTCAAGGCGACGCCGGTCATGGGGTTCCTGCACCGCGGCGTGGAAAAGCTGGCGGAGGACGGGACCTACCACCAGTTCATCCCCCATACCGATCGTCTCGACTACATCTGCGCCATGTACAACAACTTCGCCTATTGCCGGGCCGTAGAAAAGCTCATGGACATCAAGATCCCGGAGCGCGCCGAGTACCTGCGCACGATTGTGGCTGAGGTTCAGCGGATCATCGGCCATCAGTTCTGGTTGGGGACCCAGGCCCTGGACATCGGTGCCATGACGGTCTTCTTTTACACCTTCCGCGACCGGGAGATCCTCCTGGATTTTTTCGACGAGCTGTGCGGGGCGCGGTTGACCACGAGCTGGTATCGGATCGGCGGAGTCGAGCGGGACTTCACGCCGGACCTGGTGGACAAACTGCGCCGGTTCGTGGAGTACTTCCCTCCGAAGCTGCAGGAGTACATCACGTTCTTGGAGACCAACCGCATCTGGCTCTCCCGCACGAAGGGTGTGGCCGTGATTTCGGCCGAGGACGCGGTGAACTTCGGGTTGAGCGGCCCCACGCTCCGCGGGTCCGGTGTGGACTATGACCTCCGCAAGTTCGAGCCCTATGCGGCGTACCACAAGTGCGAGTGGAGCGTCCCGGTCGGCAAGAACGGCGACACGTACGATCGGTACTGGGTCCGCGTCGAGGAAATGCGGGAGAGCCTGAAGATGATCCGGCAGCTCTTGGAGAAGCTCCCCGACGGCCCGATCATGGCCGACGTCCCGAGCGTGACCTTGCCTCCCAAGGACAAGGTCTTCAACGACCTCGCGAGCATGATCCAGCAGTTCAAGCTCTTCTCCCAGGGCTTTAAGGCCCCCCCCGGGGAGATTTATTGCGGGACCGAGGCCGCCAAAGGCGAGCTGGGGTTTTTCATCGTGAGCAACGGTGAGGGGAAGCCTTACCGCTTGAAGATTCGCGCCCCGTCCTTCATTCACATGGGCGCGTTTGATTACATGGCGCGCGGCTACATGATCGCCGATATCGTGACGATCTTCGGCACGTACGATATCGTGATGGGTGAATGCGACCGCTGACGAGAGACGCGAGGACCAGAGCGAGGACCAGAGCATGGCGTTGAAGCCAGTCACATCCCCCGACGTTGAAGCCCCCAGTATCGAGCTGACCATTGACGGACAGCCGGTGCAGACCAAGGCGGGCGTGTCGCTCTACGACGTCATCTCGCAGACCGGCAAGATCGTGCCGGCCATGTGCTATCACTACACCTTCGACCCGTTCGGCTCTTGCGGGATGTGTCTCGTGATGGTGGAAGGCAAGAAGGCGCCGGTTCGGTCCTGCACCGCCAAGGCCGAGGCGGACATGGTGGTGCGGTCCGAGGGCGAGGACCTGTTTGCAGCCCGGAAGAAGGCCGTGGAGAAGCACCTCACGATCCATCCGCTGGATTGCCCGGTCTGCGACGCCGACGGCCACTGCGAACTGCAGGACACGGCTTTCCAGCACGGCGTCACGAGTCTCGTGAACGCCAGGCCCAAGGGTCTTCCGGAGGACCGGCGCAGTCTCGTCCTGGACTTCAACATGAACCGCTGCATCTTGTGCGGCGAGTGCATCAACATCTGCAAGGACGTCCAGATGGTTGACGCCCTGCAGTTTTTCAAGAAGGAAGGCGGCACGCATGTGGTGGCAAAGGGCGATGAAGCCCTCTACTGCGAATTCTGCGGCGACTGTCTGGCGGTCTGTCCCGTCGGCGCCATCACCAACAAGTACTCCAAGTACGTTTACAAGCCGTGGCAGTTGAAGAAAACCACGAGTACCTGCGCTTACTGCGCCGACGGGTGCCAGCTTCACATCGAAACCAGCGGCCGGGACGTCCAGCGGGTCACCTCGCCCTTGTCGTGGAAGAACAAGTGGGGCGACCGCGCGGAAACCGCGAAAGGGCACGGCGGGTTGTGCGTGCGAGGCCGGTTCGGCTTCCAGTACATTGACAGCAAGGAACGCCTGGGCAGTCCGATGGTGCGCACCGAGGAGGGGCTCGTCCCGCGATCCTGGTTCGAAGCGATGGAGACGGTAACGGGCCGGTTGGCTGCGATCAAGGCCCGGCACGGCCCCAACGCGATCGCCGGACTGATCACGGCGCGCTGCACCAATGAAGAACTCTACTTGTTTCAGAAGCTGATGCGGGCGGCCATCGGGACCAACCAGGTGGACAGCAGCGCACGTTACGGCCATCTGAACTTCACGCGCGCCATGCAGCACGCGGCGGGCGTCGGCCGGATGATGAACAGCTACGTGGAGATCACGAAGGCCAAAGCGCTCCTGCTCATCGGGACCGACATCACCGAGACCCACCCGGTCACCAGCCTGCGGGTCAAGGAGGCGCTCCGGGTGTACGGGGCGAAGGTAATCGTCACCGACTCAACGACGACCAACATCGCCAAGCTGGCTTCGCACCCGCTGCCGATTGCGGCGGGCGGGGAGAGCTGGTTCATCAAGGGACTGGTCAAGGCCGTCGTGGAGGAGGACCTGGTGGACGAAGCGGTCACTTCCGCCGCGCCGGAGGCGTTTGCCGCGTTGAAGCAGGCCGTCGCCGGGATGTCCTGGGAAATCTTGACGGCCCGGTCGGGCGCGCCCAGGGAGGCTGTGGCCGAAGCCGCTCGCATCTATGCCGAGGCCTCGCGCGCCGTGATCCTGTGCGCCGAGGGCGTGACGCGGCGCGCCGATGGATATGCCAACATCCTGAAACTGGTGGACCTGGCGTGGGTGACCGGCAAGCTCATGAAACCGGGATGCGGGATCAACGCGCTGCCCGAGGAGGCCAACGAGCAGGGCGCCGTGGACATGGGCGTCGCACCCGAGCTGTTGCCGGGGCAAGCCTCCTATGCCGACGAAGAAGCCCGGGCAAAGTTCGCTCGCGCCTGGAACGTTGCGCTCCCCGCACCCGATGCCGGCGCCAATCTCATGGAGATTCTGGCGCGGTGCAGAAGAGGTGCGATCAAAGCCCTCTACTTGGTGGGCGAGAATCCGCTGGCGACCTTGCCCGCCTCGACCGGCGTCCGGGAAGCGCTGGAGAGCGTCGAGCTGCTCGTCTGCCAGGATCCCTTCCTGACGGAAACCGGCCGGCTGGCGCATGTGGTCCTGCCGGCCTGCACCTTCGCCGAGAAAGACGGCACCTTCACCGACCTTCAAGGCAAGGTCAATCGAGTGCGCCAGTCGCTGGACTCGTACGAAGAGTCCCGCCCGGACTGGGAGGTCATTGCGGCGATCGGGTCGGCCCTGGGATACACGATGGACTACGACAGTTCGCAGGGGATCCAGGCCGAGATCATGAAGCTGCTGCCTGGGTACTACAATCTTGGAGAGCCGCGCCCCGTCACGGCGAAGCCTGAAAGCTACCTGTCCGGAGGATACGTCCGAGAGGTGGCCGCTCGGTATACCGTGTCTTCGGACTCTGCCGGGACGGCACGGCCGTTCGCCCTGATGATGGGTCAGGTGCTCTACCACTCCGGCAAGCTCTCGACGCGGGCCTCGGGCCTGATCAAGCTCTACCCCAGCAAGGGACGGCTGCAGATGCATCCATCCGACTTGGCGCGGCTTCAGGTGGGCGACCGGGACGCCGTGCGCGTCACGTCGGCTCAGGGGACGGTGGAGCTTCGGGCCGAAGCCAACGCCGACCTCGCGCCGGGGACCTGCTTTTTCCCCGAGCACTTCAACGAGCCTCCGGTGAAGGACCTGGTCGAATGCGTCACGGACCCGACGACGGGGGTGCCCGCGTTCAAATTCACCCGCGTGTCCATTGAGAAGATCTCAGCATGAGCGCCGGAACCCAAGAGAAGAGCCTGCTCCGTGAGTTCTGGGACGCCCTCTCGTTCTCCGAGATCCGAACGGCGATGCGCGTGGTGCTCAAGCACATGTTCGTCAAGCCGGTGACCTTCCAGTACCCTCGGGAGAAGCGGACGATCCCGGACACCCATCGGGGCGCCCTGGGGCTTCTGCGTTACGACGACGGCGCGGAGCGGTGCGTGGGATGTGATCTTTGCGAGGCGGCGTGCCCGTCCCGCTGTATCAAGGTGGTGTCCGCGGAGCACCCGGACCGCCCGCTCTCGCGGTACGCCACCGAGTTCTACATTGATATCACCAAATGCGTGTTCTGCGGTTACTGTGTCGAGGCCTGCCCGGTCAACGCGCTGGCCATGACCAAGATGTACGAGTATTCCACCTCCAACAAGCGCAGCCTCATCTTCGATAAAGCCAGGCTGTACGAAATCGGCGAGCAGCACATCGAAGACGCCAAGCGGTACCTCTACGCCCACAACCAGGAGAAGAACGACGCGGACAGCCGCGTGTACCGATATAAGTTTCCCCATACCGTAACGGCGCCTAAAGATTCCTGAGCATGGTCCCGGCTTTCTTCGCGTACTTCGCCCTGGTCAGCATTGTGTCTGGGGTGCTGACGGTGGCTCTGAGGAACCCTGTGCATTGCGGGATCGCGCTCCTGGCGCTCCTTGGGCATGTGGCGGGGTTGTTCGTCCTCTTGCACGCCGAGTTCCTGGCGGCCGTGCAGATCATCATCTACGCCGGCGCCATCCTGATTCTCTACCTGTTCGTTCTCATGCTGCTCAACCTCAAGACCGAAGAACGGGTCCTTCACCGGCGGTACGCGTGGTATGTGGTGGGGGTGGGGGCGGTGACGGTGGAACTGCTCTTGCTGCTCCTGGCCTCCAGCTATGCGGGGATCAAGGGGCACGCGACGCCCGAAGCCGTCGTGGAGGTGGGGAACAGCACGGCGATCGGCATCCTGATGTTCAGCGACTACTTGTTGCCGTTTGAAATCGTCGGGGTCTTCCTGCTGGGGGCGATCGTGGGGGCGATCGTCCTGGCCAAGACCCCGGCCCGCGCCGACCTCGAACAGGAGATCTGATGGTTCCGGTTTCCGCCTATGTGGTGGTCAGCGCGATCCTGTTCGTCACGGGACTTGTCGGAGTGCTCGTGCGGCGGAACTTCATCATCGTGCTGATGTCGGTCGAGATCATGCTGAACGCGGCGAACCTCAATCTGGCGGCCTTCGCGGACCACTTGAACTCGCTGGCGGGGCAGGTGATGGCGCTGTTCGTGATCGCCATCGCCGCCGGTGAGGCCGCCGTGGGGCTGGCCATCATCATCGTCGTCTTTCGCGGCAAAATCGCCACCAACGTGGACCAAATCAATTTGCTGAAATGGTAGGGAGCGAGAAGGCCGCGCGTGTTTGATCAGATCGTCATCCTCATCCCCGTGCTTCCCCTCGTCGCGGTGCTGGCCAACGGCCTCAACGTCCTGCTCGGGCACCGGTACTCGGACCAGGTCGCCCACCGGCTCGCGTGGGGCTCGGTCCTGGCCTCGTTCCTGTGCGCCCTCTGGGTGTTCGGCCAGACGTTCGGCCAGCCCGCCCCGCGCACGGTCGTCGCCTACCGCTGGTTCTTCGGAGGCGACCTCACGGTCAACCTCGGGTTTCTGATCGATCCCCTGACCTGCGTCATGTTGCTGGTGGTCACCGGGGTGGGCTTCCTGATCCATGTCTATTCGGTCGGGTACATGCACGGCGAGGAAGGCTTTGCCCGCTTCTTCACGTACATGAACCTGTTCATGGTGTCGATGCTGTTGCTGGTGATGGGCAACAACTACCTGGTGCTCTTCATCGGCTGGGAGGGCGTCGGGCTCTGCTCCTATCTCCTCATCGGCTACTATTACGACCGGGTGTCGGCCGCCAAAGCGGCCACCAAGGCCTTCGTCGTGAACCGCATCGGCGACGCCGGCTTTCTGGTGGCGCTCTTCCTGATCTTTGCCCATTTCAAGACCTTCGACTACACCGAAGTCTTCGCGCGGGCCTCGACGCTCGATCCGGGGACCACCGCCATGATCGCGCTCTGTCTCTTCATCGGGGCTATCGGGAAGTCCGCGCAGCTTCCGCTTTACACCTGGCTGCCGGACGCCATGGAGGGGCCGACGCCGGTCAGCGCCCTCATTCACGCCGCGACGATGGTGACCGCCGGCGTGTATATGGTCGTCCGCAACCACGCGATCTACGATCTCGCCCCGGAGGTCCTCCTGCTGGTCGGGGTGATCGGGGGGGCGACCGCCCTATTCGCAGCCACGATCGGCCTGGTGCAGAACGACATCAAGCGCGTGCTGGCCTATTCCACCGTCTCCCAGCTCGGCTTCATGTTCCTGGCCTGCGGGGTGGGGGCCTATGCGGCGGCGATCTTCCACCTGGTGACGCACGCCTTCTTCAAGGCCCTGTTGTTCCTGTCGGCGGGCTCGGTGATCCACGCCCTCTCGGGCGAGCAGGATATCCGCAAGATGGGCGGGCTGTGGAATAAGATCCCGATGACGCATTGGGTCTTCCTGATCGGGACGGCGGCGATTGCAGGGTTTCCGTTCCTGTCCGGGTGGTGGAGCAAGGATGAAATCCTTGGCCACGCGTTCACCCACGGCCACTATGTCCTCTGGGCGCTGGGGGCGACGGCGGCGTTCTGCACGGCCTTTTACATGTCCCGCCTGCTCTACGTCACGTTTTACGGCGAGTCCCGCGTGGACCACCAGGTGGAGCACCACATCCACGAGTCGCCGCACGTGATGCTGATCCCCCTGATCGTCTTGGCCATTCTCTCGGTGATCGGCGGATTGATCGGCGTGCTCCCTGGCGGGCTGGAAAACGGCGCGTTCCACCAGTTCATGCAGCTGGCCGTCCATTCGGCCGGAGCGGGGGGTGAGGCCGCGCACGAAGAAGGCCACATGTTGGCGTTCATCCTGATGGGCGTGACCACCCTGATCGCGCTTGCCGGGTGGTTCACGGCGCACTATTTCTACAAGATGAAGCCGGAACAACCGGACCTCCTCATGGACAAAATGAAGGGGGCCTACACCCTGTTGCTGAACAAATACTGGGTGGATGAGTTCTACGACAAGACTGCGGTGGAGCCGAGCAAGGCGGCTGGGCGGGGCCTCGACACGGTGGACACCCAGGGCGTGGATCGCGTGGTGGTCCTGGTGGAACGGGCCACCGAACTCGGCGCCGTCGGCTCGACCTGGTTCGAGACGTACGTCATCTATGGCTCCATCAACGTGACCGGCTACGCGAACCATTTGGCGGCCCGTGTGCTGAGGAAGTTGCAGACCGGCTTGGTGCATCACTACGCGACGATCTTGGTCGCCGGCTTTGTCCTCCTGGTCAATCTCATTGCGCTGTTTCTGTGGTTGGGCGGCGCGTCATGATCCTGAACGAAGTCGCCGCCATCCAACAGATCGGCTTTCCGATCCTCACGGTCCTGACCTTCCTGCCGCTGGCCGGCGCGGTCGTGATCTGGCTCTTCCAGGAGGACGAAGACCTGATCCGAAAGTCCGCGCTGGCGGTGGCCGGGCTGGAGTTCTTCATCTCGGCGCTGCTCCTGTGGCACTTCACCCCGAATAGTCCCCATATTCAGTTCTCCGAGCGGGCGTCCTGGATCCAGGCGATCGGCGTCGGTTATCACTTAGGGGTGGATGGGATCAACGTCCTCTTCATCCCTCTGACAGCCTTCCTCACGGTCCTGATCATGGTCTATTCGTGGGATGCCGCGAAGACCCTGCTCAAGCCCTACCTGATGGCGCTGCTGGGGCTCGAAACCACCATGATCGGCGTGTTCGCCGCCCTCGACCTCATCCTCTTTTTCGTGTTCTGGGAGCTGATGCTCCTGCCGAGTTACTTCCTGATCAAGCTCTGGGGGACGGGCCCGCAGCGCCAGTACGCCGCGCTGAAGTATGTCCTGTACACACTGTCGGGGTCCGTGTTGATGCTGGTCGGGATAGTCCTTCTCAACCTGAACTTCCACGCCGCCGCCGTCGCGTCCCGCACGGAGCCGCTCTACTCCTTCGACTTCCTGGAATTGCTGACCGTGCCGGTGCCGCCCGAGCAGCAGGCGCTGATCTTCTTCCTGTTGTTCTTCGGGTTCGCCTTCAAGGCGCCGGTCTTCCCGTTCCACACCTGGTTGCCCACCGCCCTCGTCGAGGGGCCGATCGTGATGAGCGTGATCCTGGCCGGGGTCAAGCTGGGGACGTACGGATTCATTCGGTTCAGCCTTCCGCTCCTGCCGGAGGCCGCCAAGGACTGGTTCTGGTTGATGGCCGTCTTGGGCCTGATCGCGATCGTCTATGGAGCGTTGATCGCGTTGGTCCAGTCTGACTTCCGGCGACTCCTGGCCTTCTCCAGCATCAGCCACCTGGGGTTCGTCATGCTGGGCCTATTCGCCTTAAACTTTCAGGGCCTCCAGGGGAGCCTGCTGCAAATGATCAACCTGGGGTTTTCCACGGCCGGCCTCTTTTTCATGGCCGGATTTCTGTATAGCAGGACCGGCTCGGCGGACCTCGCGGCGTACGGCGGGCTTGCTCACCACGTTCCGCTGCTCGCCACGTTCGTCTTATTCCTCGGGTTGGCCTCGATCGGCCTACCCGGCACCAACGGCTTCATCGGAGAATTCCTCATCCTCGTCGGAGCCTTTCGCGCCCATTGGGCCCTCGCAGCGGTGGGCGTCCTCGGGGTCATTCTCGGGGCGGCGTATTTCCTGTGGTATTACGAACGGGCCTTCTTCGGACCGCTCACGGAGCGCACGCGGACCCCGCTCCACGATCTGCAGCCCCGTGAATGGGGCATCGCCGCCGCATTGAGCGTCATGGTGCTTTGGATCGGTCTGTACCCGGCTCCCTTCCTGAACATGATCAATGGGTCCGTGCAGGTGCTGGCCGACCGGGTGCAGCAGGGGTCGGTGATGAAGGCCGTTAAAAAACCATGACCGAGAGCTACCTCCTGAGCATCATCCTGTTCGCTCCATTCCTGGGAGCTACTGTCCTCTTGTTTATCTCGAACCGCCGGGCCCTCCTGGTCCGTCAAGTGGCCGCCATCTTTGCCGGCATCTCGTTCGTGGCGTCGTTCTATCTTCTCTATGCGTTTGATTGGCAGAAGGGGGGGTACCAGTTCCAGCAGAAATACGTCTGGTCGGAGCAACTCGGCATTCAGTTCTACCTCGGAGTGGACGGGATCGGGGTGCCGATGGTGCTCGCGTCCTCGATCCTCCTGTTCTCCGGGATCTTCATCTCCTGGCATATCAAGGACCGGACCAAGGAGTTCTACGCGTTCCTTCTGATCCTGGCCGGCGCCACCATCGGGGTCTATGTCTCGCTGGATCTCTTCTTCCTGTATTTCTTCTACGAGATGTCGGTGATCCCGATGTACCCCCTGCTGGGTATCTGGGGCAGCCACACGAAAGGCTACCTCGAAATGACCAGCCCCGAGGGGCGGGACCTGCGCGACTCCCCGGGGTTTATCGTCAACTTCGCCCGCAACAGCAAGGAATACGCCGCCATGAAGCTCACGCTGTTCCTTTCGGCGGGAGCGGTCGTCGCCCTCATGGGTATCCTGCTGATCTACAAGTTCTCGGGCCTGAACACCTTCGAGATCCCGGTGCTCGCCGAGAAGGCCCACTTCGATGGGACATTGGCGATCGTCATCTGGCTGCTGGTCTTCTTCGGGTTCGCGTCCATCGCCCCCCTCTGGCCGCTGCACTCCTGGTCTCCGGTCGGCCACGCGGCGGCGCCGGCGGCCACCAGCATGTTGCACGCCGGCGTGCTGATGAAGCTCGGCCATTTCTCGATCATCAGGACGGGGTTCCAGATCCTCCCGGAGACCACCCACGACCTCATGCCCATCGCCGCCATCCTCTGCATTTTTAGCATCCTGTACGGGGGCTACGTAGCCTTCTACGCGCGGGACACCAAGTACGTCATCGGCTACAGCAGCTCCAGCCACATGGGCTATGTCTTCCTGGGCATGGCCGCGCTGGACTACATCAGCCTCACGGGCGCCGTGCTGTACATGTTCGCCCACGCGCTGGCGACCGGGATGCTGTTCGCCATGGCCGGCTGGGTCTATGATCAGACCCACACGCGCGACATTCCATCACTCGGCGGACTCGTCGCAAAAATGCCATTTGTGGCCGGGTGTTTCATCGTCGCCTGCATGGCCTCCATCGGGATGCCGGGGACGGTGAACTTCGTGGCCGAGGTGATGATCGTCCTGGGCAGTTGGGCCCGCTACCCCGTCCAGACCATCATTGCGGTCCTGGGCATCGTGCTCACGATGGCCTACTTGTTTCGGATGATGCGAGGAGTGTTCTACGGCCACATGAGCGAGCTCGGCCACCACGCCCATGACGCGCAGTCGTGGGTGGACCGCGCGCCCCTGTTGATCATGATCGGCTCCAGCATCTTCTTTGGCCTGGTCCCGGGTCGCATGCTGGACGTGATCCGGTCCGGCGTGGATCCCATCTTGGCGCGGATCATCGAGGTGTCGCCGCTCGTGATGCAGACAGGTGGGGTGGTGCTCCCATGACGTTCGACCTGACCCTCTCCCTCAGCGACCTCCTGTTGATGCTCCCGGAGCTCTGGGTGACGGTGTGGATCTGCGTCGTGCTCTGCGTGGACTTCCTGGCGCCGCGCCTCTCGACGCGCACCATCGCCGCGCTCACGGTGGCCGGCCTGGGTGTGACCCTGGGCTTCCTGCTGGGGTACTACGCGGAGGGGATGCAGGGGGTCCTCTTCAAAGGCATGTTCGTGTTGGACCGGCTGGCCCTCTTCTTCAAGATCCTTGTGGTCGGTTCGACGCTGCTCGTCGTGCTGGCCTCGATTGATTATGTCGCCCGGTTCCGGTTTTTCAAGAGCGAGTACTACTTCCTCGTGATGATGGCGGCCCTGGGCATGATGTTCATGGCCTCGGCCAATGACCTGCTGTCCGTCTTCGTGACCCTGGAGTTCAGCACGTTCGGTTTCTACGTCCTGGTGGCGTACCTCAGAGACGACTTGCGCTCCAGCGAGGCGGGGCTGAAGTTCTTCATCCTGGGGGTGTTCGCCGCGGCGCTTTTGGCGTACGGGATCAGCCTGGTCTACGGCGAAACCGGGAAGCTGATCTTTCCCGACCTCGTCGCGTTTTCTCCAGGGCCGACGGGGCTGACGCCGGCGCTGGCGGTCGGCTGGCTGCTGATCTTCGCGGCGCTGGGCTTCAAGATCGGCGCCGTGCCGCTCCACTCCTGGATCCCCGACACGTACCACGGCGCTCCGACTCCTGTGACGGCCTTCCTCTCGATCGCCCCGAAGGCCGCCGCGTTCGCCATCCTCTTGCGGATGTTCTTCTCCACGCTCTCTGCGTTCAAACCGGAGTGGGTCTGGCTGATGATCGGCACGGCGATCCTTTCCATGCTCTACGGGAACCTCGTGGCCATTTCGCAGCGGAACATCAAGAGGCTGCTGGCCTATTCCGGGATCGCCCAGATCGGAAACATCCTGATCGGGATGGCGGCGGGCACCAAGATGGGCGCCGAGTCCGTCCTGTTCTATCTGCTGACGTACCTGTTCGCCAATCTGGGGGCCTTTGCGGTCGTGATCACCTTCAGCCAGGCCACCAACAGCGACGAGATCGAGGACTACAACGGCCTCAACCGCCGCTCGCCGTTTCTGGCCTTCGCTATGCTGGTCTTCCTGTTTTCCCTGGCGGGGGTGCCGCCGCTCGCCGGGTTCATCGGCAAGATTTACGTCTTTGCGGCGGCCATCAAGGAAGAACTCTACACGCTCATCACGATTGGATTGATCAGCATCATCATCTCCCTGTACTACTACATCATTGTCGTCAAGAAGATGTACATCAACGAGCCGGCCGACCCGACGCCCATCGGCGTCCCCGGCGCACTCAAGGCCGTCATCTACGTCGGGCTGGCCGGTACGCTCATCCTCGGCATCTGGCCCAAACCCTTCATGGAATTCACCGTCGCCGCGACCACGATCTTCTCCGGCATGGGCGGATCCTCCGTCGCCGGTCTCCTGCCGTAACCGGCCCGAACTGTCAGGCCCGGGACTCGCGCCAGACCATGACGGCGAGCCCTCCCGCGATGACAGCGCCGAGAAGGCTGATCCACAGGGGAACGGCCAGGCCGGCGATCGTGGCCTCCCATCCGAAGATCAGCCGGAGCACATGCAGAAGGGCCACCAGCGCGAAGACCCCGACGGCGATGTTCGTGAACGGTTTTTTCATAAACCCATACTAATCCCCGCCGCCGGACTTGTCGAATGAGTCCTCCTGGCCAAGCGCCTGGACAACCGGCCTGAGAGCCTCCTTCGCCGGCTCGTGCCGTAAGCCTGCTTCTTGACTCTCACAGGACAGTGGATTACGATGCCCTCCGTATTTATGTTCTTAGTGTCGCAAACCTGTGACAGGAGGAGGCCATGACGATAACCTCAGTGGCGGGTGTGGTAGGCGTGCTTGCGGCGCTTGCGTTCGCTGGCCAGGTCGGCCTGGCGGCGGCGGCTGAAGAGCCCAAGAAGGACGAACCCAAGAAAGAGAAGAAGGCCAAAGCGGCTCCGGTACCGGCACAGCCGGGCGGCGGCGTGAAGAGTACCAAGGCCTCCGGCGCCGACAAGGTGTCCAAAGCCCGCGCCTGCTCGGGTGTTGCGCCCACGGTCAAGAAGGTGGCACCGGATGAGGGCAAGGCTGGCGACAAGGTCACGATCACAGGCGAGAACTTCGGTGATGCAGGGTGCGTCACCGGCGTGTCCTTCGGACCCGGCGGCTCCGCCAAGTTCGCGCATGTGAACGACACCACGATAACGGCTACTGTTCCTGAGGGGAAGAAGGGGCTCGAAATCTTGACCGTGACCAATTCCACAGGCGAGTCGTCCAAACCCTTCCTGCGCAAATAAGCGGTTTATTCCACGTCAACTCTGCTGGCGCGCCGTTCCCGGGACTCCGGGCCGGCGCGTCGCCGTTTGTGCGCTGTCCATCGTATAATGTGGCCATGTATCCTGTGACGAAGAAGCTGGCAGAGTACGAGTACATCCGAGACCACGCCGCGCTGAGAGTCCTCTGCAAGCGGCTCCGGGACCACGACCGCCTGGCGCTGGACACCGAATTTATTGGGGAGGGCACGTTCCATCCTCGCCTCGAAATTATCCAGGTGGCGGCGGGGGATGTGATCGCCATCATTGACCACCAGGTCGTCCAGGGGCTCGACCCGTTGTTCGAGGTGCTTGGAGATACCCGGATCCAGAAGGTCGTCCATGCCGGGCGGCAGGACCTTGAAATCTTTTCCGTCCGGTCGGGGTGCGTGCCGGCGCCCGTATTCGACACCCAGGTGGCGGCGTCGTTAGTCGGGTACGGGAACCAAGTCGGTTATGCCCAGCTTGTTCAACACATAGTCGGGGTGACGCTTGAAAAATCCGAAACCTTCACCAATTGGGCGCAACGTCCCCTCACGCCGCAGCAGATTGACTATGCCCTGGAAGATGTTCGCCACCTCTTTGCCCTGCACGACCATCTCTCTCACCGATTGAAGACCCTCGCCCGGTTGGAGTGGGCTGAGGAAGAATTCCGCCGGCTCCAGATGTTGGCTGATGAAGAGACCCGTAATCCCTGGCTCCGGTATCAGCGCGTCAAAGGATGGGAGGGCTTGAGCCCGCGCGCGCGCGGGGTTTTGCGCGAAGTGGTGGCCTGGCGCGAGCACGAGGCCAAGAAGCGCGACCGGCCCCGCGGGCGGATCCTGCGCGATGAGGTGTTGGTGGAGGTCGCCCGGCGTGCGCCGACGACGGTCGAGGCGTTGGAGGCGCTGCGGGGGATCCAGCCATCCCAGGCGGAGAAGTACGGCGAGGCCTTAGTGACCGCGGTCCAGCAGGGCCTGGCAGTGCCGGAACGCGATCTCCCGCGGGTTGAGAAACGCAGGCGGATTGATCCGGAGACGGCGGGGCTGGCCGATTTGCTCGGGACGGCCTTGAAGGTTCGGGCGGTCGAAGCCTCCATCTCACCGCAGCTCTTGGCCACCGCGGCGGATCTGGAGCTGTTTGCCCTGGAGCGTGGTCGTGGCGCCTCCGAGCAACTCCCAATCATGCAGGGCTGGCGCCGTACCCTGGCTGGAGAGCACCTCGTGAAAGTCCTGGAAGGCAAGCTCACCGTCGGCTACGACCCCGCGACCGGCCAGGTACGTCTCTTCGAGCGGTAAACCTCCGGTCATGCTGAGCCTGTCGAAGCATCTCTTTTTAGACCCTCTCCCTTGAGGGGAGAGGGGAATCCGCTGATTCGGCTTGATGACGAAGACGCCGTCGAGGAGGGTGAGGGACTTGTTGGTTGACAGGCGCTTTGCGATGCCATAGAATCTTGATAGACCAGAATTCTGGTCAACCAGAAAAGAGCCCTAGATGGCGAAGACGTTACCTATCTCTGAGGTCAAGGCGCGGTTGCCGGAACTGGTGACTGGGGTCGAGGAGCGCGAAGAGGAAGTCGTGGTCACGCGCAACGGGAAGCCGGCTGCAATCCTTGTGAATTACGATGAATACGAGCGCCTCAAGGAGACGCTGGATGTTTTAAGTGATCCCGATATGATGCGGCAAATCCGCGAGAGCGAACGATACTTCGCGAAAGGCGGGAAGGGATTGTCCTTTGAGGAAGCGTTCGGTGAGCCGCTTCGCCCTTTGAAGAAGCGCGCGCGTTAGTGGCCGAGTTCAGACCGGCCATCCCACCAGCGGTTGCCGAGAGAATCCGCCATCTCCACCCTGATCTAAAACGCAGCGTCAAGCAAGCTATCCGCGCCCTCAGCGCCGATCCGAACTGCGGCGAACCCCTTCAGCGAGAATTGGCGGGGTATTGGAAATTCAAGGTGCGGCGTTTTCGTATCGTCTACCGCATTGATCGAGCCGGCCGGATTGTCAAGGTCGTTGCGGTCGGGCACCGGCGCACGATTTATGAAGAAGCGGCCGACCAGATTCGCAGGCGATCTGAATGACCCTCCTCACCCTGGCCGTCTCCCCGCAAGGGCGAGGGTTTCTTAAGCCTTCGGTTTGATGACGAAGACGCCGTCGCGGAGGGTCAGGAGGGCGGCGGTGACGCGGGAATCGGACGCGACGAGGCGGTTCAGCTCCTGGATAACGGCAGTGGAAGAATCCGGTGCGGGATGCTTGAGCACCTCGCCGCTCCAGAGCACGTTGTCGATGAGGATCACGCCGGTCGGCGACAGCAGGTCCAGCGCGCGTCTGTAATAATTGGCGTAATTCATTTTGTCGGCATCAATGAAGATCAGGTCGAACGGACCTTGCAGGCTCGCCAGCGTGTCGAGCGCCGGACCCAGCCGGATCTCGATCTTCTTCCCGTGCGGGCTTTGAGCGAAATGCTTGCGGGCTATGGCGGCTGAGTCCGGGTCGATCTCGCAAGTCAGGACCGTTCCGTCTTCGGGGAGTACTTCGGCCATCGCCAGCGCGCTGTAGCCGGTGAACATTCCAACCTCCAGAACCCGCCGTGCCCGCACCGTCTGCGCCATCACCTTCAGAAACGCCGCTTCAAGCGGGCCTACCACCATCTGCGGGCAGTCCTGGGTCCGGTAGGTTTCTTCGCGGATCGCCTTGCAGGCTTCGGACTCGACGGCGGAATGCGCCTCAGCGTAGGCCTCGATTTCAGATGGGACCAATGCCTTCATTAGCAACGCCACCTAGACCGGTTCGAACTCGATCGTGAAGTGGCGCAGGACCGGCGCCTGCCTAATTACGCGGAAGCCGCGCAAGGACTCGCGCAGCTTGTAGACGTGCGCGGCCACTTCGATCACATAGTCAATGTGGCTCTGCGTGTAAGCCCGCCTCGGGATCGCGAGCCGGACAAGGTCCATGTCGGCCGGAACTTCCTGCCCGTTGACCGTGCGGCCGAACATGGCGCTGCCGATCTCGCCCGTGCGGATCCCCCCGTGCTCGTAGATGGCGGAGCAGAGGCTCTGAGCCGGGAATTGGTTGGGTGGGATGTGCGGGAGCAGAGCCCGCGCATCAAGGTACACGGCGTGGCCCCCAGGCGGCTGGATCATGGGATAGCCGATCGCCGTCAGACGTTCCGCCAGATATTCGACTGAGCGGAGACGGTACTTGAGATAGTCTTCATCCAGAACTTCGCGCAGGCCTTGCGCGATCGCATCGAGGTCGCGGCCGGCCAGCCCCCCGTAGGTGGGAAAGCCCTCGGTCAGGATCAAGAAATTTCGGGCTTGCAGGGCCCAGGCCGCGTCATTCATGCCCAGAAAGCCCCCGATGTTGACCAGGCCGTCCTTCTTGGCGCTCATTGTGCAGCCGTCAGAAAGGCGGAACATCTCGCGGGCGATCTCGGCCGGAGTCTTCTCGCGGTAGCCGGGCTCCCGGAGCTTAATGAAGTAGGCGTTCTCGGCGAACCGGCAGGCATCCAGGAAGAGGGGGATGCCGAAGCGGCGGCACAGGGCGCTGGTCTCGCGAAGGTTCTGCATCGAGACCGGCTGCCCTCCGCCGGAATTATTCGTCACCGTGAGCATGCAGAGGGGGACCTGTCCTGGTTTCGCCTCCTTGAGGAGCGCTTCAAGGCGGGTCAGATCCATGTTGCCTTTGAACGGATGCGCGGCCTGCGGCTGCTTGCCCTCCGGGATCACGAGGTCCACCGCCTCGGCCCCCGTGTACTCGACGTTCGCGCGCGTCGTGTCGAAGTGGGTATTGTTCGGAACGATCTTGTCCTTCCCGCAGACGACCGAGAACAGGATGCGCTCGGCGGCGCGGCCTTGGTGGGTCGGGATGATGTGGGCGTAGCCGGTCAAGGCCTTCACCTCCGCCTCGAAACGGTAGAAACTGTTAGACCCGGCGTAGGCGTTGTCGCCGCGCATCATCGCGGCCCATTGTTCGGAAGACATGGCCGCCGTCCCGCTGTCGGTCAAGAGGTCAATGAGGATGTCCTTCGCGCGGATGCCGAACATGTTGTAGCGGGCTTGTCTGAGTATGGCCTGCCGCTCTTCGCGCGACGTCATGCGGATAGGCTCGACGACCTTGATCTTAAAGGGTTCGATGATGGTCTTGAACATGTGGCTAGTATACCGCCGCGGTACGGTCGGCGTCATCGCCGATCCTGATGAAGCACACCGGATCTTGGACGATCGCCGTCGGGTAATCCTCACCCTCGACCACATAGGGCACACCATCCCGATCGCACCAGCTGGTAATCCAAGGGATTTCCTCCACCGACGTGCTTACAAGGCCGGGGAGGGAGAGCTTGTCGAGGCAACCTGCGGCCAGGACGGCGACAGCCTCGCGTTCGCGTTTAAAGACGTCGGGATCGAACGTCACTGGGTTGGCCCGACCGGAGGAAAGCGCCCCGAGCTCCGGGAAACATTCAGGATCGTTGAGGACGCTGACGATCCACACATGGTCGAACATCCCGACAGACTCCCGCGCGTCCTTGGCCTGAAACGCAAACGGCATCTCCGCGCAGGCTTGATTTAACAGTGACACCTCCGGCGCGCGGAGATTGTAGGCCACGACCGTGCGATTCAGCTCCATCGTTTCCATTGCCAGAACAGGTAGCTCAGCGACCCCGGCGCCGACGTACAGGCTCTGCCCGTGCGGACGGAGTCGGTTGAGCAAGACTTCGGCCAGTCGGATCCCTAGTTCCTGGCAAGGCCCGCGCCGTTCCTGCCAAAAGGCGTCGCCACCCTCGTCACAGTAAATCGTCCCCAGGGAGTGGTAATCCAGACTATCGAAGATGCGCGCGATTGAACGGAGGGTCGCCGGTTGGAGCTGCTTCATTCGATGGTGGGAGGACGTGGTGCCGAAGGCGGGATTTGAACCCGCACGCCCTTGCGAGCGCTAGACCCTGAA
>CAZITU010000033.1:0-24870 GCA_964542245.1 uncultured Nitrospirales bacterium | reverse complement strand
GCCTTAGAGCCACTTGTGCCCCCAGAGACTCCTTGATGCCCACCAAGCAGAACATTCGAGCCGCCTGCGGTATGCTCACGAGCAAGACCTCAGTCACCAAGGCCTTGCTCAACGAGCGCGCCAAGGACAAGAACCGCGAGGAGGCGAAGCTGAGAAAGCCGGCGGATTAAATGTCAGATCAGGATTTGAATCAACGCGAAAAGGAACGTAACGTTTTCTATACGTTTCTAGCAGCCTATCCGACTCTGAAGGAAAGCGTGAAGCAGGTCTGCTCTCCTCTTTCGGCGAACGACTTTCCAGACATCACAGTCAAATTCAGAGATGGATCGGAACTCGATTTTGAACTTGGGGAATGGCTGGAGTGCTTGCAGATGGGCGGGGCCAAAAGGAGTGAGCAGATCCGCTCATTCATTCTTGATGCCATTGGGAAGCAAGGTCCGAATGCCTCTGGCTATTTCTCTTACGTGATGCTCACCTTACTGCCTAACGTCTCCTGCTTTAATAATAAGGAGGATGGTACTACCTTCCACTCTGAACTTTTTGCTCTTATCAACGAGACAGACCAGCGTTGGCCTAATGAACCCATGTGGCATGATCCTCAAGGTTTCCTATGTACCGACTTTGGACAACGCTCTACTTTGGCCAAATATCTTCAAAGCATTCACTTTCCTCCCGGTTCTGCAAAGAAAAGGCCATCAGGTCAACGTTGGATTGTTTTTGAGGAAACTGGTGGTGCTTACGATCCAAGCCATGCGATGGGAGCACTGAGAAACATCATCCAAAGAAAAGCTGGACATTACGGCTCCTGTATCCAGAAAAAGGTCCATTTGCTCATTCACTCTGGCCAGACGCTTCTCTACAACACGCCTTATCACAGCCTGGATGTCCACAGCTTCCAGGATGTGGCTGACGCTGTGGCAAAATGGATGAGTGACTCATCTATTAAGCCTGGACCTTTTGCAAAGATTTATTTGCTGAAAGCGGTTCAGCCCAATCCGTTGGCATTTGAAGTTTATCCGGACTTCAAGCTGTTAGGGCCTTAACCTTTCCTCAATTTAACGTAGTGCCGAACGGGCGCTTGCTTCCCATTCCAAAGGGAGAGCAGGGCTGCGTCGCGAATCGCGGAGGATCGGGTCACCGCACTTGCCGAGCAGATGCGGTCCGTGAAGCGGACGGCGAGGACTGTTTGAAGCTGCGTTCGCGGCTAACGCTGGACGCAGCGAGTTCCGCAGCCGAGCAGATGAGAGGCTTAGTGCGGTCGAGCCGGAGCGTCTGAGCAGGGCAGACCAGCTATCCCGCCTACGTCCCCATCTCCCAGGAGGCGAGGTACTTTTCCTGTTCCTTGGTGAGCTTGTCGATCCGGACGCTCATGCCGGCCAGCTTGAGCCGGGCGATCTCTTTATCAATCGCGGACGGCACCGGGTACACCTTCTTCTGCAGCTTCTTAAAATGCTTCATGAGGTACTCGGCCGAGAGCGCCTGGTTGGCGAAGCTCATGTCCATCACGCTGGACGGGTGGCCCTCCGCCAACGCCAGGTTGACCAGCCGTCCTTCGCCGAGCAGGCTGACCCGCCGACCGTTGCGGAGCGTGAACTCTTCCACACCCGGACGGATCATGCGCCGCTTGCGGCTGAGTTTTTCGAGCGCGGGGATGTCCAATTCGACGTTGAAATGGCCTGAGTTACAGACGATGGCCCCATCCTTCATCCTGAGAAAATGATCGGCGCGGATGACCTTGAGATTGCCGGTCACGGTGACGAAGAAATCGCCCACTGGCGCCGCTTCTTCCATCGGCAAGATCCGGTAGCCGTCCATCAGGGCTTCAATGGCTTTGACGGGATCCACCTCAGTGACGACCACGTCGGCTCCGAGGCCTTTCGCGCGCATGGCGACCCCGCGGCCGCACCACCCATAGCCGGCGACCACCACGGTCGAGCCGCACACCAGCCGGTTAGTGGCGCGAATGATGCCGTCCATCGTGCTTTGACCCGTCCCATAACGGTTGTCGAACAGGTGTTTGGTGTCGGCGTCATTCACGGAGATGACCGGGAACTTGAGGACGCCTCGTTCCGCCATGCTGCGCAGCCGGATGACGCCGGTGGTGGTTTCTTCGGTGCCGCCGATGACATGCTTGAGCAGGTCCTTCCGCTTGGCGTGCAGCGTGGAGACGACGTCCGCGCCGTCGTCCATCGTGATCTGGGGCTGGTGCGCGATCGCCGACTGGATGTGCTGGTAATAGGTCTTATTGTCCTCGCCCTTGATGGCGAAGACCGCGATCCCGTCGTGCTGCACCAGCGAGGCGGCCACGTCGTCCTGCGTGCTGAGGGGATTTGAAGCGCAAAGCCGGACCTCGGCCCCGCCGGCCTGCAGCGTCTTCACGAGGTTTGCCGTTTCGGTGGTCACGTGGAGGCAGGCGGCGACCCGCACTCCTGCAAGCGGTCGTTCCCGCTTGAACCGCTTCTTGATCAAACGCAGCACCGGCATGCTGGCCTCGGCCCATTCGATCTTCAGCTTGCCCTGGGCGGCCAGCGTGATGTCCTTCACGTCGTAATCCATGGTTGTCCCCGTGTTCAGTAAAAGGGGGACAGATTCGAGAATCCGTCCCCCATCTCTCTTACGCTTTTGTGAACGGCTATTTCAAGCCCGCTTCTCTCCTCAAGATATTCGCCTTGTCGGTCCGTTCCCACGTGAACTCCGGTTCGTTGCGTCCGAAATGCCCGTAGGACGCCGTCTTCTTATAGATGGGCCGCAGGAGCTTGAGGTGGTCAATGATCCCGCGCGGCGTCATGGGGAAGTGTTTGCGGACCAGCTTGTCGAGGAGTTCAAGGGACACTTTCTCGGTGTCCTTGGTGTGGATCAGGATGGACACCGGTTCGGGGACGCCGATCGCATAGGCCAGTTGGATCTCGCACTTCGCGGCCAGCCCCGCGGCCACGATGTTCTTGGCGATGTAGCGGGCCATGTAGGACGCCGACCGGTCCACTTTGCTGGGGTCCTTGCCGGAGAAGGCTCCGCCGCCGTGGCTGCCGACGCCGCCGTACGTGTCCACGATGATCTTGCGCCCGGTGAGCCCCGTGTCCCCCATGGGGCCGCCGGTGACGAACCGGCCGGTCGGGTTGATGTAGTACTTGACGCTGATGGGGTCGAAGATTCCAGCCGGCATGACGGGCTTGATCACCTGCTCGATGACGTCCCGCTCGATCTTCCTGCTGGTGACGTCGGGGCTGTGCTGTGCGGACACCACGATCGTGTCCACTCGAACGGGCGTCCCGTTGCGATACTCCACCGTCACCTGGGACTTGCCGTCAGGGCGAACCCAGGGGAGGATGTGCTTTTTCCGCACTTCCGCCAGCCGCTTGGTGAGACGGTGGGCCAGGACGATGGGCATGGGCATCAGTTCTTCCGTCTCGTTCGAGGCATAGCCGAACATGAGGCCCTGGTCGCCTGCGCCTCCCGAGTCCACGCCCATGGCGATGTCGCCGGACTGCTGGTGGATCGAGGTAAGCACCGAGCACGTGTGGTAATCGAAGCCCCACGTGGCGTCCGTGTAGCCGACCTCCTTGATCGTATCGCGGATGATGTCGGGAATTTCGACATACGCTTTCGTGGAAATTTCGCCGGCGACGAACGCGATGCCGGTCGTCAGGATGGTCTCGCACGCGACCCGGCAGTGCTTATCCTTGGCCATGATCGCGTCCAGGATGCCGTCGGAAATCTGGTCGGCGATCTTGTCCGGATGGCCTTCAGTGACTGATTCGGACGTGAACAGGAAGTTATTTCGACTCATTGATCAGGTCCTCTCTGTATCGGGATCGTCTCTCGATTGGCGGTGACTGGTGTGGGAGTCAGATTAGCGAGGGAAGTCCTCGGTTGTCAAGGGTATTTTCCGCGTGCTATAGTCCGCGACCGACATGCCGATCTACCTGGTCATGTGGATTCACCTGATCGCCGTCGTGACCTGGATCGGCGGTCTGCTGTTTTTCCCGCTCGTTCTGAGGCCGGCGTTGCAAAGCCTGCCTTCGGATTCACAAAAGGCGGAAATCCTGCGGCGCGTCGGCTTGAGGTTTCGGACCATCGGGTGGATCAGCCTCATTACGCTCATCTTGACGGGCGCCTTTAATATTTTAACTGAAGGCGGCTCCGCCAGGATCGAATCCGCTTGGGGGGCGGTCCTCATGCTCAAGTTGTTCGTCGTCGCCGTCATCGTGGGCCTGACGTTGGTTCGCGATTTTATTCTGGATCCCTATGCGCTGCCTGCCGCCGGGAAGACCGCCGCACCTCCGGT
This sequence comes from uncultured Nitrospirales bacterium, assembly GCA_964542245.1. Lineage (GTDB taxonomy): Bacteria > Nitrospirota > Nitrospiria > Nitrospirales > NS-4 > CAZITU01. The sequence continues at coordinate 20,585 of CAZITU010000033.1, read as the reverse complement.
TCTCACGGGACGGGGACCCCTGGCCTGGCTCGAACAGGCTATCCTGGCTCTCAGCTTCACCGTCCTTCTCATCGCGGCCTATCTGGCACGGATGTAAAGAGGACTGAGCTAGCGCGAACCTGCCATTGTATTGACTAGACTATGGATTGAGAGGGATCGAGACGATCATCCCGCCCATCACGTCATTCTGCTTGAAGTCACGCTTCGGACTGTCCGGGTGTGCGTTGTGGCACCCGATGCAGGCCTGCGAAACGGCCCTGTCCGCATAGACCGCTTGCAAGTACAGATCCGGCCCGTTCATGACCACTTCGGTATAGGGACGATTGGGATGCTGCAGGGTCTCCTGGAGCCCAGTGTGCTCGAACGGGGACTTCGGCCCATTCCGTTTGTTGATCGGCCAGAGGCTGATAAGCCGGTATCCAACCCCGGTTCGTGTGCTTCCCACCAACTGGTTTGACTCCTGTAAGAACTGGGCCGGGAGGGGAAGCGTATTCGTGGACTGCCAATTTTCCGAGGCGACCACGACACCCTTTGCCTGCATCCGCTCCACGACATGTTTCGTATAAAAGGTCCGATCCGCCTGGAGCACGGCATGCACAAAGTCGGCCACTTTCTCTGCAGGAATTCCATCCTGTGTGCCGCAGCCTTTTTCTCCTGACGAAATCCCCCAGTATCCTAGCACTGCGATAAGGGTCGCCACTGTTCCCCATGCCAAGGCTTTTCTGATCATGATGCCCTCTCTTTCCCGGATCGGAGCCCGTTGCTGGAATGGTGGTCAGGACAATCGTATTCTCCCATTTCCTAGGCAAGTCCTATGCAAGGAGGAAGCCCCCGACAGTTGCGAGACTGAACGATTGAAATTCCATAGCTTATGCAGTCGTGTTGGACAGGAATATCAAGTCAAAATGGTTGCATTTGGTGGAAACGCACCAGCAGCAGCTTAAAAGAACCGTTAACCGAAGAGCCAGGAGGCATTGCCAGAACTTGACCTAGCCCTGGTTTGACGGACACCTGGAAGGGGGCCTGCCCCTTTATTCAGAACGGCACCTGGCCGGCTCGCAGCTTTCCCAAGGCGGTCTTGACGTATTCAGCGTCCTTGCTGCCGGGCTTGAGGTTTTGGAAGGCGGTGGTCCACGCGGCGTCCGTTTCCTGATGGCGTTTGAGGTACCAGAGGGCAAGACCTCGGTACCAATTGACGGCAGGCTCCATGGGAACGTCCACAAGGGCCTTGTCGAAATGCGAGAGCGCGGCTTGAAACAGCTCCGGATCATCGAACTTTCTGGTCTCGATTAAGAGGACCCCCAGGTTGTAATGGGCTTCGTAATTTCTGGGGTCTAATTCCAGGACCTTGCTCCAGGCCTGCTTGGCTTCGTTGGTCCGCTCGAGGGCCACGTACGAACGACCCGCCAGGATCTGCCCCTTGAGGTCGTTGGGGTTGCTTCGTAGTCGCGCCTCCAACTTGGCGACCATCTCAAGGGGATTGGGCGTCCCTGATCCCAGCCGGGTTTGGAGGGTCTCCAGCGCTTGGTTTTGTCGCCAGTGCATGTACAGGTAGATACCCGAGGAGGAGACGAGCACCACGAGCGCCGTTACGACCCCGCCGACCCATGGAAACGTGGGGGCCGGAGACGAGGATGCGGGACTCACTGAAGCCGGCGGGCTTGATGTGAGCACCTCCAGGCGATCCAGCACGTGGAGGAGCTGACGCTCATCTGTGGCTTTGAGCCGCTCATAGTCTTGGGGCGCCATCCTGCCTTGAGCCAGCTCCACCTCCAACTCCTGCAGGGACTGTATGAGCGCATCACGTTCGATGGCCAGATCCACCTGTTCTTGGTTTTGGTCGGCATCCTGGCCGACGAGCAGGGGGTCCGGGTCTTTGCGCCAGAAGGGAGAGGAAACGGCCAGGATGACGAGGGCGAGAATAAAGCCGCAGGCAAGGAGAAGCATCAACTACAGTCCGTGCGTGTTCAAGTATGGAGTTCCCGTTCGATGCGTCGGCGGGACTGGTCGTCGAGTGACGGAGGTGCTTCGGGAGAGGGCGGGGGGGTCTGGGCGACCCAGCGGCCGAGCGTGCGATACAGGAAGAATCCCCCGATCACCAGCGCGGCGAACGGGCCTGCCCAGAGCAGCCAATTCAGGCCATGCTTGGGCGGTTGCATGAGGATGTAATCGCCGTATCGGCTGAGAAAGTACGCGCGAATCTCTTCGGCGGATTGCCCCTGGGCGACCCGTTCGTGGATGAGCTCGCGCATTTGATGGGCCAGGGGCGCGCCGGATTCCCAGATGTTTTCGGTCTGGCAGACCGTGCAGCGGAGTGTTTTCGCGATCTCACGGGTCTTGATGTCGATGTCCGTTTCATCGACCATCGCGGCCGGTGCCGCCGGCGCCAGCGCCACGAGCATCACGAGCGTGAGGAGGAATCGGCTCAGCATCAGGTCGAAACTGCGGAACCGCGAAGGAGAGGGACGAGAACCTTCTCCGTCAGGTTGGTATAGACCGCGCCGGTGATCGGGCCGATCCACTTATACCGGATGATCCCTTGCCGGTCTATCACGAAGGTTTCCGGGACGCCGTAGACGCCGTAGTCAATGGCCAGGGCCCCTTTCACGTCGCGGATGTGCTTGAAGGAGGTGCCGTAGACTTGCAGGTACCTCTTGGCGTCCTCCACCTTATCCTGGTAATCAATGCCGAGCATGACAAAGTCGGGATCGCGCTTAAAGCGTTCATTGATCGCCAGGAGGTTTTCGTGTTCCAGTCGGCATTCCCGGCACCAGGACGCCCAAAAATTGATCAGGACGACCTTGCCGCGGAACTGGTCAAACGAGAGGTGTTCGCCGGACATGACTTCCTGGCCAGCAAAGGCAGGGGCGGGTGTGCCGATGAGAACAGGCGGAATACGTCTCGGGTCGCCCCAGAGCCCTTGATAGAACAGCGTGAACAGCCCCAGCAGCCCAGCCACCAGAGCAACCTGCCAGCCTCGGCTCATTCGTCCCTCTTCCGGGGCCTGAATATGTTCAACAAGACCCCCAGCCCCATGATACCGCCGCCGCCCCACACCCATAGGATCAGGGGGTTGATGACCCCTCGCGCCACCGCCACGCCGTCCGGGGACACCTCGGGCATCGTCAAAAAGATGTGCCCCATATTGATCTCATAGATCGCCGATTCCGTCGTGGGAGTCTGCGACTCGGTATACACCCGCTTTTGGGGGCGCAGTTCGGTAATCAGACGATCCCCGCGAAAAACCTGGAACACGCCTTCCTGCGCGTTCCAGTTGGGGCCGCTCACTTCGTGAATCCGGAGCAGCTTCATCCGGTACACGTCGATCGGAAATTCGTCTCCGACGCGCAGGGAGACGACCTTCTCGGTTTGATAGACCGTCGAGGCGATGATGCCGATGACCAGGATCAAGACGCCGATGTGGGTGATCAGGCCGGCATAGCGGCGTTGATTCGCGGCGAAGGCCGTAAGGAACCCGCGGGCGTACCCCACCCGGTCGCGCCGCGCATAGATCACCGAAATTTTCCCGAAATCCACGAAGATGGTCGTGGCGACGAACCCGACGATGAGTGCTCCGGCCAGGGCATAGGGGCTGCGTATGCCGAGGAGGAACAGCAGGGCGGCGGCGGCCGCACCGACCATCATCGGAATAAGGAAGTTTTTCTTCAGGCTCTCGCGGGAGGCCTTGCGCCAGGGGATGTACGGCCCGATCCCCATCAAAAACAGGAGCCCGAGCGCGACCGGCATGAAGACCGCGTTGTAGTACGGGGGCCCCACCGTGACCTTCGCGCCTTTCCACGTCTCGATCATCAGCGGATACAGCGTGCCCAAAAACACCGTCGCCGCCGCGACCATGAAGAAGAGGTTGTTGAAAAGGAACGCCGACTCCCGAGAAACGATCGAATCCAGTTGGACCTGGCTTCTGAGTTTGGCCCCCTGGAGGATCAAGGTGCCGAACGCCAGGCCCATGATCACCGTCAAGAAGAGGAGAATGTAGAGGCCCCGTCTGGGGTCGGTCGCAAACGTGTGCACGGAGGTCAAGACCCCGCTGCGGACGAGGAACGTGCCGATCAGGGACAGCGAAAACGTCACGATGATGAGGAAGAGGTTCCACACCTTGAACATCTTGCGCTTTTCCTGCACCATCACCGAGTGGAGGAAAGCGGTCCCGACGAGCCACGGCATGAAGGACGCATTCTCGACCGGGTCCCATCCCCAGTATCCGCCCCACCCCAGCTCGTAGTACGCCCAGTATCCTCCCATGAGGATGCCGGTCGTCAGGCACAGCCAGGCGAAGATCGTCCAGCGTTGGGTGACCTTGATCCATTCCTCACCCAGCCTCCCGGAGAACAGCGCGGCCATGGCGAAGGCGAACGGAATGGAGAAGCCCACGTAGCCCATGTACAGCATCGGGGGGTGCATGACCATCGCGGGGTCCTGCAGTAGGGGGTTCAAATCCTTTCCGTCGAGGGGAACGGGGAACAGGCGCTCGAACGGGCTCGACAGAAACACGATCAGCGTCAAGAACCCGCACATGACCAGTGATTCCACCGCGATCAAATAGGGCATGATGACGGGCTGGGTTTTCCAATGCAGCCAGACCGCGACCGTGCTGAAGGCGGAGAGGATGAAGACCCAGAGCAGGAGCGACCCTTCATGTCCGCCCCAGACCGCCGAGACGGTGTAGAAGAACGGGAGCTTGGAATTGGAGGTGTTGGCGACGTATTGGATGGAAAAATCGCGCACGATAAAGGAGTACACCAAGGAGCCCATCCCGATGGCCAGCAGGACGAAGATGAGGGTGACCGCCATCCGGCCTACCCGGACCCATTCGGGGCTCCTGGTGCGCAGTCCGATGATGGGGGCGGCGATGCCGAGGGTGGTGAGGACCAGGGCCACCACGACGGCAAAATGTCCGATTTCGATGATCATGCGGTCTCCGTGTCCGGTCCTATTGCCGCAACGTCTTCATGAAGTCTTTCTTGGGCAATTCGACCCCCGCTCTCCGCAACTCGATCGGCATGTAATCCTCTGAGTGCTTGGCCATGATCATGTTGGAGTGAAATTGTTTGGCGTCGGTCCAGTAGCCCTCGACGACTGCTCCCTGCCCTTCTTTGAAGAGATCCGGCGGGATGCCCTCGAAGGTGACCGGGATGGTCGCGGCTCCATCCGTCAGCGCGAACGTCATGCCGACGGCGCTCGGGCGCGTCTTGACGCTTCCTTTGACCACCATCCCGCCCACCCGCACTTTTTTGCGGTAATAATCCGGCGTGAAGGCGGTCACTTCGGAGGGCGTAAAAAAGTACACCAGGTTCTCGCCGAAGTTGCCCAAGGCCAGATAGCCGAGCGCACCGGCGACCGCGAGTACGCTGACGATGATTCCGGTCTTCTTGCCGCGGGTCCACATCATGCATCCATCATTTCCGGCTCGTAGAGCTTGGACTGTTTGATTTCGTGGTGGAGGAGGCCGACTTTGCGTTCCATGGTAAACAGAAACAGCGCCAGGGGGACGAGACCGACCAGATACGCGCCGACGACAAAGCCGTAATTCGTCACCAGCGCGATATCGTGCGCCCGAAACGTCCGCGCCGAGGGGTCCCACCGACCGACGACCACGAGTGTTTTGAGCTCGCGCAGATTTTCCATGGGCGGGCCGTCGTACTGGACCGTGAGGGTCTCTCGCGTTCCGGACAGGTCGAAGCGGAGGCGTCCGGATGCCTGATCCCCCGTCAGGGTTCCCCCCCGGACCAGGCCGAGCACGCGGACGGCGCGGCTCGGAGGATCGGCCAGGAGGTCTTCCGGGGTCAGGTTGGCCAGATTTCGCTCGTAGTTTCGGGCGACCAAGAAGGCCAGGATGGCGGCCACGACCAGGAGCCCGCCCCATCGCAAGTAAAACCCGGTCATGGCTCGGCTTTCGAAAGGTGCGCGTGGCTGAGGAGCCGACCTTTTTTGGCGTTCAACAGGTTGGCGAGATAGAGCATCTGGGTGCGGACCATCAGCATGTAGAAAAAGAGCACCGAGAATCCGATCCCCATGATGATCAGCGGAACGAGAAGATCCTTCGAGATGCTGACCCCGCGCATCGAAATGGACAGAGGCTGGTGAAGCGTCCGCCACCACTCGACCGAGAAATGGATGATCGGCAGATCGACAAATCCGACGATGGCCAGCACGGCCGCAAAACGGGCCTCCCGCTCGGGGTCGTCAATAAACGTCCGCAACATCAGGTAGCCGGTCAGGATCAGGAAGAGGACGGCGAACGAGACCAGCCGGGCGTCCCAGGTCCACCACGTATTCCACGTGGGCTTGGCCCAGATTGACCCGGTCAGGAGCGCCCCGGCGGTAAAAAAGGCGCTGAGACTCGCGGCGGCATGGCACATATTGTCCACGATCGGGTCGCGCTTCCATAAATACCAGAGGCTGCTGGCAAACAGGACGGAGTAGCCCAATAAGGACGTATGGGCCAACGGGACGTGCACGTACATGATCCGCACGACTTCTCCCTGGTAATAGTCGGGAGGAGAGCCGACCAATCCGAGATACACCCCTGCGATGATGCACATCCCGCCGGCGGTCCCGAACCATCCCTTGTACCGCTGCACCTGCTTGATCGCCGCGTGTATCATTTCGTCAGGAGTCCATGATGAATTCAAACGCCCAGAACGACACCACCGTAAACACCACGTCAAAGACGGCCAGCAATTCGAGCCAGTGCCGATAGAGCGCCATCGGGTTCCCGTTCAACGCCCCCCGTGTGGCTTCGACGGCGGCAATCATGACCGGCACGGCCAGGGGCAGGAGCAAAATCGGCAGCATGACCTCGCGCGCCCGGATCTGCACGGTCATTGCCGAAAAGAGCGTGCCGACGGTGGATAGACCCAGAGTGCCCAGCAAAAATATTAACAAAAGGAGCGGGAGTTCTTCAACTACGTCCAGGTTGAAGAAGATCACGAACATCGGGAAGAGGATCACTTCCACGGTGACCATGAACACCACGTTGGCGGCGACCTTGCCCAGGTACACGGCGCCTTTGGGCGCAGGACTCATCTGGAGAAATTCGAGACAATCGTTCTGTAATTCCGCCGAGAAGGACTTTCCCAGCCCGATGATGCCGGTGAAGGCGAACGCCACCCAGATGATGCCGGAGATGAGTTCGCGCGCGGCCTGCTGATCCATGGAAAAACTGAAACTGAAGACCAGGATGACGATGAGCGCAAAAAAGAACATGGAGGAGATCGTTTCCCGGCTCCGCACCTCGCTGATGAGGTCCTTCCAGACGACCCATTGGATCACCCTAAAAAAGATCATTGGTTCTCAGATCGTCGAGCGTCAGCGGGCGTAAGACATCTTTGCTGAGGACACCGGCCCGGTGGGCGACCTCGGCGGATTTGGCCCGGTCGTGGGTGGTCATGAGAACCGCCGCGCCTTCTTTCACGATGTCCCGGATGAACCGGTTCATCATGCCCATCCCGGCTTCGTCCAACGAGGTGTACGGTTCATCCAAGAGGAGGACTTGGGGTCGCACGAGGACGGCTTTGGCGAGCGCCAAGCGTTTTTTCATGCCGGCCGAGAACTGGCGGATCTTCATGTCCGCAAAAGCGCCGATCCCCGCGTGGTCCAGGGCCAACTTGATTTGCCGGTCCGTGGGGGACGCGCCGCGCATGGCCATGGCGAAGCGTAAATTTTCCACGGCATTCAGTTCATCGTACAGGTACGAGCCGTGGGCCAGCAGCAGGAGGTTCGAACGCACGGCCTCTCGCTCCGTGACTCCATCATGGCCCATGATTTCAAACCGGCCGGTCGAGGGCCGGTGCAGGGTTGCGAGAATTCTCAATAAGGTGGTTTTCCCCGATCCGTTGGGGCCGAAGAGGGCGTAACACTCTCCGGTTGCGATCTCGAACGAGAGATCGCGAAGGACCTGGAAATGGCCGTAGGATTTGCTGACCTGGAGCCCGCGGACAGCGATCATGCGACGTTCATCGGCGGTCAGAGCGACAATACATAAGGTTGCTTAGTATATGGGACGGGCCGGGTTCTTGTCCAGAAGTGGACGGTCGTGGTAAGCTTTGGGTATCATGCGTGTCCAAGTTGCCGCCTTCCTTGCGCTGGCCTTCATGGCCGGCCCTGTTGCGTGCGACGGAGCGCGGGAGAGCGAAGCTACCGGGAGCCCTGGGGTTGCCGCCGCTCCCGCTCTTACCGAGGCGCCTCGCGTCGGCCACCTGGCGCCGGATTTCGTGCTGACCACCCTTGATGGCCGAGAGGTGCGCCTGTCCGATTATCGAGGCCATGTGGTCTTTCTGAACTTCTGGGCCACGTGGTGCGGACCCTGCAAGATTGAGATGCCGGCGATGGAACGCATGTATCGGGAATTGCGTCCCCAAGGGTTCGCTGTTCTGGCGGTCTCCACAGACGCTCAAGGAGCGGCGGTGACCGGGCCCTATCGCGATTCGCTGGGCCTGAGCTTTACCATCGCGCACGACCCGGAGATGATCGTGGGGCGCCTCTACGGCGTCCGGTCCTTACCCGTGACCTTCCTGGTGAACCGCGAAGGCGTGATTACCCACCAGGTCTTCGGAGCGCGCAATTGGGGTGATACCGAGGCCCGGAGCGGCATCCGGAAGCTCTTGCAGGTCCACTGAATGTTCCTACAGCCTCCCGACATCTCTCTCCTGATCGCGTTCACCGCAGGGTTCTTGTCCTTCGTCTCGCCCTGCGTGCTTCCGCTGGTCCCGTCCTACGTCACCTATATCACCGGGTTGACGCTGGAAGAGCTGACCAGCGAAACGGAGCGGAAACGGGTCAGGGGCGTGATCGTCGTCAACTCGTTGCTCTTCATCGCGGGCTTTTCGATCGTGTTCGTCGCTTTTGGAGCCTCGGCCAGCCTCGTCGGGCAGATGCTGATCACTTACCAGGACTTCGTCCGGAAACTGGGCGGGGTCTTGATTGTGGTGTTCGGGTTGTACGTCATGGGCGTGCTGAAACTCACGTTCCTCATGACGGAGAAGCGGTTCCAACTCCAGAACCGTCCGGCCGGCTACATCGGGTCGGTTCTCGTCGGGGTGGCCTTCGCCGCGGGCTGGACGCCGTGTGTCGGCCCGATCCTCGGGACGATCCTGGTGTACGCCAGTACCAGCGACTCGATGCTCACAGGTGTGAAGCTCCTTTCCAGCTACTCGCTGGGAATCGGCCTGCCGCTCTTTGTGACGGCCCTCGCCGTTGATTCATTCCTCAACTACTTCAAAAAGGTTCGCGCATACATGTACGGCATTTCCGTCGCCAGCGGAGTGTTCCTCGTGCTGGTCGGAGTGCTGATCTTCACCAACTCGTTGGCTCTCCTCACCAGCGCCCTAGAACGGAACGGCATCGGCTGGTACATCGGGCAATAAAGTTCCATGCACGATGTTATCGTCGTCGGGTTAGGCCCCGGCGGGGCGATCACGGCGACCGAACTGGCGCGCGCCGGCTTCTCGGTCCTGGGGCTCGAATGGAAAGCGCACCCCCGCTACAAGGTGTGCGGGGGAGGGCTGTCGGCCCGCATCGACCGTCTCTTGGAACCCGACTACCGCTCCGTCGTCGAAGACACCATCCACAGGGTCCGCTTCCAGTTCGCGGGCGCTGAGGCCTTCGAGATCGCCTCACCCGATCCGATCGCCTACATGGTCATGCGGGACCGCTTCGATGCGTACCTCGTCCGGAAGGCGCGGGAAGCCGGCACGCAGGTCTGCGAGAATGAGCGTGTCCTCGCCGTGCGCGAGGACGCCAACGGGGTGGACGTGGAGACCGAGCGGGGCCGGTATCGGGCGCGTCTCGTCGTGGGCGCCGATGGGGCCAACAGCCTCGTCGCCCGTTCGCTGTTTCACGGACGTCGCGGACGCTTGTGGAGCGCGATCGAAGGCGAGGCCGATGCGCCTCTACACGCGGTGCGATTGGGGGCGGGCGTCATCGTGCTGGACATCGGCGTGGTGCCCGGCGGCTATGCTTGGGTTTTTCCCAAGGAAGGCCGGCTCTCCGTGGGCGTCGCGGAATTTCACGGACGAGAGCCGAACCCGAGAAGACGCTATGAACGTTTCGTGAGCGGGGAGCCCGCTCTGGCGGCGCTTGCGGTCCCCGGCGGGCTCGGCCATCCGATTCCGCTCTATGGGGGCGCAGAGACGGAACGGATGCCGCTGACCACGAACCGGGCTCTCCTGGTCGGCGACGCCGCGCACCTGGTGGATCCGGTGTTGGGGGAGGGCATTTATTATGCGGTGCTCAGCGGGCGGATGGGGTCGGCGTACGTCGCGGACCACCTGGGCGGCCTGACGCCGGACCTCCGGGCCTACGACGCATGGGCTGCCGACGAGCTCTATCCCGAGTTTCGCGTGGCTGCCCGCATGGCGTGGACCTTGTACAGGATTCCGCAGATTTCGCACCGCGTGATCCGCCGCAGGCCCGAGGTTCTCGAACTCTATGCTGAGGTGTTGAAAGGCCGGGAAACCTACCGGAGCTTCCACGCCAAAGCCGCGGCGGGAGCCAGAGCGACCTTCGCCCATCTTCTCAAAGATGCCTGCCTCGCGGCGTTTAAAAGCTGAGCATCAACCTCCGCTGAGCGCGCAGATGATGTAGATCTCATCGTCCGGTCGAAGCGCGACGGACAGATCCCGCGCCTGTTCCTCATTGACGAAGATCCTGATGTGCTGCCGAATCGTATCTTGCTCGGTGATGATGCGAAAGCGGAGGCCGGGGAACCGCCGATCGAGCGCCGACAGAACTTCTCCGAGCGTCGCACCCTCAGCATCCACCGCACCCCTCTGTGCCGTATAGGAGCGAAGCGGACTGGGGATGTGTACCGTCACGGTCACAATTCCGCAGCTTCGACTGAGTAAATCTCGGGAAGATTTCTCACAAGACAGGTCCAACCCGCACCGCCGGTGCGACTGCCCCAGAGCTCGCCGCTCGTCGTGCCGAAGAAGAGGCCGACCGGCTCGTGTGCATCCGCCGTCATCGCCTGGCGCTTGACGGTCCACCAGGCGTGCGCTTTCGGGAATCCCTTATCCTGTCTTGTCCAGCTTTTGCCTGCGTTCTTGGTCACATAGACGGCCGGCTTGCCATCCGGGCTCGTGCGCGGCCAAACGGTCGCGCCGTCCATCGGGAACACCCACGCGGTTTCCGCATCGCGCGGGTGCACGACCATCGGAAAGCCGATGTCGCCGACCCGCTTCGGCATGCTCTTCCCGATACGCGTCCACTCGTTCGACGGCCGATCGAGCCGGTAAATGCCGCAGTGATTCTGTTGGTACAACCGGTCCGGGTTGCTCGGACAGAGCCGGACGCAATGGGGGTCGTGGAAGGTGACATTGGCCGCGTCGAACCCCTCCACCACTTCCATCCCTTTCACGATGGGCGCAAAGGTTTTGCCGCCGTCGACCGATTCGTGGACACCGCCGCCCGACATGGCCATGTAGAGATGGGTGGGATCGCGTGGATCGACGAGGATCGAGTGCAGTTTCGGTCCATCCGGCGTGCCGTCCTGCACGCTGCCCATCCACGTTCGGTACTGCGGATCGTCGTTGATGCTGGAGAACGGTTCCCATGTGACGCCTCCGTCGTCGGAGCGGAACAGGCCCTGCGGCGAGGTGCCCGCGTACCACGCGTTCGGTTCGTTCGCGTGGCAAGGCGTGAGCCAGAACGTATGATCGACCACGCGGCCCTTTTCCCCTTCAGGTGCCTTTGGAAAGGCTGGCGGCCGCGCTGCTTCCTTCCAGGTCCGGCCGAAATCCGTGGAGCGAAAGACGGTTGGTCCGAGGTGGCCTGTCCGAGCGGCCATCAGCATCGTTCGCTTGTCTCGAGGGTCGAGCACGAGATGGTGCACGATGTGGCCGAGAAAGATCGGCTCTGTCAGCTTCCAGGTTCGACGAGCGCGATCGCTGCGTAAGATAAAGGCGCCCTTGCGGGTGCCAACCAACAGGGCAACAGGGGCCGTAGCTGGCTCAAGAGAGGGCGTGATGTTCTTTCGGGGAAGAGGGCGTACTGGTGGCATCATTCACCTCCGTTTTGCGATACCAGTTTCAGTAGGTCTGTCACACACGGCTAGGCAGGCTCCTTGGCCATCTGGGCGAAGCACGCCGCGCCTCGTTTCTGGATTTCCTCTTGCGAGAGGTCCTCCTTGTGGGTTGCCAGCCACCACTTGTGGCCGAACGGATCCGTGAGTTGCCCGCATCGGTCGCCCCAGAACATGTCGGCCACCGGCATCAGCACTGTGGCGCCGGCTGATACGGCCCGACTGAAGGCGTGGTCTGCATCTTCAACATAGAGGTAGAGACCAACGGGTGTACCTCCAAGGTTTTGCGGTCCGCGGCATCCCATGGCCGGTTGCTCCTCGCCCAGCATGATGATCGAATCCCCGATCTTGATCTCCGCGTGCATGATGCTCTTGCCGTCCGGTCCCAGTAAACGCCCCCGTTCCTCTGCGCCGAGCGCGCGCGTGTAAAAGTCAATGGCCTTGTCGACGTTCCGAACCGTGAGCATTGGGGTGAGGGTGTGAAAGCCCGCTCGAATTGGTTTGACCTGTGTTGCCATAGCTTCCTCCTTTCTGGTTGCTCCTGTGTCGGCCTAGTGGGGCGTCTTCTAAGCCGGTTTTTTACCAAAGACGAGTCCGAGGATAACCCCCTGGGCTTCCTCCTTGCCGATCATGGCTCGAACAGCCTTCTCACATACCGCTTGAAGTGCTGGACGTGCTCCGCAACCTGTTCGCGCTCCTGCTTGGCTTTGGCGAGGATCAGAGCTCCCTCCAACACGGCGATGAAGTGCTCGGCCAGGCTCTGCGTATCAAAGGAAGCCTGAGGCGCGTACTGGGCTTTCGCTTCATCGAGGTCCCGCTTGAACATCGCCGACCATTGGGCGAAATGGTTGGCGCACTGCGTCCGGATCTTCGGGTGGGTGTCCGACAACTCCTGGGCGAAGTTTCCCAACAGGCAACCCTGCAAGGTCTCGGGGGCTTTCGACATCTGGATGACGAAGTCCACGTAGCCATAGACACGCTGCAAGGGATCGCGTTTTTTCGCAAAGGGAGCTTGTTGGTACCCCTCGGCTTTGGCCGCGACGAACCGATCCAACGCCATTCTGGCCAGGTCCTCCTTGCTCTCGAAGTAGTGGAAGAAGCTGCCTTTCGTGAGGCCCGCCGTTTCGCAGATCTCGTCCACCGTGGTCGCAGTGAAGCCCTTGGCAAGCATCAGTGACTGGGCCGCCTCGAGCAGTTTCTCTTTCGTGGGGGAGTCAGCCTGTGGAGTTCTCATTCAGACAGCCGAGCTGCTTATACTGCTTAGTCACCATGGCAACCTCATTTCAATAGATGGAAACGGCATTATACCGACCAGTTGGTATATTTATAGCGAGTCGGCTACTTTCCTGTCAACTGGTAAATGAGCTCCATCCGCAGACCCACAAGTTACCGGCTTTGCGCCCGTTGCTGTATAGGTTTCCGGCGGGAGCCTTCATGCGGAGGTGGATACCACCGCGACCGCGAGGGACCTCTTCAAGAAGCAGCAGGAGTGAGGTCAGCAGATGACGTTCAAGCCGCAGGTCGTGATCGGCGGTCCGCTGCCGTTCACACCGACTTGGGGGAGAGGCGCGGGCAGCACCGCTAACGAGCGGGTTGGAGGAAGTGAGGGTAAGGGAGACGGGACCGGTGTTTTGGAGGGCGAACCGGCAGCCTCGGCCGCCGCGATGCTCTTCGCGGGCTTCCCGGTGAGACTGGACCAAAGCGCCTGGCCCTCTTTCCTGAGCTTCGTCTTGGGGTGTCGCGTCAAGAGCGCATTCAGATGCTCGACGGCCAAGCCGGTGTCGCCCAGGTCCTTGAAGGTCAGGGCCAGGTGATAGTGGGCATCGGCTGCCGCCTCTGAGTCGGGGAATTGCGCGACCACGCTCTCGAACCGGTGCACGGCGGCCAGATAGGCGGCCTTCCGATAGTAGTGCTTTCCCACATAGACCTCGTAGGTGGCGATGTGCTCCTGGCACTCCTTGATCTTGGCCCGGGCGTCGTTCTCATAAGCGCTGCCGGGGTATTCTCGCAATAACTTCTCCATGGCGTCCAGCGTCTGTCGGACGGGCCCTGGATCGCGGTCTTTGGTCGTGATCTGCTTGTGGTAGCTGAGACCCAGGCGGTATTGCGCGTAGGGAGCGAGGACGTGGGGCTTGTGAAGATCGAGGAAGTGTTGGTACTCGACGGCGGCTTCGGCATAGTTCTCTTTTTCGAAGAACGCCTCGGCTCGCTTCATGATGACGTGCGGGTCGTAGTTGCGCTCCAGGGGGTCTTGTTTCAGGATCTTCTCATCGACGTCGACCACTCGGGATGCCGCGGCGTCCTTGGCCTGCTGGGTCTTAGGTCCGCTGGAACAACCGACGAGCGTGAGGACGACTAGCAGGGTCGCGGTGAGGGGCACGTACACACGCATACGGCCCTCACCTTATCAAATACCAATTTGAAACTCAAGCATTAATTGACACCAGAAAATACCGCTTCCTATAATCCCTCCCGAGAGGGCGCAGGTATGAATTTCCGGTCGCGCATTGTGGGGACGGGAGGCCGAGTCCCCGATCGCGTGGTCTCCAATGAAGAATTGGCCCGCCTGACGGGTCTGAGCCCGTCCGCGATTCGCCGGCGGATAGGCATTGTGGAACGTCGGTGGGCGGATCCGAAGGAGGCTACGGCAGACCTCGCCTTTCGGGCAGCCACCGTGGCTCTGCAAGATGCCGACGTCTGGCCGCAGGCGCTCGATGCCATCATCGTATCCACCACGTCACCGGATACGATGATGCCCTCGTCGGCGTGCCATCTCCAGCGCATGCTTGGGGCCCACCGGGCGTTTGCGTTCGATCTGGCCGCGTCCTGCTCCGGCTTCCTCTATGCGCTGTCGGTCGGCGATCATTTGATCCGGGCGGGAAAGGCCGGTCGGGTGCTGATCGTCGCGAGCGAAGTCAAGTCGCGATTCCTCAACTACAGCGAAGGCGAGACAGCGATTCTGTTCGGTGACGGGGCTGGTGCCGCAGTCCTGGTTCCTGGAAACGACCGCCAAGGGGTCCTATCGGTCACGTTACGGGCGGATGGGGCGTATGCGGAGTTGATCCAGATTCGAGCGGGGGGATCGCGCCTGCCGGCTTCCGAGAAGACCCTCGCAGAAGGCCTTCATGCCATCACCATGAGAGGCCCCAGCCTGTTCCGGGTGGCCGTCCGCCATCTCGAATCCGCCGTGATCGAGACCCTGAAGGCGCATGGGTTGACGGTCCCTGAGGTCCGCTGGTTTTTCTTCCATCAGGCCAACGCCAGGTTGCTGGAGAAGGTCATGGAGCGGCTGGGCATCCCCTCAGCGCAGACCTTCAGCGTGATCGAACGTTATGGGAACACGTCTTCGTCGTCGCTCCCGTTGACGTTGGATGCGGCGGTGCGGGCTGGCGAAGTCAAACCGGATGATCTGGTCCTTCTGGCGACGATCGGCGGCGGCCTCACCTGGGGCACGGCGTTGATCCGATGGTAGCGGGCCCCGGATCTAAAATCCGCCCCTACTGCAGTAAAGGTCAGGGAGGGCGTTCGTCAATGAACCGCCGGATGCGCTCGGCAATCTCGTTCCGAACGCGGCGGAAGACGGCGCTTCGCGCCTCGGGCGATCTTTGGACTGTGGCTGGGTCGTCGAACGGCCAATGGTCTCGGGACGACGCTTCTGGGAAGATCGGGCAGGATTCCTTCGCCCGATCGCATACGGTGATGACGTCATCGAAGCGTTGACCAAGAAACTCATCAATGCCCTTCGATCGGTGCTGCGAGATATCAACACCGACCTCCCGCATGGCTTCCACCGCGTCTGGGTTTAACCCGGCCGGATGCGTCCCCGCACTTGCGACGTCGAACCGGTCGCCGGCCCAATGGCGCAGGAAGCCCTCTGCCATTTGGCTGCGACACGCGTTTCCGGTGCAAAGAAACAGGACCTTTCGGTTCATACGGATTGGGAGCGCGCTTAAGCGGTGGGCGCGGGCTCCTTCGCGGGCGCGGGCTCGTTGGCTTTCTCAGCGGCTTTCTCGGCCGGCTTGTCGGAGGGTTTCTCGACTGATTTGCCGATGCGTCTGGTGCGGCCTTCCTTGAGGACGGGGAGGATGCGGGCGCGCAGGGCCTCCTGGATCTCCTCCGGTGGGCGCCGGGCGTCCACCACTTGGAAACCGAACTCCTCGGCCATCTTGTCGAACTCCTCAATCAGCATCCCCTGGTATTTCTTGAAGCTGTCATACAGGTCGGTCCCCAGTCGCATGTCCATCCCGGATTCCCAATAGTTCATGCCCTTCGATTCGATGACTCTGAGCGCCAGGGTTTCCACGTCGATTCGGAGATAGCAGACGAGATCGGGCACCACCGCAAAACCGAAGACATCACGAATCCACTGCCGGTCGCAGCCTCGGACGGTGTTGCGGGCGAAAGCCGTGTAAATGTACCGGTCGGCCAAGACCACAAAGCCGGACCGGAGGGCCGGGATGATCTGGTGTTCCAGCCGGTCCGCAAAATCAGTGGCGTACAGCAGGCTGTAACTCCAGGGATCCAGGATGTTGCCTTGTTTGGCGATCTCAATGGTCTTGGACATCAGGGCGGATCGGGTCCAGCCGGTGGTGAGGACCCCGTACCCCTGGACTTCCAACCATTCCTGAAGCGATTCGATGTGGGTCGAGCGCCCGACGCCGTCCGGGCCCTCAATGGCGATCAGCTTCCCCTTGAGTCCCTTCAGACTCAGGTAGGTCAAACCTTCTCCAAAATAGCGCTTCTCGTTTGGCATGCGTTCCCCGCTTGAATTTGTAGGAGGCCAGCGTCTTCGAGACGATGTCGCGGACTTGCTCCTGCTGCTCGTCGATTTCGAACGTCGCGTCCATCACGGTCAGACCGAATTCGTCAACGATCTTGTCGTACTCGCCCAACACCCGCGATTGGAAAATCTTGAAACTCTCCACGACGTTCGTGCTGAGGCCCAGGTCCATCCCGGCCTCGTAGTACTTCAACTCGGCACGTGTCCCTTCCAGCAAGCGGGCCACGGAGACCTCGATCGGGACCCTGAAATAAAAGGCGAGGTCCGGTTTGATGGCGAAGCTGTAGAGATGGCGCACCCAACTATGGGAAACGCCGCGGACCGCGTCTCTCGCGAAGGCCGTGTACATGTACCGGTCTGCCAGGACGACCATGCCGGCCTTGAGCGGGGGCAGGATCTGGTGGTACAGGCGATTGGCAAAATCGGTGGCGTGCAGCAGGCTGAACGTGAGGGGGGTCAGGAGTTTTGTTTTTTTCCCACGCCGGGTCGTCTCCTTGACGAGCTCGGAGGAGTTCCATTCGGTAAAAAAGATGTTGGCTCCCTTGGACTCCAGCCATTTGCGGAGCAGGCTGAGCTGCGTGCTCTTGCCCGAGCCGTCAATCCCCTCAACGACGATGAGTTTGCCCGGATAGGGATGAGAGGCCATCGTGGCGAGTTTGGAAGGCGGGGTCATGTGTCGGATTCCTCTTGGGCTGTCGTTTTCGTAAACCGGATGGTCCGGTTCAATCCTTGGGCAAGCAGGTCTTTTCGCTCACGGGCCGCCCAGACTTCCAGTGCGGCGTCGTCCGTTGCGGACAGCGCGATGTCCGCTGTCTCGGGAGTGACGGCGCAACGGACCGATTGTATGACAGAGAAGTGGCTCCGGTCCAGTGCATCCCCTGTGCGAAGGATGCCTCCCAGGACCGTAAGGGTATCCTTGAGGTCTTCCGGGAGGTCCTTGAGGGTCCGGTGGTCGTCCTCCGGGATGGCTCTCCGGTGGTAACGGGCGACGTTGGCGATCAACTCGATCTCATCCGCCGAGAACCCCGCCAAGTCGCTGTTTTTTATCAAATAATAGGAATGCTTGTGATGTTGGCGGGAATTGATCACATATCCGATATCATGCAGGATAGCGGCGTATTCCAGCCACTCCCGTTCCCGGTCTCCCATTTTGTGCAGGACAGCGGTCTGGTCGAAGATCTGCAAGGAGAGTTTCGCGACGTGGTGGGAATGCACGGCGTCATACTGGCATTTTCGGGCCAGCGCGAGGACGTTGCGCCGGCGGACGTTGGGGATCTCTTGTTCCGTTTGAATTCCTTCGCGGTGCCGCTCGATGAAGTCATAGAGGAGCCCCTCTCGGATCGCCTGGTCGCTGACGGTCAACTCTGAAATTTCCAGCCGCTCCATGATGGCTTTCAACACGATGGTGGCAGGCAACAGCACGTCGGCTCGCTTGGGGTCCACCCCCGGAATCTCAGCCCGGTGCTTGAGCGGGGTCTTTCTGAAGAGCTTCTCCATCGCAACGACATCCTTCGAGGAGAAGCGGGCCAAATTGAGTTGCGGAATCGGCCGGTCCGTCTTCTGAAGGTGCATGATTTCGGCCATGTTCCCGATCATCCCGGAGGTGCCCACAAACGCGTCAAACCCGATCTTTTTAAAGCGCGGGAGCGCGGCCTTGAGTTGGGCGTCCACAGCCTCCTCAAGCCGTTCGAGCCGGCCGGCGGAGGGTGTGTGCTGCCCGAGATAGAGATCCTTCAGTCGGATCGCGCCGAGTTTCAGGCTGGCGGCGTGAAGCATTTTGTTCCGGTTTCCCACGATCAGCTCGACGGATCCGCCGCCCACGTCCGCGATCAGCACGTTCCGGTCGCCGAAGTCCATGCTGTGGCGGACGCCCAGATAGATCAGCCGGGCCTCTTCCTGGCCTGTGACCACGCGGATCCGGACGCCCGTCTGTTGCTCGATGGCCTCGATCAGCTCGCCGCCGTTGGCGGCCTCTCGAACCGCGCTGGTGGCCACCGCTTCGATTCTGGAAAAACCGCGGTTGCGGGCCAGGGTGGCGAGGGTCCTGACCACCTCGACCCCTTTGGACACGGCGTCCGGCGAGAAGGCGCCGGTCCTGAAGGTCTCCTCGCCAAGGCGCGTCACGTCCTTGTACCGGTCGAGGATCTTGTACGAAAAGTCGGGGAGAATCTCCGTCAGGATCATGTGGATGGAGTTGCTGCCGACGTCCAGGAGGGCGAGTTTGAGCATTCGGGCTAGCCGAGGGTGTGGCGGATGATCTTCCCTTCGACCATATAGACGACTAATTCTGCCACATTCGTGGCATGGTCGGCAATACGCTCCAAGTACTTTGCGATGAAGGTGATACGGATTGCGCGGGTGATCGTTTGGGGGTTCTCCAGCATGAAGGACAGCAACTCCCGAAAGAGTTGTTGGGTCAGGTCATCCACGAAGTCGTCGTCGCCGCACACTTTGCGGGCCAATGCGGGATCGGCGTTGACGAAGGCGTCCAGCGATTCCTTGACCATCTGGAGGGACCAGTTCGCCATGTGTGGAATGTCAATGTAGGGCTTGAGCTGCGGCTCCTCGTTCAGCTCGATCGCGCGCTCGCAGATATTCTCGGCCAGGTCGCTGATGCGTTCAAGTTCCGTGGAGATCTTCATCGCGGTCGTGATGAAACGCAGGTCCCGCGCGGCCGGCTGCTGGAGGGCGAGCAGGCGAAGACAGTCCTCGTCAACCTCGACATCCAAGGCATTGACGCGATGGTCGTTCTCAATGACCTGGCGGGCGAGCACCGAGTCTCGCTCGACCAGGGCGCGAAGCGCGCCCTGCACCTGTTCCTCCACCATACCGCCCATCCGGAGGATTTTTTCCTTGAGGTCTTTCAGTTCTTGGTCGAAGTGTCGTTGCATCAGCCGAACCTCCCGGTGACGTAGTCTTCCGTCCGCCGGTCCTGCGGCGTGGTGAAGATGGTCTTCGTGTCGTTGAATTCGATCATCTCGCCCATCAGGAAGAAGCCGGTGTAATCGGACACGCGCGCCGCCTGTTGCATATTGTGCGTGACGATCACGACAGTCAAGTCTTTCTTCAGCCCGAAGAGCAGTTCCTCGATCTTGGAAGTGGCGATGGGGTCCAAGGCTGAACAGGGCTCGTCTAAGAGAAGTACTTCCGGCTTGACGGCCAGCGCCCGAGCGATGCAAAGGCGCTGTTGCTGGCCTCCGGAGAGGCCCAAAGCGCTTTCGCGCAGGCGGTCCTTGACCTCCTCCCACAGGCCGGCGCCCTTCAGGCTCTCTTCCACGGTCTGATCCAAGGCGGCGCGGTTTCGGATTCCTTGAAGCCTGGGGCCGTAGGCCACGTTGTCGCAAATCGGTTTCGGGAAGGGATTGGACCGCTGAAAGACCATCCCCACCCGCTTTCTGAGGTCCGTCACGTCCACCTGCGGACTGTAGATATCCATGCCATCGAGAAGGACCTTTCCCTCAAGATGCGCGCCCTCGATCAGGTCGTTCAACCGGTTCAGGCAGCGCAGCAATGTGGATTTGCCGCAACCGGAGGGGCCGATGAAGGCGGTGACGTGGTTTCGCGGGACCTCGATGTTGACGTTGAAGAGGGCCTGAGACTCCCCGTAGAAGAAGTTGACGTCGGTCAAGGAGATCGTCGTCGTGAGGTCCTTGGCGGTCTTGCTGGGGAAAGCGTCGTGCGGCCTGGCGACGGAGATGCGCAACAATTCGGGAGAAGGATCGGTGGACGTTTGCATGACGCCTCCTACGAATTTAAACCGCCGCG
>CAZITU010000032.1:0-25284 GCA_964542245.1 uncultured Nitrospirales bacterium | reverse complement strand
GCCGAGTGACCTCGTAGCCCTGCGCACGCCAAGCATCGGTGATGAACGCCTCGGCCCGCCGCAAGGCCTGCGGCTTGAACGCGTTGCGCTCGCCGATGTCTCCGGCCAGCACCTGCACGTACGTCGCCAGCCGTTCGCGCGCCAGCGCGGATGTTTCCGGGGACGAGCGACTCATATGACGTCCATCGGCTACGACCAACACCGCGCACAGCGCGAGTGCGATCGTACTTCGTCGAGTTGAGCCACGATCAAGTACCCGCACGACGGTTCATGCCTTGGAAGGATTCATTATACCGTCCCCTGAACGGCCGCGTCGGTCATTCTGAACACCTGTTCATAGGGTAAGCGATCCCGCAGCCGGATGAGGCGGTTCGTCCTGCGCTCCTTTTCCCCTGTTCATCGGCGGCACACGGCTGCTCGGCGGTTCTGAGCGCGCTGTTCGTGGATGATCCGCCGGGTACAGAGCAGGCGTCCACCATTGATGCGGGTCTGCCGGCTCTCGCCGTACACCGGCATGAATCTTGACCGTTGTCCCGGCATCACACGGCGTCAACCAAAGGAGGGCGGCCATGACGACCAATCACAGTCCGGGGGAGATGAAGCACGAGCGGGGCATGACCACCATCGAGTTGGCGATCTCCCTTGCCATCACGGGAACGCTTGCCGTGTTTCTCGGAACGGAGCTCGAGGCGATGACGGATCGCGTCTATCTCGATACGGCCGTCGCCGAGGTGCTCGGCGATCTCCGGTATGCCAGGAACCTGGCGGTGTGGGAACGGCAGGCGGTACAGGTGGCAGTGGATCAGGAGCAACCGGCGGTCACCATTCTCCGAACCGGCGTACCGGCGGAGGCCGTGGGGCCCACCCGGAACCTCGTGAATCGTGGCGTCCGCGTGCTCCGGTCTACGGGCGGGAGCCTGCTCTCGTTCAGCCCTCGCGGCACGAGCGCCACGCCGACGACCCTGACGCTGGAGAACCGGCGCGGCACTCAGCGGGTGTTGACGGTCAGCCTGACCGGAATTGCCAGGGCACGGTGACGATCATGCTGAAACCGGCGTTCCCTGCGGAAGGCGGCTTTTCCCTGGTCGAGACCATGGTCGCCTTGGTCCTTCTCTCGATCAGCCTACTGGGCGCGTTGAGCATGTTCGCCGTGGCGCAGGAGGGGATCTCCGGCGGCGCGAAACGGCTCGAGGCTCTGGCCCTTGCCGAAACGAAGATGGAACGCATGCGCGCGGCGGCCTATCAGACGCTTCAGACAGAGGACGTCAACGGCGACGGCCGCGCCGACGTGATCCTGGAGGATCGAGGGATGGACGGGGACGCGGTGGCCGGGGACGGCGAATACACGGCTCGCCGGACCGTCAACGGCATCGTGCTGACCACTCAGGTGCGTCCGGACCAGCCGGTGCTCGCCCGGTCGCGGGCCACAATGATCAGGGTGACGGCGGCGTGGTCCGACTATCGAGGCCGTCACCGGACGGTTCGGTTGGGGATGCGGAGGGCCAATCCGGCATACGGTGGTCCGGTGTACGGGGGGAGCGCGTCATGAGCAGCGTGGTATTCGTGAAAGCCCGGCGCCCCGACGGAGAGCGCGGCACGTCGTTGGTGGAAGCCATGGTCGCTGCGGCTCTGGGTGCGATCGTCATCGGCGCCGCGCTGGACGTGTTCGTGACGCACCACGGCCACTTCCGCACGCAGAGGACCAAAGCCGAGCTGCAACAGGATCTACGTGGCGGCGTCCACCTGCTGGCAAGCGAACTCCGGCTCGCAGGGTCGGGGGCCTCTCCGGCTCAGCCGTTCCTGACCGCCGTGGCCACGGACGAAATCACGTTCCGCGCCAACGTCAACGAGGTGCGGGGGACCTTGGTTACGGCGGCCTTTGCGGGTCAGGATTGGTTGATGGTCCGACCCGGGAGCGGGTGGAGGAAAGGGAAGACGATTGTGGTCTGTGGAGCTCCAGAATGCGAAGAACAGGTTCTCGCTCAGGACGGAACTTCGGGGCGGTTGGTGTTTACGGGATACCTGACCAGAGATTTTCCGGCCGGCAGCCGCGTCGAGGTGGTCAACCGAGTCCGGTATTACCTGAACCGGCGCGATCTCCAGAACTTCAAGTTGATGCGCGAGGTGGATCGCGGCGCCAACCCCCTGATCGAGCACGTCGAGGAGTTCTCATTGACGTACCTGAATGAGAGCGGGCGCAAGACAGGCCGAATGGATGAGATCCGGCTTGTCCGGGTCAATCTTCAGACCGGCGGATTTGATGGCAACGGGGGCCATGTCAGCCGGTCCCACACGCGGGAGATGGGAGTGAGGGCGTTATGAAAACTCTGGATGCAGAATCAGGCGGCGTACTGGTAGCGGCTCTCTTGGTGGGACTACTCCTCTCCATGCTCGGAGGGATCGCGATGAACCTGGCCGTGACGGAAACGGCGGCGGAAGGGCGACACCGCGAGGAGTCGGCAAGCCGCCTACTCGCGGAGGGCGGGGTGGAGGAAGTCATTGCATGGTTCACGCACGCCGACCTGCCCGCGACCGTCGGAAGTGCGGTGTCTTCCCCCTTTCATGGAACGGCGGAGGCCCCCGACGTGGACTTCGACGCCAGCCGACCGCAGGACGACCGGGTATTGAACGATCCCGACACGGGGGCGTTTCGGGCTCTCGCCGAACTCGGCCGCATCCTGCGTCTTCGTCTCTACGGTTCCGTCCGTCCGGAAGGGCTCTGTACGATCGAGGTGACGGCGGAGACACCAGGCGGGGTCCGCCGGACGGTGGCGCTCGAACTGGGCGCGCTCGAGATCCCTCCCTTGCACGCGGCCATCCAGGCGGGCCTTCCCGCAGACCCAACAATGGGGAGTCCCCGTGTGCTGGCTCATTGGGGTGACATGCTCTTGGCGGGGGACGCCCGCCTCGGCCGGTCCGATCAGTTTCCGCGAAAGTCCGAACTGGCCGAAGTCACGGGCCTTGGCTATGGTGAACCCGGCGCGCCGCAGGAAGATCGTTGGATGGAAGCCTGGATCGGCGGGACCCCGCAATTCGAGGATCCCAATCCCATTCTCCCGCAGAACGTGCAGGCGAACCAGGACCCTGTGCCGGGCTTGCCGCCCAGTCCCTGGCACTACTTGAAGTTCAAGGAGATCGCCATGCGTTTCGGGGCGTATTACGTGCCGGATCGTGAGGGGCGGCTGTATCGGAACGGCATGATGGATCCGGCGCTGGCCCTCACGCCGGCGGAAGTCTTCGGGTCGGCCGATGCCGGTGCCCATAAGGGACTGGTGTTCGTGGATACGCTGGATCAAGCCCCGCCGTCGGCCGACAACATGGCAACACTGGTCCTAGACTCGGCTTACATGGAGGGAATCTTTTACGTGAACGCGCATGTGGTGCTCAGGCCGGAAGGCCTCGGGCAAGCAGTCCCCGCACTGTCCCCTCCCCCTGAAGGGCGCGAGTCGGTCGCCTTGCGTGTGCCGGTCAGCATCGCCGACGTGAGGGTACAGGGAGTCCTCCATGCGGCCGGGAGCCTTCGCGTGGACAATCCCACTCGCGTGTTCGGCGCGGTCGTCGCCGAGGGTGGGCTGACCGGCGGTGGCCTCCTGGAAGTCTGGTACAATGACGACCTGAAACGAGGCCTTCTGCAAGGGCTCCCTACGGTCTTTCCCATCCGGGGAACCTGGCGGGAATGGGGAAGCTGACCCCTGCGTAACCTGTAGGCGGCTTCCCAGGATAGGAGGCCCACTACCCAAATCCAGCCTATCTGCACACATGTCCCTAGCCCTCTGAGGCTCGGCGGAATGCGCCGAACCGATTGAATTTGCGAAGTAGTTGTGAAATAATCCGCCCCGTTTACGCTGTGGTGCATATCTTGCTGGATCATGGGTACCTGCTGGAGGGCTGGGAGCGGATGACGGCTCGACTCAAAGCTGCCGGAGGATTCACGATGACTGAAATGATGGTAGTGGGCGCGATCATCGCGATCTTGACGGCCGTCGCCGTCCCGAACTTCCTTGTATGGAACAGCAAGTATAAGCTGAAGGCTGCGGTGGGGGAGCTGCATGGACAAATCAGTGTGGCACGGATGGCCGCCATGAACCAGAACACGAACGTCACCGTCACCGTGACGCAGGCGGCGACGACCAGTCCGGTAACCGTGACATACCGGACCACGGCGGGGGCCGACGTACTGCCCTCGCTGACGTTGGATTCGGAAGTTTCGCTCACCAATGCCGGCAGCGTGTCGGTGGGCGCCGGCGTCAATTCGCCTCAGGACGTGCGATTCAACGCGAAGGGGCTTCGCGATGATACGGGCAACGCCAATAATCTATGCATCAACGCCACGGGCGGCTATACGGGAGCGGCTTGCGACAACAATTTCAGACAAGCGTTCAATTTCCGGAACACCAGAGGCTTCAACTATCGGATCGTGGTCGCGACCACCGGAAAGGTGTCGTGGTGCTATACCAACACATGTGCCCAATAGGAAGGCCCGGCGCAGACATCATGGCGCGAGCGGGCGACAACGAGCTCCGTCTGGTGGAGCGGTGCCAGAAGGGTTTCACGTTGATCGAGGTGATGTTCGCGCTGGTCTTTCTCGCGATCGGTCTCCTGGGCATCGCCGCCATGCAAGACATCGCGATTTCGCGGAACGTGGATGGGAGGCGGCTCAGCATCGCGACGAGTCTCGCCGTTGAAATGATCGAGCGGATCCGGTTCAATTCGCCGGCCAACGCCACGGCCGTTGCCGGGGCGTATCCCTATAACGGCATCAGGGCCTGCAACTATGCCTGCCCGGGCGGGGAGACTGCGGGCAGTGCGACGATCAATGCGACGGCGAACGGGGATTACGAGCAGTGGCGGGCCCGTCTTCGGACGGCGGATGCTTCCGGCGCCATCTTCCTCCCCAATGCCACGGCCACCGTCACCTCCACGGCCATCGGACCGGCGTCTCTGGGACAGGTGCAGGTTGACGTCACCGTGGGATGGACGGCGGGTCTCCGTACGCCCACCTTCACCATGAGCACCATTGTGGCTCCGTTATGAGGGTTGAGGGCACCGTCATGCGCGACTCGTCAGAAAATGGCCCCCCCGCCTTCACCCTCCCCCTAGAGGGGGGAGGGGTAGGTGGGGGTGATTCTTCGGAACAGGGGCTGACCCTGATCGAGTTACTGGTTGCCTTAGGTCTCTTCTCGATCGTGTCGCTGGCCGCGTTCTCCGTGCTCAGCTCCAGCCAACAGGCCGCCGTCATGAACGACCAGACCGTGCAGGTTCAACAGAACGTCCGCCTGGCCATGGACCTGGTCTCCCGGGACATCCGCATGGCCGGCTTCGGGAACCCGCCGGCCGGATCGGTGGCGGGCTGCGCCAATCATATCAACGCCACGGACAACAACACGGCCGGAGCCGATACCGGTTCCGACACGATCAGCGTGGTGACGGTGGACCAAGAGATCGGCACGCTGGCGTCCGGCTTCTCCAACGGCAACGTCATCACGCTCAACACTCTTCCCTCCGACATTGCAGTCGGGCAGGTGGTGACACTGGAAGGCATCTTCACGGCCGGCGTAAGTGCGTTCAATACCGGCACCAAACAACTGACCTTGGTGGAGCCTGGCACGGCCACGCCGAAGAACATTCTGAGCCCCGTCGTCTTTGCCGCCGGCACGCAGGTGATCCGCCTGGCCTGCGTCTCGTACACCGTGACCGGAAGCACGGTCACTCCTCCCTTCCAATTGCTCCGCAACAACGTGGCCCTGGTTGACGGCATCGAGTCCCTGCAACTGGCCTATGCCGTGGATGCGGATAACGAAGGGACAATTGACGACCAGAACGCCAACAATGCGTTCGATTGTCTCGACTTCGTCCCGAACAACACGGCCTGCATGCAGGGAACGACCCTTCTGGCCGCGGGCACCGTCAAGACGATTCCCTCGTCCGTCAATACCACCCCCACCTCGGCCCGACAGATTCGTATCACGGGGGTGGGGCGGGCGATCCCCCCGGCCGCCGCCAACGTGGCGAACAACACGTGGAAGGATCCGACCTATAAGAGCAGTTCGGCTGTCAACGTTGAAGACCAGGCCATCGCCAACGCCGACGGCATCCGGCGGCGGACTTTGACAAGGGTCGTCAGCCTTCGGGACGCATCCGTCTTATGAGCAATGGAGCGTAAACAGATGACTGATATGAACCCCCAAACGCGCGGAATCCCCTCACCCAGCCCTCTCCCCCACTGGGGGAGAGGAGACGGTGAGGGGGGATTTTCAAGGCAGATGGCGGTGCTGGGGCGGCAAGACGGGCTTGCGATGCTGACGGTGTTGATGCTGACCGTGATCCTGACCGTGATCGGGATCGCCGCGATCACGACCACGAGCCTGGATATCCGGATGGCCGGAGGCGAGCGGTTGCGCGAGAGCAGCGTGAATGCGGCCGAGGCCTGCATGAGCAGCAGCGTTCAGATCATCCAGCAGACATTGGCGAGCTCCAAGATCCCGGCCACGTTGACGGCCGCAGGGGCCAACCCGGCCATTACGATAAACCCGCTTCAGGCGGAGATCATGGGGCAGTCCGACGAGAACGCGGACAGCGCGGACCCGAACGTGTCGGGCGTCGCGCCCAATGCCGTCCTCGCCCTCCCCGTCTTCACGGTGAACATTGACATTGATCGGCTCTATCTCAGGCCGAAGGCCGGAGGATCGCTGCAATTCGGCGCCGGCTATGAAGGGACGGCCGGCGGCGCGGCAGGCGGTGGCGTCGAGATTCTGTATAAGATTGATTGCTATGCCCGGAACACGTCGGGGGCGACGCGGGTCGCCGGCCGGGTCACCGGGGTCTATGCGTGCGTGGCAACGGGTGAGACCTGCCAACGGAAGATATAGAGGAGAGAGATCATGATACCGA
The DNA here is from genome assembly GCA_964542245.1 of uncultured Nitrospirales bacterium. Classification (GTDB taxonomy): domain Bacteria; phylum Nitrospirota; class Nitrospiria; order Nitrospirales; family NS-4; genus CAZITU01. The sequence continues at coordinate 18,393 of CAZITU010000032.1, read as the reverse complement.
CTTGGATGAAAAAGACCCTTTTGGCGACCGTGGCGCTCATGGGAACGGGACTGGCCCCGCTCTCCGATGCCCGCGCGGTGACCATGGCGGACTACACCTCGTTCCCCATTTTCATCGGCCAGACCGTGCCGCCGAACATCCTGTTCATCGCGGACTTCTCGGACGCCATGCTCCCGGCCGCCTTCGGGTCCTATCCCCTCTCCTTCAGCACCACTGCCGGCAACTGTGCCGATTATTGCAGCAACCATGCCGGCCTCGGGCTCACCGTCACGGATACCGAGACGTTTAATCCGTCCAAGACATACTTCGGCATGTTCGAGCCCCTCAGTTGCTATTCGGTGGGCTCGGGCGATTTCAGGACGAGGACGGCCAAGTCGCCGGCGGTGACGTCAACCGCCTGCGCAACCGGCAAGTGGGACGGCAATTTCCTGAACTGGGTCTCAATGCGGAAGATTGACCAGGCCAAGAAAGTGCTGATCGGCGGGAGGACCCTCTCCGCGTCCAATAATGACGGGACCGCGAACACGCTGCTCGGCGAGCCGAAGACCGGCCTGAACGGCAGCACGAATACCTGCAGCAACACTTCCAATCCCTGCTATCGGTACGTCAAGTTCGTCCGCTCCAGCCTCTTGTCGGGTCACTACGACACGAGCCTCTCCGCGGCGGACACCGCCTGGCAAGCGACCGGTCAGGCGGCCGGTCCGGGAAGCGTGACGACTTTGGGGACGGCGGTGCTTGCCAGCGCCACCGTCTCCTCCACGACCTTCACCACCACCTTCAGCGTCGGCGACTCCATCACTATCGGTGGAGTGTCCCGAGTCATCACGGCAATCGCGAGCGACAGTAGCCTGACCGTGGCCAGCTTCTTCTCCGCAAGCGCGATCACCAATTCGGGCTACAGCAAAAACCTCCAGCCGGGATCGGTGGAGGTCCAGGCAGGATCGTTGAGCACCGTCCGCGGGACGGACACGTCGTTCAAAGCGACCGATGTGGGACGGGCCATCAAGATCGGCACCGTCATTTCCGAGGTCACGGCCGTCACTTCCGCGACCGAGCTGACCGTGAGCCCGGCCTTCTCCGCGGCGATCGCCGCCGGGGCGAGCTACTCGTTTTTTGACCCATCTGCGGCCGCCGTTCCGGGGAGCGTGTCGGTGGTTATTTCTCCTGCGAGCAAGGCCGCGACGGTCAACGGGACCTCGACCCAGTTTAAGAATGGGCCCTATAGCTTTGTCGCGAACGACATCATCAAGGTCGGCACGGGCGCGAGCGCGCAATTTAGGAGCGTCGCCAGCAATCCCAATAACGATACCAGTCTGACCGTCTCCGCCGACTTCACGGCCGCGTTCGCTGCCGGGACCGCCTATAAAAAGTTTACGGCGGGGGCGACCAGCACGGCGGGTCCGGGGTCTGTGGACGTGGCGGCCGGTTCGACGACCGTGACCGCGAATGCGACCGTGTCCCTGACGACCTTCACGACGACCTTCAAGGTCGGCGACACGATCCAGGTGGGGACGGGCGGCAGCGCCCAGAGCCGGACCATCACGGCCATATCCAGCGATGCCAGTCTGACCGTGGATACCGCCTTCTCCCCTGATTTTGCGACTGGGCAGACCTATTTCAACGTCTCGGTCAGCCTCGAAGGGCCTGGGACCGTCTCGGTGACCAGCGGCGGCACCACGGTCACCGGCGCCGGCACGAACTTCCTGACGAGGTTTGCGGTCGGCGAACAAATCAAAGTCGGCTCCGATATCCGGACAATCACCGCGATCGCGAGCGATACCAGCCTGACCGTGTCCGCCGCCTTCTCCGCGGACCAGACCGGCTCGAATTACAACGGTCCGGACGGCGTGTTCTTTGGCTCCGGGGAGGGGAAGATCTACGTCAATGGCGACAGCTCACCGGTTCCTTTCGATGCCGCCAGTGCGCGGCAATTTCCCATCCAGGTGGATCTCACGGCGGAGACCGATGCCTTCCGCATGCAGGAGTCGTTGGGCTTGCTGCAGAATCTCCGGACCGACAACATGCGCGTGGCGGTCATGTTCACCAATTCGACGAACGGCAAAGCCGCCACGCTCTTCCGAGAGTTCGACGGCATCTTCAACGCCTCGGCCATCACCGGCATCCGGAACCAGCCGTTGAGCCAATTCGCCGCGCTCGGCGAGTCTGCCTACGAAGGCCTCTGCTACTACCGGAACTCCCAAGGCGCCTGCTACGACAACAACCCTGCGGACTTTACCGCCAGCGTCGCGGCCCAGGGCGATCCATTCTTTTTCGTCAGCAACAACCAGAGCGTGTCCTGCTGCAAGAGCTTTATTCTCATGATCAGCTCCGGAATTCCGAGCGGCGACGGGGATGGTCCGGACAAGGCGAAGCCGTTCGGGAACTTGCTCGACACGTCCGAGTCCAACGTGGGTCTCGCGACCACGCAGCTTGACGACGTGGCGTTCTACGGGCAGACCCACGATGTCCGTGACCAGGCTTCCGGCACCACGGGGTTTCTGACCGGGACCCAGAAGGTGACCTTCTATGCCGTCAATGCGATGGGCGGGGTCAATGGGGCTGCGGTCCTTTCCTCCGCGGCGAAGTTCGGCGGATTCGAGGACCGCAACGGCGACGGGAAGCCGGATGAGAAAGGTCAGAATTGTACGTTTCCTGCCACCTCCAACCTGGGGACCGGAGCCGGCGTCAGCAGCCTCGAATGGGACCTCGATAAGGACTGCACACCGGACACCTTTTTCGACGCATCTGAAGGCGGCGACCTGGAAAAGGAGATCAACAGGGCCATCGCAGACATCCTGAAGAAAGCGGCGTCCGGGACCTCGGTCTCCGTGCTGGCGACGTCGTCCACCGGTGAAGGCGCGATCTACCAGGCCTACTTCTTCCCGTCGCAATTCGAGGGGCTCAACGAGGTCAAATGGTTCGGTTTCACGCAGGGCCTCTTCATTGACACGTTCGGGAACATCCGTGAGGACTACTCGGCGACGGGATGCTCGGGAGCGCCGGACGGCCGGCTCGTCCTGGAGCATGACTGCATCATCAAGCTCCGATTCGACACGACCACGAACGAGGTAAGAGTGGAGCGGTTCAAGGACGATGGATCTGCGCCCGGCAGCAAGGCCGGCGACGGCGTGGCCGACGGTCCTTTGGCGGTTGACACCAACGGCGACGGCATCCTGGATAGTCCGGCGCCGTTCGAGACGGTGGGCCTCAAGGATGTCAAGCCCATCTGGGAGGCCGGCGCGCGCTTGGCCTATACCGACCCCGGGGCGAGTTGTACGACCACAAACGCAGGAGTCTCCTGCCGCCGGATACTGACCTGGACCGACGCCGACAGCGACAAGGCCGTGGCGGCGACGGGCGAGGTGATCGAGTTCACCGAGGCCAACAAAGACAAACTCTGTCCCTACCTGGCCGGAACCAATGTCGCCACCTGCGTCAGCGGAGGAGCGGGTGGGGCGGGCCAGACCGAGGCGGCCAACATCATCAAGTTCCATCGTGGCGAGGACGGCGTCCCGTTCGGCCTCCGGGACCGCACGATCACCGTCCGGAACCCTGATGATGTGACCTCGACGGCGACCAAGGTCTGGAAGCTCGGCGATGTCGTGGATGCGACCCCCACCGTCGTGGGGGCGCCCCAGGAGCGGTTCGACATTATCTATGGGGACGACACGTATGCCACTTTCTTCCAGCAATACAAGACCCGTCGGCAGGTCGCTTATGTCGGCGCGAACGACGGGATGCTCCATGCCTTCAATGCCGGCTTCTTCACGGCGGGGGACGACACCTCGACCCCCGAGATCGAGCACGGCGCCTTCGGCACGGTCGCTCCCGCCTCAGTCACGTCCTACACCTCGGCGAGGAGTAATCCCAAGCGAGGCGCGGAACTCTGGGCCTTTATCCCCCAGGAACTCCTGCCGCACCTCAAGTGGTACACCCAAACGGACTACACGCACGTCTACTACATGGATTTGAAGCCCAAGGTCACGGATGCGCGGATCTTTAGCCCGGATACGGATCACCCCGGCGGGTGGGGGACGATCCTGATCGCGGGGATGCGGTTCGGCGGGAGTTGCGGCGCCTGCACGTCCACCCAGGGCGGGACCCCGATGACCGTTACGGCGGATTTCGGCAGCGGGGACCAGACCCGCGCGTTCTACAGCGCGTATATCGTGCTCGACATCACCAACCCGGAGAAGGACCCCACACTCCTCTGGGTTTTCACCGATTCAACCTTGGGTCTGACCACCAGCTTTCCGGCCGTCCTCCGAGTCAGCCCGACCGGGGATGGCAAGCTCGACAATACGAACGCGAAGTGGAGAGTGGTCTTCGGCACCGGCCCCACGGGCTACACGGGCGACAGCACCCAGGTCTCGAAATTCTTCGTGGTGGACATGCAGACGGGGCCCGGCTATACCCTCACCAGTCAGACATCCGGCACCCTGCACGGCACGGCGTGCTCGGGGGGCACGCCCTGCAAAGTGGCCGTTTCCGAAACCGCAACCGCAAAGGTCCGAGCATTTTCGACCGGTGATATCAGTACGAGCGGTTCCGGCTGCTCGTCCTCCGTCCCTTGTGGTTCCTTCATAGGCGACATCATCACCCTCGACGCCAACCTCGATTACCGCGTGGATGCGATTTACGCCGGCAATGTCATCGGCAACGGCACGGGCACGCCGAAATATTTCGGGAAGCTGTATCACATCACGACGGGATCCTCGACGGATACCGCAACCTGGGGGATCGCCAGCGGGCCGAACCGCATCCCGACCGTTCTTGTCGCGACGTTCGCGTACACCCCATCTCCGTCCCCCACCACCTGCGCGACGGCCTCGCCGTGCAAAGTGGGTCCCATCACGGCGGCCCCGGGCGTTTCCGCAGACGAAACCAGCAACATTTGGATCTTCTTCGGGACCGGCCGCTTCTTCACCGCGGCCGATAAAACCAGCACCGACCTGCAGCATTTCTTCGGGGTCAAGGACTGCATCGTGACCGGTATCTGTAAGGATCAGACCGTTCAGCGCAACAACTTGTTCAACGTCTCATCGGTCGAGGTCTGCATCATCTGCGCGGGCGACCCGCAGGTGACCGGCGCCGGGTCCGCGATCACGAGCTTTGAAGGGGACGCCACCAATTCCCTGGTCGGCACGATCAAAGGCATGGACGGCTGGTTCACGACGTTGCCCAATTCGACGACGGTGTCCGATAAACGAGAACGCGCGCTCTCGGCTCCGACGATCCTGGGCGGGACCGTTTTCTTCACCACGTTCATTCCGACGAACGATCTCTGCACCGCGGCCGGGGACGGGAACCTGTACGCGCTCTTCTTCACGACCGGCAGCGCCTATAAAGAATCCACCATCGGAGTAACCAAAGCGGGCGACAAAGAAATCTCGACCCGGTCCATCTCGCTGGGCACCGGCCTGCCGTCCCAGATGGCCGTCCAGATCGGCGGAAAGGGGACCGGGGGGTCGGGGACTTCCGGTTCCGGCGCCGGATGCGCCGGCCGGGTCACCGGCTTCATTCAGGCCAGCACCGGGGTCTTGGGTCAGGTGTGCGGCAAGCCGGCACTCTCGTTCTTCAGCCGCATGCTGGCGTGGCGGGATTTGTAACGGAGGTCACGGCGACGCCGCTCTCCCCACTCACGCTGTTCGTACGGGGCGCCGCGCGCGCGGCGCCCCTCGTCGTCTTGCTGTCGCTCTGGGGATGCACGGCCGAGCCCACCTCCCAAGCGCCGTCGTCCCCGGGCGGTCCGCCTCCCGGTTCCTCTGCAGGCCCTCAGGGCAACCAACCGCCCGTCGTCCGTGACGCCGGAATTTTTCCGGTTGACGTCACCGTTGACACCACCCTCCAGGTTGATCCGCAGAGCGAGGACATGGACGGCGATCGGATCACCTACCGGTACCAGTGGCTCGTCAACGGGGCTCCGGTCCCGGGGGCGACTGCTCCCCAGTTCGCCGCCGAGAATCTGAAGAACGGCGATCGCGTCGCGGTCGAGCTGACCCCGAACGACGGCAAAGTCAACGGCGCGGTCTTCACGTCCGGCCATGTGACGGTGGGGAACACCGCACCAGACATCGCCGAGATCCATCTGGAGCCGGTCCCGGTGCACCGGGGCGAGGTCATCACGGTCAAGGTGGTCGCGGGCGATCCCGACGGTGATCCGGTTACGCTCGCGTACAAGTGGCTTCGCAACGACAAGGAGATTCCAGGCGCGAAAACCGCCTCGCTGGACACAAAGGAGTTCCGCAAGAAGGACGTGCTGGCGGTCCTGGTCACGCCGTCGGACGGCAAGGCCACGCGGGAGCCCCGAGCGGGGCTGCCGGTGACCATCGAAAATTCGCCTCCCCAATTCACTTCCACGCCGCCTGCTGAGGTCAAAGACGGGCAGTACGCGTACGCGGTGACGGCGGTGGATCCGGATGATGATCCGGTGACGTTCGAGCTCAAGCAGGCTCCGCCCGGCATGACGATCGAGGCGGCGACCGGAAAGCTGATCTGGAAATTGACGCCGGAGAGCAAGGGCAAGCACCGAGTCGTCATCGTGGCGAAGGACAACGACAAGGCAGAAGCTCAGCAGGAGTTCGAATTGGACGGCCAGCTCCCCCAGCAAGCCGCGGGGCAATAGTGAACGAGTCCAAGAGCTTGTCTGTTTCCCCCCCGCCTGTTAGAATCCCTTCGTGATTGGTTCCCAACCGGCTCACCCTGCAGAGGAAGAATTCGGCGCGCTTGTCTAAGGTGGCCCTCCTCAAGGTTAAACTCAGAGAAGGCATTGATACGGCCAATCTCTTCGGCAGCCAGGACCTCCATCTCAAGATGATCGAGGGAGCGCTCGGGATTCGGGTCTCGGCCCGTGGTGAAGAGGTGTTGCTCGAAGGACCGGTTGCGGCCGTGCGCGGCGGTGAACGGCTGCTGGGCGGGCTCACGACCCTGATGAGCGAGGGCCTCGTCCTGAGCCCCGACGATGTCGCGTACGCCATCCGGAACGTCCAGGGCGGGGAGGACCTCTCGCCGAAAGAAATCTTTCGCGGTGGGGTCGAAGTCGGCACCGGCAAGCGCGTCGTCCTCCCCAAATCGCCTACCCAGAAGAGCTATCTCGAGGCCATCCGCACGCACGACCTCGTCCTGGGCATCGGACCCGCCGGCACCGGCAAGACGTATCTGGCCATGGCGATGGCTGTCGCCTGCCTGACCCGCCGCGAGGTGAGCCGGATCATCCTGGCGCGGCCGGCCGTGGAGGCGGGGGAGAAGTTGGGGTTCTTACCGGGCGACATGATCGCCAAGGTCAACCCCTATTTGCGGCCTCTGTACGACGCCCTCTACGACATGATGGAATTGGAGCGGGCGAACCGGCTCATCGAGCGGGGCGAGATCGAGATCGCCCCCTTGGCCTTCATGCGGGGGCGCACGCTGAACGACTCCTTCGTGATCCTGGACGAGGCCCAGAACGCCACCTCCGAGCAAATGAAGATGTTCCTGACCCGCCTGGGGTTCAACTCGAAGGCCGTCGTCACGGGCGACATCACGCAGGTGGACTTGCCGTCCGACCGGGTCTCAGGCCTGATCGAGGTGCGGAACATCCTGGCGGACATCCCCGGCATCGCCTTCGTGTACTTCTCCGAGAAGGACGTGGTCCGCCATCGGCTGGTCCAGGAGATCATCAAGGCCTACCAGCGGCGCGATGAAAAGCCGACCCGCCCGAATCCCTCCCGCCGCACGGATTAACTCGTTGCCCGTCCGCCTGCAGAACCGTCAACGCGCCGTGGCGATCAACGGCGCGCGGCTGCGCCGAACGGCCTCCGCCGTTCTGTCCGCTGTTCGCAACGAGAACACAGAACTCAGCCTGCTCCTGGTCTCGGACCGGCGCATGCGCGCGCTCAATCGGCGCTACCGTAAAAAGGATCGCCCGACGGATGTCCTGGCTTTTCCGCTCACCCCCCCCCATCCCTCCCACCCCGAGGGGGAGGGTGTGGGTGGGGGGGCACCCTCCCTCCAGGGGAGAGGGAAAGAAAAGATTTCCTCGCCCCCGCTTCGGGGGAGAGGAGTAGGTGAGGGGGAGAAACCGCCGGTGCTTCTCGGTGATGTCGTCATCTCGATGCAGACCGCACGGCGGCAGGCGGCCGAGCTTGGGCACGGGCTGTTTGATGAGGTGGTCCGTCTCCTGGTCCATGGCGTCTTGCACCTCCTGGGTTACGATCACGAACGGAGCCTGCGCGACGCGGCACGCATGGCTCGCAAGGAGCGGGCGATTCTGAGGAGGATTCGACAGGGTAACCGATGGGCGTATTGAGTCGTTTCGGGATCGGGCTGGCCAAAACCCGCGAGGGGCTCCTAGGGGCTGTTCGACGGTTGTTGCCGGCAAGCCGGCGGATGACGCCGGAGTTGTGTGATGAACTCGAAGCCGTGCTGCTGGCCGCCGACCTCGGCGCCCGATCGGTTGCGCTCTTGATGGATGCCGTCAAAGAATCGGTCCGCCACTCAGGCGAGGCGGATGCCGCCTCCGTCCGTGCCGTGCTGAAGGCCGCCCTCGCGGAGCGGTTGCGGATTGCAGGGGGCACGGGCGTGAACGGGGGTACGAAGGGCGTTGTGCGAGGAGACGGCGCATCTCCCCATGTGATTCTTCTGCTGGGTGTCAACGGGGTGGGGAAGACCACGACGATCGGGAAGCTGGCGGCCCTATACCGTAAGGAGGGGAAGCGCGTGGTCCTGGTCGCCGCCGATACTTTTCGGGCCGCCGCCGGAGAGCAACTGGAAGTCTGGGGCCGGCGGGTCGGCGCGGACGTCATCAAGCACCAGGCGGGGGCCGATCCGGCGGCGGTCGCCTTCGACGGGCTGGCGGCGGCCAAGGCCCGCAAGGCCGACGTGGTACTGGTGGATACCGCAGGCCGCCTGCACACCAAGTCCAATCTCATGGATGAGTTGTGCAAGATCAAGCGCACGCTCGACAAGGGGATGCCCGGGGCGCCGCACGAAGTGCTGCTGGTCCTCGACGCGACGGTCGGCCAGAACGGGCTGGCGCAGGCGCGGCAGTTCCACGAAGCCATCGGGGTGACCGGCGTGGTGCTGGCCAAGCTGGACGGCACGGCCAAGGGCGGCATCGTCGTGGCCATTGCCGGTGATGTGGGGATCCCCGTCCGCTATGTCGGAGTGGGAGAAGGCGTCGAGGACCTGCAGGCGTTCGACCGCGAGGCGTTCGTGGAAGCGTTGCTGGGCGAGGAGTCGTGAAAGGATCAGGTTATCACGGGGCGTTGGTCCTTTTGTTTCTGGTGTCGGCGTTTCCCGGTGTGTCCGCCGCGGAAGAACTCAGCTTCCGACTGCTGAGCCACGACCTCAAGGTGACGATCGAGCCCGCCACGCATCGCATGGCAGTGATGGACCGCGTGGCGATTGAGGCGGTCGCCCAAGACGTGAAGGAGATCGCCGTCACGCTGAACAAAGCCATGGTCGTCGCGTGGGTGTCACGAGAGGGCAAGTTGCTGCCTTTCCGTCCAAGGCCGATCCCCTCCACCCCACCCCTCCCCGGTCCGGCTCCTCAGCCAGATGCCCGACGGGCTCACCAGATCGTGGTCGTGCTGGATCGTCCCGTCCACTCGGGGGAGAAGATCATCCTGGATTTCGATTATGCCGGCGAGCTCAATGATCCGCCGAAGGAGCCCCGGCATCTCCGGTTCGTGACGCCCAGCGAGACGTCGGGGCATATCGGGCCCGAAGGCGTATACATCGGAACTGAGACGTACTGGTATCCGGACATGGCGGACTCACTGGCTTCCTATCGGGTGGCGGTCTCGACCCCGTTGGGGTGGGAAGCGATCGGGCAAGGAACCATGCTCGCACGGGAGGTGACGCCGAACGGGACCGTCACTACCTGGGACACAGGCGCCTGCGGCTTCCCTAGCCGCGAAGTCTTGGCTGAGCGGCTTTTCAATTGTCGGACCGAAGGGCTGACCCTGGCCGCCGGGCGGTTCATGATAGCCACTCGCAAAAGCGGGAGCACGGAGATTGCGACCTATCTTTATCCGGAGGATGCGGGCTTGGCGGACGAATATTTGACGGCTTCCGCAGCCTACCTCGAAGCCTACTCTGCCTTGCTGGGTCCGTATCCCTTCGCCCGCTTCTCCATCGTAGAGAATTTTTTCCCCAGCGGGCTCGGTATGCCCTCCTACACGCTGCTCGGCTCTGGTACGATCCGCCGTCACTACACGCAGCCCTACGCCCTGGGCCATGAGATCGTTCACTCCTGGATCGGCAACCATGTCTTCAACGACGGCGGCGGGAACTGGGTGGAAGGCCTGACGATGTACCTGGCGAATTACTATTGGCATGAACTGAAGGGGGACCAGCAGAAAGCCCGAGACGAGCGGCGGATGATGTTGTTGAACTATGCGGTGTACGTGGCGCCGGACCAGGACTATCCGGTCGCGCAGTTCAAGCGCAAGTCCGACCACCGCGACAATGCCATCGGCTACAACAAGACCGCGATGGTCTTCCATATGCTGCGGCGCGAGATCGGCGATGAGCGGTTCTTCGCGGCCCTCAGGAAGCTGACGGCCGAGTACGGGGGCAATCGCGTCGGCTGGCGCGAGCTGGAGGTGCTCTTCAGCAGGACGGCATCGCGCGATCTCCGTCCCTTCTTCGCGCGGTGGATCGAGCGGCCCGGAGCCGCGGAGGTGTCGGCGGAGGCCGACCCGGACTACCATGTGTTCCGGCGAATACCCCGCAACGAATTGCCGGCCATGCTCAATCTGTTCGTCACGGATACAAAACGGCTCGTCGTCGTTCCGAGCGGAGATCCCGCAACCGTGGCTCCCTATAGGGAGATCGCGGACCGGATGGCGAAGCAGGACTCGGTCGGGATTCGGTCGGCTGAAAAGCCGGCGCAGAATGATCTTCGCGGAACGTCGGTGCTGCTGCTCGGCGGGCCTGCCGCCGGACCCTCGTTCGAATGGGCCAAGCGGGGCTTGCCGCGCGGTGTGGAACTCAGACCGGACGGATTCCGGGTGGGGGGCCGGGACTATCGGGGGGACGGGATGGCGGTGCTGCTCTCCTTCAGGAACCCGGACGATCCCTCACACGTCGTGAGCGTGTTCTACGGCTTGTCGTCGGAAGCGGTGAAACCGGTCGCGCGCCTGCTGTTCTTTTATGGATGGAACAGCTACTTGGTCTTCGAGAACGGAAAGGTGGTCGCAAGAGGCGATGAATTATTGGGGCCCGAGCGGCATCTGCGCAATATCCGCCAGCTCACGTCGGGCCGCCAGAATGCCGAGGCCTATTTCTCATTCGACGGCCGCCACTTGATCTTTCAATCCACGCGGGATGGGCGTGACTGCTACCAGCAGTACGTGATGGGGCTGGACGGAGACGGGCCCGTTCGAATGGTCAGCACGGGTCAGGGCGCGACCACGTGCGGCTATTTTTTGCCCGGAGACCGCCGCGTGCTGTTTTCCTCGACGCATGTCAAGAGCCAGGCCTGTCCGCCCAAGCCATCGTCGCAGGGGCGGTATCTCTGGGGGCTGGATGACTACGACATCTTCTCGGCGAACTTGCGCGGCGAGGATCTCTTTCGCCTGACTGCCACGCCCGGTTACGATGCCGAGGCGACCGTCTCGCGGGACGGCTCGCGGATCGTCTTTACGTCGGTGCGCGACGGCGATCTGGACATCTATTCCATGAAGCTGGACGGGACGGATGTAAAGCGCCTGACGTCGGACGTAGGGTACGACGGCGGGCCGTTCTTCTCACCGGACGGCAAGCGGATCGTCTATAGAGCCTACCATCCCACCGATCCGGCCGAACTGGGCCGCTACAAGGAGCTGCTCGCGCAAAACCTCGTCGAACCGAGCAAGCTGGAAATCTATGTGATGGACGCCGACGGAAGGAACCAACGGCCTGTGACACGGAACGGCGCGGCGAATTTCGCGCCCTTCTTCCACCCGGACGGAAAGCGGATCATCTTCTCCTCGAATTTCCACGATCCGCAGCGCCGGGCGTTCGAGCTCTTCCTCGTCGGCGACGACGGGGAAGGCCTCGAGCAAATCACCTTCAGCGGAGGATTCAACAGCTTCCCGATGTTTTCCCCTGACGGCTCGAAGCTGGTATGGGCGTCGAACCGAGGGGCGAAGGAGAAAGGGGAGTTCAACATCTTCCTCGCCGATTGGGCGCCATGAAGCCGTGGGCGCGGCTTTTCTTCAGCCTCTCCTCTCTAGCCATCCTCACGACGATCGGCATCAAGCTCCACGAACTGGACATGCCGGTGGCCCGCTTTGTGCGGTCCTTCAGCATCCATGAAGTGAACCAACTCGGCGATGGGGTCGCTCTCCTCGGCCAGGGAGTGGTGATCGGCGGCGCGTTCGTTCTGATCGGGCTGATCGGGTGGAAACTCAAGCGCGATTATCTGAAAGAGTTGGGCGTCCGCGGGCTCGTCGCGCTGCTGGGCAGCGCAGCGATGACCCAACTGCTCAAGCATCTGATCGGGAGGCCCCGTCCGCGCTTTGCCCACGCTGATGAGTTCATACTCGGGCCGTCGCTCGACTCCGGGCTGGACGCCTTTCCCTCCGGACACTCCCTCAACGCTTTCGCGGCCGCGACCGTCCTGGCGTGGTTCGTGCCCGGTCTTCGGGCCCCGGTTTTTCTGATCGCCGGACTGGTCGCCCTCTCGCGTGTCGTCCGTGGCTCACACTTCCCGACCGATGTGTTCGCGGGCGCTGTCCTGGGCGTGCTGGTCGGAAGCCTTGCGGCAGCCGGATTGAAGCGCTGGCGTGAGGAGGTGTTGTCGTCGCTGATTCGGACCGGCATGCCTATTGTTGCATGTGTGTTCTTACTGGTGTGGGTCCTCTTGCACCAGATCCCGCCCTGGCCACAGGAGGTTTGGCACCTCAGTGCGGGCGCTGCGCTGATCCTGGCTGGTATGCTCGCGCGCGGGCGAGGAGACCGCCTGCAACGCGTGGGGGGCCAGGCCCTGATGCTCGGAGTGGCGGTGGCCTGTGGGCCTTGGTGGGTCGCAATCTTATTTGCAGCGGCTTTGCTACCAACGACCCTTGGCGTGCTTGGACATCCCCTCCCTCACCCTCCCCCCTCCGAGGGGGAGGGAAGGGGTGAGGGGGCACTTCTGGTGTGGGGACGGGAAGCCTTCGCCGTAGGTACGGCGCTTCTGGCCGTTGCCGCCATCCGGTCCGTGAAGGGGCTCTTACCGCTTGGTTAAGAAGGACCTAGTGTCATGCGTCTAACGCTTCTTTACAATTCCGTTCGCCCTGAGCTTGTCGAAGGGGTAGGCCTTTCAATCGGTTCCGTTCATGGTTCGACAGGCTCACCACGAACGGTAAGCATATCCATTTATGACGCACAACACTAGAAAGTCGGCTTTTTGGCCAGCAAGACATAACCGGACTCACTCCATGTGACCTGATAGGTCGAGGCTGGGGATGGGAGTTGGGCTCGCAGGCGGTTCTGGGTCAGGATCAAAACCTGACCGGGGCGGTCCAAGAGGGGATGGAGCTTTTCCTCCTCTCCCGTTTTGATGACCTCGATGCATCGCGTCTTCGAATCACAACGACGCTTGGCGTAGAAGAGGAGGCTGGGTTTCGGGCGGCCATATACAATCAGCGTTTCTTCGGCCTTCAGGTATTGACCGGCGATGTAGGCGAGCTTTTGCGGGGGCGCGATGAAGTACTGGTTGAACCTCGGCAACGCCACGGTGACGATGAGAATCACGATGCCGACCATGAGTCCTGACGCGATGCTGAAGCTCAGGCCGGGGTGTTCTCCCGTCATTGCGGCATAGCCGAAGAGACCCAATCCGCCCAGGATCAAAAATCCCGCCGCCACCGGCGCCCAGCCCGGGCCCACTTGCGCGGCAGCGGGGAATTCCAGCGCAATCTGATCATTGAAGCGCTCGTAGGCCCAGTCCAATCCGACGAAGGCCAGACCCAAGAGGCATCCGATCCCAAGCGTCAGCCAGAGGGAGATCGCGCCTGCTCGTCCGGCCTGATCCGACAAAACCCGATTCCACGAGGCGGCGACCAGCAGGGCCGCTGCGGGAAACAGGGGCGCGATGTAATGCGGGAGCCGCGTGGACGAGAGGGTGAAGAAGACGAAGACCGCGAGAACCCAGACGCCGCAGAGTATCTGCAGATTGCGTTGGATCGTTTCTTCACCGGATCCCCCCCCACCCTTACCCTCCCCCTCGAGGGGGGAGGGATGGATATGGATAGTGCGACTGCCGCGCAGCGCCTGAACGAGCGCGACCGGGAGAAAGCCGCTCCAAGGAAAGAACCCCAGAAAGAGGACCGGGACATAGAACAACACCGTCCCGCCGTGCCCTCCGATGACGGAAAAGAAGCGCGTGACCGTGTCGCCTCGGGCCGATGCGGCATACCCGGCCCCGTGCAGAAGAAACATGGCCGTGTACCAGGGCGCGGCCACCGAAAGAAAGGCGAGCGATCCGGCCAGGGGCCGGCATTCCCTGAAGACGTGCCATTGCCGTGTGAGCAACAGATAGGGGATGATGGCCAACAGGGGAATCAACCCGACGGGACCCTTGGTCAGCACGGCCAGGGCCATGCCCACATAGGACACCCAGTACCACCGCTTAGCGCGTCCCTCTCCCCACATCGCCAAGAAGAAACTGAAGATGCTCAGCGTGGTGAAGAACAGCAGGACCATATCGGTGAGCACCATGCGCCCGATGGCCAGCACTTCGAAATTCAGCAGCAGCATCAGCGCCGCTTTTAGGCCGGTCGCCGGACCGAGGATGCGTTTGGCGAAGAGGTATTGCATCACGATCAGCGCGGTCCCGAAGACGGCCGACGGGAGCCGCGCCGTGAATTCGCTGACGCCGAACGCGAGGTAGGACCCCGAGATGAGCCAGTACATGAAAATCGGCTTGGCGAAACGGGGGACCCCGTTGAGGGTCGGCGTGATCCAATCGCCGGACTCGATCATTTCGCGGGCGGCCTCGGCATTCGATCCCTCGTCGCGGTCCGTGAGGCCGAGTGTGCCGAGTCCCAGGAAGAAGAGGAGAGCGCAGAGGGCGAGCAGCAGTGCCGGGTGGGTACGGGAGGGGGACGCAGCAGCGTGGGGCTCCCTCCCGCTAGGGTGGGCGCGGGCGCCCATCAGGAAGCGACCATCAAACCGGGGGGCTGGACGGCGACCCGGCCGTTTCCGCAACGCCGGCGGCCGATCTGTTGCGGTAAATCAGCATGAGGTTTCGTAGATAGACGAGGGTCCCGACGGCCTGCCCGGTGATGAAGACCGGGTCCTTGCGGTAGATCGCATAGGCCAGGGTGATCAGGCCGCCGATCAGGCTGAGATACCAGAAGGAGAGCGGAATCGTGCTCTCTTGCTCCCGCTCTGAGCGGAACCATTGAACGATCCAGCGCGTGAAGAAGAGCCCTTGGCCACCGAAGCCGACGATCACCCAAATCGTTTCAGTGGTGGTCATGGTCCGGTTCCTTGTAGGCGTAACGCAGGCGACGTGACTGCATCCATCTGACGGCCATGAGGTCGTACAGGCCCTTGAACAAGCGGTTGCCGATGCCGTACTTCGATTGACCGTGCGCCCGAGGGTAGTGGCCGACGGGAACCTCGGTCACGGTGAGTCCGTGCATAAGGGCCAGAGCGGGAAAGAAGCGATGCATCCCCTCGAACAGGGGAATCCGTTCCACGACGCGCCTGTGAAAGACTTTTAACGAGCAGCCGGTGTCGTGGACAGCATCATGTACCACCGCGTTACGGACGGCATTCGCAATCCGGGAAGACAGCCGCTTCACGAGGGTATCGTGGCGGTCCCGGCGCCAGCCGCAGACGAGATCGTAGCGTGCCGCCAAGGGCAACAGTTTCACAATGTCATGCGGGTCGAACTGCAGGTCGCCGTCCAACGTGGCGATCAGTTCGCCGGCGGCCCGGCGGAAGCCGGCGACGAAGGCCGACGTCTGCCCGTAATTACGGTCGAAGTGGAGGACTTGGACCTCCGCATGGTCGCGGGCGAGTTGGTCCAGAAGCGGCCCGCTGCCGTCGGTGCTTCCATCGTTGACGTACAGGATTTCGAAAGACGGCACCTGCCCCGCAAGAGCTTTGAGGGTCTGGGCCGTAAGGGGATGCAGGTTGTCCCGCTCGTTGTAGATCGGAATGACGACGGACAGATGGGGCCGCCTCAACTCTGGCGTGGACTCGGACATACGGACCTTATCTAATCAAACAGGCTTGCCGCGCGTCAAGAAAAGAATTAGAATCCGGCGCGACGTATGACCCTACCGCCGGCGCTCATCACGTCTGAGGAGACACCCCCGCAGCTCATCGGTGCGCTCAAACCGGTGGACGAGTGGCAGGTCCACCTGAACGCCCTCTTCTACGGTCTGCGGGGAGGGCAGGTGCGACAGTACTACCAAACGATGGCCGGCGCCGACTACCGGCTGGCCCACGCCCTCGCCGCCGACTTCCATGAAGCCCACCGCGCGCGCAAGGACCTTCCCCCGAGGCTTGTGATCCAGGAATGGGGATGCGGAAACGGCAACCTGGCGGCCTGTTTTCTCTCTTACCTCAAGACGCTTGACGGCGCCGGCGATCTCTACCGCAAGACCCGGTATGTTCTCCTGGACAATAACCGGGAAACCCTTCAATCGGCCCTGACCCATCCGGACCTCCAGCCGCATCGGGAGCGGGTGTCCCTGGTGCAGGCCGACGTCGAGGACTTGGACGGCCTGAAAGACGGGAGCGTCCATTGGATTCTCTGCAACGAACTGTGGAACGACCTTCGCACCAAGATCGTGTTACGCAAGGACGGCGAGCTGATCGAGGAGCAACTCCGGCCGAACCTCAGTGACGCCAAGTCCCGGGAATTCGCCGACTGGTCCGCCTTCGTGAGGGACTTCGAGGCGCGGGACGTGGCCAGGCTCAAGGACCAGCCCTCCTTCCTCGATGAGATCATTTGGGAGAAGGACTACGGCGCGATTGATTGGAAGCGCGTGCCCTACCGGAAGGTCATCACCGAGTTCATGAAGCCGATTGACGATGTGGTGATCGTTCCGGTCAACCTCGGGGCCTTTGCGACGATCAAGGAGGCCATGCGGCTCTTGGTCCCAGGTGGGCGCTTCACCAGCCTTGATGCCGGCACCTCGGATATGGCGGTCCTCGGGGACCCCGACAAACCCTGTTACGGGCTCCACGGGGGCCAGTATTCCTTCATCGTGAATTTTGCCCTCTGTGAGGCGGTGGCTCGCCATCTGGGGGGCACCGAACTCACCATCGAACCCCAACGGGATTTTGTTTCGCGGCTGCTGGGCCTGCATCTGGTCACGGTGGTGGACCTGATGGAAACCTATCCCTTTCCGGGGAAGCTCAAGCCGTGGGAGTGGGATCGGTTGACCTTGAATACACTTCGGGCACTGGACACCGTCTACAAGTCGCCCTATCTTCGTAGGATTGACTACCCAATCCGGCCTGAGACCCCCGAACCGGACCGGACCGAGATGGTGTCGTTGCTGAATGATCTACCAGTCACGGGTGTTCCGGATACGATTGCGTACCTCAGCGAAGAAGAAGTGCTGGGAGCCTTCATGGAATTGGAGGCGCTGGGCTTCGAGCGGGCGAGCATTCAGGAGATGCTCGCGAGGGGGCCCAGGCGAGCGATCGAATACTATCGGTTTTCTTTCTCGCGATAACCGCATAACCGATGGAGTTGCCGAGGGAAGAGGGTCCCCCCCTAGAAATTATTTTCTTGTATTGACAAAACCTGTGTGCTAGCATCCGCCCGATTTTACTAGGATCGTGGAAATCCACGCTTTTTATATAATCGTTTCCCACAAGGGGAACGGCTGTAGAGAAAGGTAGCCTAAGGGGGTACAAGCGGTGTTTGGATTCGGCTGGATGGAGTTACTGCTCGTTCTGGTGATCGTGCTGATCGTCTTCGGAGCCGGGAAGCTTCCTCAATTGGGCGAAGGCCTCGGCAAGGCCATCAAGGGGTTTAAGAAATCAGTGCATGAGCCTGAACCCCAATTGGAGGCTCAGGCCGGCTCGATGCAGGCGATCCCGGCGGCGCCGACAGTTGCTGGCGCTTCCGTAGGCGCGACGACCCCGCAGGAGACGAGCACGGGTAAGGGATAAGTTTTCACCCCCTCCCATCCCTCCCCCCTCCGAGGGGGAGGGTGAGGGTGGGGGGGGAAAGTTTACGGCCATGTTTGGCCTCGGTGTTTCTGAGATTCTGATCATTCTGGTTGTGGCCTTCCTGCTTTTCGGGCCGCAGCAGTTGCCGGAGGTGGGACGGCAGGTCGGCAAAGCGGTCAAGGGCCTCAAGGAGGCCACCGACGATGTGAGGAAGTCGGTCGAGCCTGAACTGAACCTGATGCAGGCCGAGATGAAGACGGTGGAACAGGACCTGGAATCGTCGTTGAAGGAAGCCGAGGA
>CAZITU010000031.1:0-25437 GCA_964542245.1 uncultured Nitrospirales bacterium | reverse complement strand
AGGAGACAAGCGTAGGGAACTGCCACAATGAAGGATATCGAAGTGGTGGGTTCCCACACTCCTTCTCGCTGAGTGCTCCCCTCACCCATCCCTCTCCCCGCAGGCGGGGCGAGGGGAGTTTAGAACGCATAGCCTACGCCATGAGCGAAGAGGGAACCATCCGACAGCAGATCATGCAGGCGATCACCGGCACGCGCTGTTCCGCCCGTGACCTCGCGCATCGCATCGGCATTTCCGAACGGGACGTGGAAGATCACCTTGCGCACATCGGCAAGTCGGTGGCCCGCGACCGGCGGAGCCGGTTCCTGCTCGAACCCTCCACCTGCCAGGACTGTGAGTTCGTGTTTCGCGGGCGCACCCGCCTGACCCGACCGAGCCGTTGCCCGAAATGCCGGAGCGAAGCCATCTCCCCGCCGCGGTTTGAAATAGTATCTTGTTCGGCAGGACGTGCCGGCTCAGAGATAGGCGCGTAAAGCTTGGCCGGTGTGTGAGGCGCGTTCCACGAGGATAGCCTCAGGCGGTCCCATCGCGACGACCTCGCCGCCCAGATCGCCGCCTTCAGGCCCCAGGTCAATCACCCAGTCGGCGGTCTTGACGACATCAAGGTTGTGCTCGACCACAAGGACGGTATGGCCGGCGTCCGCCAGCCGGTTCAATACGGCCAGGAGCTTCTTCACATCGTCTAGATGCAGGCCGGTGGTCGGCTCGTCAAGGATATAAAGCAGGCCCCGCGACGTCCGTGTATTTCCCAGGCCAACCAGTTCACCCGCTATCTTGAGACGCTGAGCCTCGCCCCCGGAGAGCGTCGTCGCAGGCTGTCCCAGGCGCAGGTACCCCAATCCGATCGACGAGAGCATGTGGAGCTTGGCGCGCAACGTCATTAACTCCGAGAAGAAGACCTGTGCCTCGGTCACGGTCATGTTCAGCACGTCGTGAATCGTCGCTCCTCGGTGCGTGATTGACAGGACCTGCGGCTTGAAGCGCCGTCCTTCGCAGACTTCGCAGGAGACATAGATGTCTTCGAAGAAGTACATCTCCATCTTCTGCAAGCCCGTTCCCTGACAGGCTTCGCAGCGCCCGCCGACCGTGTTGAAGGAGAAATCGCCGGCGGCCAAGCCAGCCCTCCGGGCGTTCGGCAGGCCGGCGTAGAACCGGCGGATGTCGTCGAAGGCCTTGAGGTAGGTCACCGGGTTGGAGCGTGGCGTCCGGCCGATAGGCTCCTGGTCAATGAGCCGCACTCCGCGCAGGTGCTCGATCCCGCCGATCGCCTCGAACCGTCCCATCGGGAGCGATGCGATGCGGAAGGCGCGCGCGAGAGCGCGGTACAGGGTGTCCTGAACCAGCGTGCTCTTGCCCGATCCTGAGACCCCCGTCACGCAGGTCAATGTGCCGAGCGGCACCCGCACGGTGATCCTCTTCAGATTGTGCTCGCGGGCGCCGACCAGGGTCAGCGTGCGTCCAGTCCCTGCGCGGCGTTTCCGCGGGAGCGGGATCGTCTCCTGTCCGGTGAGGTAGCGGGCGGTGAGCGGGCGCGGATCTGCCAGGAACTCGGGGAGCGGCGCGGCGCAGACTATTTCTCCCCCTTTCTCGCCGGCCGCCGGGCCCATCTCGACCACGAAGTTTGCCGACTCGATCATGGTCCGATCGTGCTCGACTATGATGACGGTGTTGCCGGTCTTGGCCAGTTCGGCCAGGATGCCGGCCAGCGTGGCGGTGTCCCGAGCGTGCAGGCCGATGGTCGGTTCGTCCAGGACATACAGAGTCCCCGTCAAATGCGCGCCGAGCTGGGTTGCCAGGCTGATGCGCTGGGCCTCGCCGCCCGACAGCGTCCGTGTCTGCCGCGACAACGTCAGGTAGCCAAGCCCGACCCGGACCAGGAAACCCAGCTTGGCGGTCAGCATGGAGAGGATATCCTTGGCGACGTCTTTCTCGAGCGGGGAAAGAGGCAGGGTGCTCGCCCAGTCGGCGGCCTCGACGATCGTCATGTCAGAAACAGCCGCGACGGTTCGGCCCCCGACATGCACTGCCAGCGCCTCAGGCCGCAGCCGGGTGCCGTTGCAGTCCTCGCATATAAAGGGACTGCGATACCGGCTCAGCATCACCCGGACATGCAGCTTGTAGCGCTTGCCTTCCAGGTAGCTGAAAAAAGCGTTGATGCCCTCAAGCTTGCCGTCACCGTCCCACAGCAAGGCGCGTTCGGCCGGGGTGAGCTGGTTGTACGGCTTGGTCATGTCCAGCCCGCGCCGCTTGAAGGCCAGCAGCATTTGCCTCTGCCACCAATCGGCCGAGGGCTTGGTCCAGGGCTCGATGGCACCGCCCGCCAGGCTTTTGGCCTGATTGGGGACGATCAGATCCTCATCGTAGCGGAGGATATTGCCGAATCCCTTGCAGGCGGAACAGGCTCCGAGCGGGTGGTTGAAGGAGAACAGCGCCGGCTTCGGTGTCTCGAAGGTGCGCCCGCAGGACTGGCAGCCATAGATCTGGGAGAACCGACGCAGCCCGACGCCGATCACCTCCACCGCACAGACTCCACTCCCCTCACGGTACGTCGCTTCGACCGAGTCCACGAGACGAGCCCGGTCGTCCGGGCGGAGCAGGAGCCGGTCCACCACGACGTGGACTTCGGAGAGGCCGTTCAACTTCCCGGCGGCATCGGAGGTGGCTTCGGGCGTCAAATCAATGATCTCGTCCCGAACGCGGAGGCGGATGAACCCGCGGCGAATCAAGTCCTTGAGCAGGAGGTCAGGCTCAAGAGCGGCACCGAGGGGAACCGGGAACATGACCATGGCGCGCCCGCCGGGATACTCGGTCAGCAGCGTCTCCGCAATGTCCCCCGGATGGTAGGCGCGGGCTTCGGTGCGGCACCTGGGGCAAACGGGCCGCCCGACCTTGGCGAACAAGAGCCGTAGGAGATCGGCGATCTCGGTCGTGGTGCCGACCGTAGAGCGCGCGGTCCGCACGGGATTCTTCTGCTCGATGGCGATGGCCGGCCGGATCTGCTCGATCCGGTCCACGTCGGGGCGGTCGAGCTTCTCCAAGAACATCCGCGCGTAGGTTGAGAGGGACTCGATGTAGCGCCATTGCCCCTCGGCGAAGATCGTGTCGAAGGCCAGGGAGGACTTCCCGGAGCCGGACACCCCCGTAATCACGGTCACCTGGTCGTGCGGGATACGCAGCGAGATGTTCTTCAGGTTGTGCTGGCGCGCGCCGGTGATGATGAGCTCGTGCTGGGTGGCCATAGTCGAGGCGGGACCGCTTCTCGTTGAGCGTAAGAAATTTTCTAATAGTACCATAATCCCATGTTACGATATTTCATCTAGAAAGGGGGCGGTCCGACCTTGAGTTCTTCAGTCGTTTCCAGGCGTTCGGATCTTCGTCGAGTTCTTGGACCTCTCAAAATTATGCGTTGGCAAGCGTGTCATTTGAGATTACAATGCCTAGCTTAATCCGGAGTCAGGGAGAACCAAGGTAGGTTATGCACGTACGCTTCTGGGGAACGCGCGGGTCCATCGCCGTGCCGGGGGAGCGGACCGCCAAGTACGGCGGCAACACGTCGTGCGTCGAAGTCCGGGCCGCTGACGGCACGGTGATCGTGCTGGATTGCGGGACGGGCGCCCGGGAGCTGGGCCTGCATCTCATGAGCGTCATGCCCCAACCCATGCGACTCCACGTGTTCATCGGGCATACCCATTGGGACCATATCCAGGGGTTCCCGTTCTTCGGTCCGGCCTTTCTTGCCAATTCGGAGTTGAATATTTATGCGCCGTCGGGGTTTCAGCGGCGGGTGGAAGACGCCATTGCCGGGCAGATGCAGTACTCCTACTTCCCCATCACGCTCCGCGACCTGCGCAGCCGCATTCACTTTAACGAACTGGAGGAAGGGTTTTTCCGCATCGGCGACCTGCTTGTCCAGACACAATATCTGAACCACACCGCGCCCACCCTTGCCTACCGCATCTCCGGAAGCGATGCAACGGTGGCTTACGTGACCGACCATGAGCCGTTTTGGAAGCCATCCTCCGACATGGTCTTTCGCCACCCCGGCGATCAGAGGCATGTCGCTTTCCTGAAGGGGGCGGACCTTATCATCCATGACGCTCAATACAGCGACGAGGAGTACTCCAGCAAAATCGGGTGGGGACACAGCACCGTTGAGTACGCGACGGACGTCGCGCTGGCTTCCGGGAGCGGTCGCTTGGCGCTGTTCCATCACGATCCTGCTCACGATGACGCGACAGTGGGGAGCATGGAAGCGACGGCCCGCGCCCGCGTCAATGCCCGCGGCGCATCCCTGGAGGTCTTTGCGGCCGCCGAGGGGCTTGAGCTGGTCGTGCGCGGCAGCGGATCATCGGTCATGGCGGCCGAGATGTCAGCCTTACGGCGTCCTCCCATCGCCGGCGGACGCGTGTTGGTGGTCAGCTCCAGCGAGACGGAGGTCGGTGCCATCGGACAAATGCTGGCGGAGGATAACCTGGTGCTGCTGCCCGCGCCGGACAAACGGACCGCCCTGGCGTACCCTCCGGACGTCTCTCCCGACCTGGCCATTATCGATGCTCGTCTGCCGGACGGCGAGGGTACAGCGTTGATTCAACCGTTACGCGCGCGCATGGGGCGGCCCGATCTTCCGATCATCCTGCTTACGGAGGAGCCTGGCACTGACGGCGAGTTCCGAATCAGCGACACGGCCGCGACAGACTGCCTGGCGAAGCCCTTTAACACGCCGATGATGCGTACGCGTGTCCTCGCCTGGTTGACCCGCGGCCTCATGGCCGACAACGCTCAGCCCGGAGACAAGGTTGGCGGCCGCGCCTCTAGGCCGCTGACGACCGATCCCGCTCTTGAAACCGTGGACCGGGAGGCCGGGAAAGCCGTCACCGCTGCCACCTATGCGGACATGTTGGCGTTGATCCCGCTGTTTCAATCCCTTGACCGTCAACAACTCCTCAACCTGGTGGCGCGGGCGACTGAACAGGTCGTCACGGCAGGGGACGTTCTGTTCCGGCAGGGCGAGCCTTCGAGTTTCGTGTGCGTGGTGCTCTCTGGGCGGGTGCGGGTCATCCAAGCTGCGCATGAGACTCCGCTCGTGGGTCAGGTTCTTGGAGAGCTCGGCTATGGCGAGATTTTCGGCGAGCTTGGGATGCTGACTGATCAGCCCAGGTCGGTGACGGTAGTGGCCGTGGAGCGTACCCGCTGCCTCATGCTTTCCACGGAGGACTTTCTGCAAGTCCTTCAGAGGTCACCGGGGCTAGCTGTTGCCGTGTTGCGGGTGCTGGCCAGGCGGCTGGTCAATGCGGATGGTCTGCTCTCGCGGTACGCACCGGATCCGCTCACGGGGCTCCCCAGCCGTCGGGCCTTCCATGACCACTACCAGCGTTTGGCCGCCGGTTCACGCCGCCGTCGGAGCGGTACAATTCTCTTGCTCCTGGACGTCCTGGACTTGAAGACGATCAATGATCGGTTCGGGTATGTCGTCGGCGATGAGGTCTTGCGGGCGGTGTCGGACGCCCTCATGGAGGCGACCCGCTCGACCGATTTGGTGGCCCGTTTCGGCGGGGATGAATTCGCCGCGCTTTTGGTGGATGCCGGGCCGGTGCACGTCCAACTGGTGAGGGGGCGCGTTCAAGAAAAGCTCTCAGACCTGGCTGCCCGGCGCGGACTCCCATCGGCGGTCCAGTTCGCTCTTGGTGTCGCCAGCAGCGATTCGCCCTCCGAGACTGCCAACGAGCTCTTACGGATGGCCGACGAGGACATGCACCGTAAGAAGGAGTAACCTCCGCATCCGACCGCTTCCGCTCCGCTCGCCGAACGCGTTAGATTATTTGACAAAATCAGTCACGTGACTTAGAATCTGCGCACTCTCTGTGCGCTCATGTCGCGTGTGTCTCCTTCGGTGATGAGCAAATGAAGACAGAAGAAGGGTTTTTCAGAATCAACCGCTTGCCGCCGTACGTGTTTAATGAGGTCCAGGCGCTCAAGCTCAAGGCGCGCCAGGCCGGCGAGGACATTATTGATTTCGGGATGGGCAATCCGGACCGGCCGTCGCCGCCGCACGTCGTGGACAAACTGATCGAGGCCGCGAAAAACCCGCGGAATCATCGGTATTCCGCCTCACGCGGGATCACCAAACTGCGTCACGCGATCGCCGCTTGGTATCAACGGAACTATGCCGTGACCATCGATCCCGAATCGGAAGCGATCGTCACCATGGGGTCGAAAGAGGGATTGGCCCACCTGGCGCTGGCGATGGTAGCCCCCGGTGATGTGGTGCTGACGCCCACGCCGACGTATCCGATTCATCCGTACAGCATCATCATCGCCGGCGGTGAGGTGCGCGGGATGCCGCTTCGCCAGGACAGCGATTTTTTCGAAGACCTGATGGGCGCGTTTCGCCAGACGCTGCCGCGTCCCAGGATGCTCATCCTCAACTTCCCGCATAACCCGACCACGGCGGTGGTGGACCCGGCGTTCTTCAAGAAGGTCGTCGCCTTCGCGAAAGAGAACAACGTGTACGTGGTCCACGACCTGGCGTATGCGGACATCGTCTTCGACGGGTACAAGGCCCCGAGCTTCCTCCAGGCTCCCGGCGCGAAGGACGTCGGGGTGGAGTTCTACACCTTGTCGAAGAGCTACAGCATGCCAGGTTGGCGCGTGGGCTTCTGCGTCGGCAACCCCAAAATGGTGGGCGCGCTCCAGAAGATCAAGAGCTATCTTGATTACGGCATCTTCCAGCCGATTCAAATCGCCGCCATCATTGCGTTGAACGGGCCGCAGGATTGCGTCCGGGACACCGTCGAGATGTATCGCCACCGACGCGACGTGCTGGTGGACGGGCTGAACCGGGTCGGATGGAAGGTTGAAAAACCGCTGGCGACCATGTTCGTCTGGGCCCGCATCCCGGAGGCCTACCGCGCCCTGGGGTCCCTGGAGTTCTCGAAGCTGCTCCTGCGTGAGGCCAAAGTGGCGGTTTCGCCGGGACTCGGATTCGGCGAGTACGGCGACGACCATGTCCGGTTCGCTCTCGTCGAAAACGAGCACCGCACCAGGCAAGCGATCCGCGGAATAAAGAAGGCGCTCAAGCTGTCCGGGGGCGAGGAATAGCAGAACTTCCGTGAAGGACCGCATCGCAGTGGGCTTGATCGGGTTCGGCACCGTGGGGACCGGCGTGGCGAAGGTCCTTGCCGCCAATGCGAGCCCGATCCGCCGCCGGCTCGGCGTCCCGTTGGAGTTGGTCAAGGTCGCCGATATCAATATCACTGCCGACCGCGGTGTCTCCCTCCCCGCCGGTGGGCTGACGACCGATGCCCGCGAGATCCTCGACGATCCCCGTATTGACATCGTCATCGAGCTGATCGGCGGGTACGAGCCGGCCAAGCGGTTTCTGCTCGACGCGATGGCGAAGGGCAAACACGTCGTCACCGCCAACAAGGCCTTGCTGGCCGTGCATGGAGAGGAGCTTTTCCAAGCGGCCTCACGGGCCGGGGTGGACATCGGCTTCGAGGCGAGCGTCTGCGGCGGTGTCCCCATCCTGCGCGCGCTGACCGAGGGGCTTACGGCGAACCGCCTCCTGTCACTGTACGGGATCGTCAACGGGACGTCGAACTTCATCCTCACGCGGATGACGGAGGCCGGCCGGCCCTTCGATGAGGTTCTGGCCGAGGCCCAACAGGCGGGCTTTGCGGAAGCCGACCCGACGTTCGACGTGGCCGGGATTGATGCGGCGCACAAGCTGGCGATTCTGGTGAACCTGGCCTTCGGGACCCCGGTCAACTTCAAGGATGTCTTCGTGGAGGGCATCACCGGGATCGCTCCCATGGACATCGAGTATGCGACCGAGTTCGGGTATACGATTAAGCTGCTGGCGATCGCCAAAATTCAAGGCGATGCGCAAGACGGCCAAGAGGCCCCCGCTGAGGAAAGCGAGCGTCCGGCTATGCCGGCGCGAGCGCGGGGTTCGGGGGCATCGGAGCCCGGGGTACCCATTGCTCTTGCGGCTGCAATGGGTCAACTGGGCGCACGGGCCCCCGCAGAGATAGAAGCGCGGGTGCATCCCACCATGATTCCAAACGACTCGCCCCTCGCACGGGTGGGCGGAGTGTACAACGCGATCCAAGTGACGGGCGATGCCGTGGGCGACATCATGCTGTACGGACGCGGGGCGGGTTCCCTGCCGACCGCCAGCGCGGTGGTCGGCGACGCCGTGGACATAGCCCGGAATATTCTTACGGGGGCAAAGAGACGCGTCCCCCCGTGCGCGTTCCAGGCCGACCAGCGGCGGCCGCTGCGCATCCGGCCGATCGAGGAAGTCACCAGCTTGTATTACCTGCGGTTTATGGTTCTGGACCGGCCCGGCGTGCTCTCCCAGTTGTCCGGCGTCTTAGGGAAACACGACATCAGCATCTCGTCGGTCCTGCAGCGGGGCCGCAAGGTCGGGCAGACCGTGCCGGTGGTCATGACGACGCACACGGCGGTCGAGCGCAACGTGCAGGCCGCCCTCTGTGAGATCAACGCGCTGCAGTTCGTGTCGGCTTCGACCACGTTGGTGCGGATCGAAGGGGAGGACCGGTAGCTTGGCGACTTGGCAAGGTGTCATCGAGGGGTATCGGGCGTTCCTGCCGGTGACCGACCGGACGCCGATCGTCACGCTCGGCGAAGGCAATACGCCGCTGGTGCGCGCGCCCCGCCTGGCCGACGCGATCGCCCCGCGCCTGGATTTGTACCTCAAGTTCGAGGGCGCCAATCCGACCGGCTCATTCAAAGACCGAGGCATGACTCTCGCGATTTCGAAGGCGCTCGAGGAGGGCGCGCGGGCGGTCATCTGTGCTTCCACCGGGAACACCTCGGCGTCCGCGGCGGCGTATGGGGGACGGGCCGGGGTCCAAGTCTTCGTCCTGATACCCGAGGGCAAGATCGCCATGGGCAAATTGGCGCAGGCCATGATACATCGCGCGACCGTGCTCCAGGTACAGGGCAACTTCGATCAGGCCCTGACGATCGTCAAAGAAATCTCGGCCAAGTATGGGATCGTGCTCGTCAACTCGGTCAATCCTTACCGGCTGGAGGGGCAGAAGACGGCGGCCTTCGAAGTGTGCGACCAGTTGGGGGAGGCCCCGACCTACCATTTCCTTCCGGTGGGGAACGCCGGTAACATTACGGCGTACTGGCGGGGTTATCAGGAGTACCAGAAGGCCGGTCTTTGCACGCGTTTGCCGCGCATGATGGGGTTCCAGGCGGCGGGGGCGGCCCCCATCGTGCTGGGGCATGTGGTTGAGAAGCCCAAGACCATCGCGACCGCGATTCGGATCGGCAATCCGGCAAGTTGGGCTTTCGCGGTCAAGGCCATGCAGGAGTCAAACGGAAAAATTGATCTGGTGACGGACGAAGAGATCGTGGAGGCCTACCGTATGATAGCGGCCCTGGAAGGCATCTTCTGCGAGCCGGCGTCGGCCGCGTCGGTCGCTGGCGTCATCAAGATGCAGAAGGCAGGGCTGTTCAAAGACGGCGAGTCGGCCGTCTGCACGCTGACCGGGCATGGCCTTAAGGACGTGGACATCGCGATCACGGTCTCGCAGAAACCGGCCACCATCCAGGCCAACATGGAAGACGTGGTGAGAGTGTTGGGGTATTAAACGCGCGTAGGGAGGGCGCGACCAGACCGCATGAAATACGTCATTCTGCTGGGGGATGGAATGGGCGACCATCCCGTGGCTGAACTCGGAGGGCGGACGCCGCTGCAGGCGGCCAAGACCCCAAACTTGGATTTCCTGGCCCGAAACGGCGAACTCGGCCTGGTGAAGACCACGCCCGAAGGTTGGTATCCCGGTAGCGATGTGACGCAGCTGGCGATCCTGGGCTACGATCCCAAGAAGCACTGGACCGGGCCCGCCGCCTTGGAGGCCGCCGGTCTCGATGTGACGCTCAACCCGGACGATGTTGCCTTCCGCTGCAATCTGGTGACCTTGCGTGCTGATTCGGGTGGGTACAACGTCAAGAAGCTCGGGCCTCATGCCGTGATGGAGGACTTCAGCGCCGGGCAGATCGACTCGCTCGATGCAAAGGAGCTGATCTACGACCTCAACGAGCAGTTGGGGACCGAGGTGGTGCAGTTCTATAACGGCGTGTCCTACCGCCATCTCATGGTGTGGGCCGAAGGCAAGCATCGGGTGGCGCTCATCCCGCCTCAGGACATCGCGGGAAAGCCGGTGGGCGAGTTTCTACCAAAAGGCGAAGGAGACAAGGTCTTACGAACATTGATGGACGAGGCGTTGGTGATCTTGCGCGAGCACCGGATCAATCAGGATCGGATTGAGGCGAGCAAGCCTCCGGCGAACGCGATCTGGTTTTGGGGCCAGGGCAAGGCTCCCAAGATCCCCAAGCTGACGGAGCGCTACGGCCTTGCGGCTGCCATGATCTCGGCCCTGGATCTGCCGCGCGGGCTGGGGTTGTATGCCGGATTTGAGGTGGTGAAGGTACCCGGCACCACGGGGTATCTGGACACGAACTATCTCGGCAAGGCAGAGACCGCTCTGAACGAGCTGAAGAAAAAAGATCTCGTGTACGTGCACCTGGGGGCGACAGATGAGGCCAGCCACCAAGGTGATGTTCAGGGGAAGGTGAAAGCCATCGAAGCGTTCGATGAACACACCGTGGGGACCCTGTTGAAGGGGCTTCCGAAGCTTGGGGCGCACCGTGTTCTCGCGGTGTGCAACCATGCGACGCCGGTCGCGCTCCGGCGCCATACCGCTGATCCGGTCCCGTTTGCCCTCTATGAGGGGCCGGTGGAGGGCGATCGGGCCGACCTCGGTCGAGGCTTCAATGAGGCGGACGCGACGGCGACGCAGATGGTCCTGGCCGATGCCACGAAATTAATGGGCCGGTTGATCGGGAAATGAATGACGAAAGGAGGGGCGGTTCGCGAACCACTCCTACGAGAGAGCATGGCGTTAGTCGTCCAGAAATTCGGCGGGACGTCGGTCGGGACCATTGAGCGGATCAAGCACGTGGCGGGCGTGGTCGCCCAATCCCGGCAAGCGGGCGACTCCGTGGTGGTGGTCCTCTCCGCCATGAGCGGCGAAACGGACCGTTTGGTGAAGCTCGCTCACGAAGTCGCCAACTTCCCCGACGAGCGGGAGATGGACATGCTGCTCTCGACCGGGGAGCGGGTGACGATCGCGCTGCTCGCGATGGCCTTGCGCGCGAGGGGGTTCGACGCCCGGTCGTACACGGGGCGGCAGGTCGGCATCATCACCGACAGCACGCACACGAAGGCCCGGATCGCGCGGATCGCGGCGGATCGGATCGAGGAGGCCCTCAAAGAGGGCATCGTCCCGGTCGTGGCGGGATTCCAGGGGATCGACGAGAAAAGCGACGTGACGACGCTCGGACGGGGCGGGTCGGATCTCACGGCGGTGGCGCTGGCCGCGGCCCTCAAGGCCGACCGGTGCCTGATCTACACCGACGTAGACGGGGTGTACACGGCGGACCCGAATCTGGTCCCGTCGGCCCGTAAGCTCGACAAGGTCTCGTACGAGGAGATGCTGGAACTGGCGAGTCTCGGGGCCAAGGTGCTCCAGAGCCGCTCGGTCGAGTTCGCCGCCAAGTACGGGGTGCCGGTGGTCGTCAAGTCCACGTTCGTGGACGGGAGCGGGACCCTGGTGACCAAGGAGGATCCGGATATGGAGCAAGTGATGGTTGCCGGTGTGGCGGGGGACCGCAACCAGGCCAAGGTCACGTTCATCGGCGTGCCGGATCGGCCTGGGGTTGCCGCCCGCATCTTCGGTCCGATCGGCGAGGCCAATATCCTGGTGGACATGATCATCCAAAACGTCAGCCAGGGCGACTTGACCGATCTGTCGTTCACCATCCCCCGCGGGGACGTGCATAAGACGGTGGACCTTGCCCATCGCATCGCCAAGGACATTGGGGCCCGGAGTGTGGAGGTCAAGGATCAGATCGCCAAAGTCTCCCTCGTGGGGGTGGGCATGCGATCGCACTCCGGTGTCGCGGCCCGCATGTTCGAAACCCTCGCCCGCGAGGGAATCAACATCATGATGATCAGCACCTCCGAGATCAAGATTTCATGCGTGATCGAAGAGAAGCACCTGGAATCGGCCATCCGTTCTCTCCATGAGGCGTTCGGGCTTGGAAAAGCATAAACACACACTCACCAACAGCCGGTCCATCGAGATCTACGACACCACCCTGCGCGACGGCGCTCAGGCCGAGGACGTGTCGTTTTCCGTGGAGGACAAGATCCGCGTGGCCCGAAAACTGGACGAACTGGGCGCCCACTTCATCGAAGGGGGGTGGCCCGGGGCCAACCCGAAGGATATCGAGTTCTTCCGCACGATCAAGACGATTCCCTTTAAGCAGGCCAAGATGGTCGCCTTCGGCTCGACGCGGCGGGCCTCCAACTCCGTCCACAACGATCCGACGCTGCGGTCCCTGCTCGACGCGAGCACGCGCTACGTGACCCTGTTCGGCAAGAGCTGGACCCTGCACGTGCGGGATGCGCTCGGGATCTCGCTCAAGAAGAATCTGGAACTGATCGAGGACTCGATCGCGTTCCTGAAACACAACGGCCGGCAGGTGTTCTACGATGCCGAGCACTTCTTCGACGGTTACAAGGCTGATCCGGAGTACGCGCTCGCGACCCTTGCGCGGGCGCAGGCGGCCGGCGCGGAACGGATTATCCTGTGCGATACCAACGGCGGGACGATGCCATGGGAGGTCAAGCGGATCGTCGCCGAAGTGGCTCGGGAAGTCGGGGTGCCGCTCGGCATCCACGCGCACAACGACGCCGAGATGGCGGTCGCCAACTCTTTGATCGCGATCGAGCAAGGCGTGCTCCAGGTGCAGGGGACGATTAACGGGATCGGCGAGCGGTGCGGCAACGCCAACCTCTCGTCGATCCTCCCGAACCTGAACCTCAAGATGGAACGGGAGGCGGTCACCGCGGAACAATTGACGCACTTACGCGAGGTCTCCCATTTTGTGGCCGAGATCGCGAACCTGGTTCCGAACAAGCACCAGCCGTACGTCGGCGACTCGGCCTTCGCCCACAAAGGGGGCGTGCACATTGACGCGGTTCGGAAGAACCCGATGACCTACGAACATATCAGGCCGGAGGCGGTGGGGAACCGTCAGCGGATGCTCATTTCCGACCATGCGGGAAAGAGCAGCCTGGCGGGGAAGGCCGAGGAGTTTCACATCAAGCTCCGCAAGCAGAATCCCAAGACCCAGGAACTGCTGGCGAGGCTCAAGCAACTCGAAAACGAGGGGTACCAGTTCGAAGGCGCCGAGGGATCCTTCGAGCTGTTGATGCGGAAAGTCCTCGGCAAACACGAACCCTCGTTTGAGCTGATGGGATTCCGCGTGATCGTCGAGAAACGGCGCGCGGATGAGGAGCCGATCTCTGAAGCCACCGTCATGGTCAAAGTAGGTCCGGCCGTCGAGCACACGGTGGCTGTCGGCACGGGCCCCGTCAATGCCCTGGACCACGCCTTGCGTAAGGCGCTGGAGAAGTTCTATCCCCAACTGAAGGAAGTGAAGCTTCTGGATTACAAGGTGCGTGTCCTGGCGGCCAACAGGGGGACCGCATCCCGTGTCCGCGTCTTGATCGAATCGGGCGATCATAAAGAAAAATGGGGAACGGTGGGAGTTTCTGAGAACATCATGGAGGCGAGCTGGCAAGCTCTGGCCGACAGCATTGAATATAAGATCAGGGTGAAGGAGCGGCGCCCATCACGGGACCCTTCCGCTTGACTTCTCGGGGGGCCTTTCGTACCCTAGTGAACTCGTAGGGGTTTTCGGCGGCAATGACAAAGCGGGGGTAGGCGATGAGGAAAGCGGACTTGGCAACCGAGATCTACGAAAAAGTCGGCGTCTCGAAAAAAGAAGCCGCTGACCTTGTCGAATTAGTTCTCGATATGATCAAGGGGGTCCTCCAGAAGGGAGAGTCATTTAAAATCGCCGGATTCGGCAACTTTGTCGTCAGGAGCAAGGGGGCGCGAAAAGGTCGCAATCCTCGGACTGGCGAAGAGATCGGGATTACTCCGAGGCGGGTCGTGACCTTCCGTCCAAGCCAGATCTTTAAGAAATATGTGAATTAGCCCTATCTCGCCGGCACCGATGGCCACCGGGACATCAGAATTCCAGAAGGCCCCCCGCGCTCCCATCGGCGAAAAGCTCTTCTACAAAATCGGCGAGGTGAGCCGGTTGACCGGCCTCCCCGCATATGTCCTGCGGTTTTGGGAATCCGAATTCAGCTTTCTTCGACCTCAGAAAAGTCGTGGCCGGCAGCGGGTGTATACGCAGAAAGATATCGAGACGCTTCTTCAGATCAAACGGATGCGGTACGAGCAGGGGTTCACCATTCAGGGCTTGCGGCTACGATGGAACACCCGGCAGGGCGTTCAAGAACGGAGGCCGTCCCGCGCGGCGGCTGATGTGGTGCGGCGCGTGAGGCACGAGTTAACCGAGATTCTGAAGGTCCTCGGAGATCACCAGTAAACGGCCGTGTAGACGGTCACGAACGGTTCGGGGCGTAGCGCAGCCCGGTAGCGCACTCGCTTGGGGTGCGAGTGGTCGTGGGTTCAAATCCCGCCGCCCCGACCAAACCAAACTCGCTCAACAGTGAATCCCTTCCTGAGATGATCAATCCGGACCGTACCCGGATGAAGATGGTCGAGGGGCAGCTCATCCCCCGCGGCATTACCGATCCGCGCGTTTTGCGCGCGATGGGGAAAGTGCCCCGTCACCGGTTCTTAGAAGAAGCCTTGTGGGACCGGGCCTACGACGATACGGCGCTGCCGATCGGCGAAAAGCAGACGATCTCGCAGCCGTACATCGTGGCCTTGATGACGCAGGCTCTGGCCATCCGTGAGACCGACCGCGTGCTGGAAGTCGGCACCGGGTCGGGGTACCAGACGGCGATCTTGGCCGAGTTGGCCTCGCGGGTGTACTCTATTGAGCGGGTCAAATTACTAGCGCTGCGCGCTCGTGCCACGCTCGACCGGCTTGGGTATGTGAACGTGGCCATCCGAAATTTCGATGGGACGTACGGGTGGAGCGACGAAGCCCCTTTTGATGCCATCGTGGTTGCGGCCGGGTCCCCCTCCATCCCGTCCCCGCTCGTGGAACAATTGCGGGAAGGGGGCCGCCTGATTATTCCGGTGGGAGACCGGAGCACTCAGGTCTTGCAGCTCGGGGTCAAGGAGCAAGGCCAACTGGTCTTGAGCTGCCTGACCGACTGCACCTTCGTGCCTTTTATCGGGGCCTTTGCGTGGACGACGGACGCATGCTGAAGATCTTCAACACCCTCACGGGCCGCAAGGATCCGTTCGAACCGCTGGCGGCCGGCCGGGTCCGAATGTACGTGTGCGGGGTCACGGTCTACGACGACTGCCACTTGGGCCATGCCCGCAGCGCCGTGGTCTTCGACGTCATCCGGCGGTATCTGGAGCACCGAAAGTTTGCGGTGACCTTCGTCAAGAACTTCACGGACGTGGACGACAAGATCATCAACCGGGCCAACCAACTGGGCATCGCCTGGGAAGACGTGACGAGGCGGTACATCGACGCGTATTATCGCGATATGGGGCGGCTCGGCGTGCTCAAGGCGACGGAGGAGCCCAAGGCCACCGAGCACATGGGCGACATCATCCGGTTGGTCCGCACCCTGCTTGATAAGGGCGTTGCCTATCGGGTCGACGGGGATGTCTACTTCCAGGTCGAGAGATATCCTGCCTATGGGCGTCTCTCCAAGCGCAAGCTCGACGAGATGAAGGCAGGTGCCCGGGTCGAGGTGGACGAGCGGAAGCGGCACCCGATGGACTTCGCGCTGTGGAAAGAGGCGAAGCCCGAAGAGCCCGCCTGGGAGAGTCCGTGGGGTCTGGGGCGGCCGGGCTGGCACATCGAGTGCTCGGCGATGGCGCTCCGCCATCTCGGCGAAACCTTCGACATCCACGGCGGCGGACAAGACCTTATTTTTCCGCACCACGAGAATGAAATCGCTCAATCCTGCGCGGCCACCGATAAGGAGTTCGCTCGGGTCTGGGTCCACAACGGATTCGTGACGGTGGATCAGGAGAAGATGTCGAAGTCGCTGGGGAACTTTTTCACGATCCTGGAGATCTTCGAAAAATTTCCTGCGCCCGAGAGGGTGACCGCCGAGGTGGTGCGGTTTTTCTTGCTCTTGACTCAGTACCGCAGCCCCATTGATTTCTCGGATGAGGCCCTGCGCCAGGCGCGGGCCGGGCTGAACAATTTCTATGATCTCTTCTTGCGCCTTGATGAACCCACTGATGCGAAAGGGGCTGCCGACAAGAAAGTCGAAGAACTGTTGAAGGAGTTTGCGGCGGCTTTTCATCGGGCCATGGATGACGACTTCAACACTTCCGTAGCCATCGCAGAGTTCCAACGCTTGCGCGGCGAGCTGAACACGAGCCTCCAAGTCGGGTTATCGCAATGGGCAAGGGCCGAGGCGCGCGAAACCTTTCGTCACTTCGGTCGGGTGCTGGGGCTCTTTCAGGTGCCGGTCAAGGAGTGGGAATTTAGAGACGCCCCCTCCGCCGCGGCGGAGGGGGGAGACGAGTCGGCCGTGCAGGCTCCCGCTGCTGTGACCAATCCCGAGATCGAGCGGCTGATTGAGGAACGAAACGAAGCCCGGCGAAGCAAAGACTTTGCGAAGGCCGATGAGATACGGAAGGTGCTTGCCGCGAAGGGCATCACGCTTGAGGACCGGCCAGACGGGACGACGCGGTGGAAGCGATGAGTCAGGACCGGCATGCTCACGATCGAATTTACGGCGTGCATCCTGTGCTCGAAGCGCTGCGGTCACAGGAGCGGGGGTTTGACGCGATTCACCTGCAGCGCGGACGCCGGGGGCGCGACGTGGAAGAGATTCTCCGGCTGGCCAAAAAGAGTCGGGTGTCCGTCTCTTTCGAGCCGCGCGCGCTGCTGGATCGCGAGGCCGGATCCCCGTACCACCAAGGCGCGGTGGGGCTCGTCGCGGCCAGGCCGTACGCGCACCTGGACGACCTCATCGAGGCGGCGGGTCGGCTCGAGTCACCCCTGCTGCTCGTGCTCGACGGCATCGAGGACCCGCACAATCTCGGCGCGATCGTGCGGTCGGCCGAGGCAGCCGGCGCGCAGGGGATCATCGTGCCCGAGCGACGGGCGGTCGGCCTGACGGCGACCGTGGCCAAGGCCTCAGCGGGCGCCGTCGAACATCTCCCGGTGGCTCGGGTCGTGAACGTGTCCCAGGCGATCGAGCGGCTCAAGGCGGCTCGCTTCTGGGTCTATGCGTTGGATACGAAGGGAAGCCGGAACTACTTGGATGTTGATTACCACGGCCCGCTGGCCTTGGTCGTGGGCGGGGAGGGGCGGGGCATTCGTCCTCTCGTGGCCGACCGGTGCGATGGGCGGGTCCGGATCC
The DNA here is from genome assembly GCA_964542245.1 of uncultured Nitrospirales bacterium. Lineage (GTDB taxonomy): Bacteria > Nitrospirota > Nitrospiria > Nitrospirales > NS-4 > CAZITU01. The sequence goes on along the minus strand of CAZITU010000031.1, from coordinate 8,003 downwards.
CGATGCGAGGCAAGGTGGCGAGTCTCAACGCTTCGGTCGCAACCGCAATCTTACTCTTTGAAGTGCTGCGACAGCGGACGGGGACCGGCGATCGCTCGCTTACGCACGCCGGAGGCGGATAAACCCTTCTTCGATGGCCGACTTGAGGAGCTGGGCGGCATTTGAAACCCGGAGCTTCTTCATCATATTGGCCCGGTGCGCTTCGACGGTCTTGACGCTGATCTTGAGGCGGGTGCCGATCTCCCGGTTCTTCAACCCATTCCAGATCAGTTGGAGGATTTCCTGCTCCCGGTCCGTCAGGGATGCGACCCCGTTTCTTTTTTTTCTCTCCATGGCTGCTATGCCCCCTTTCTCGATACGGCGCGTGGCCTTTAAGACATCGGCCCGTCGCACGCCCTACCTATAACTCCATTAATATATCGTAATCAAGTATTTGTGTAAATAAGAAGTTTAGTGTAGCGTCGCATTGGTCCTTGCTCCCGCTGGGGGCTTCCCATAAAATGGAATCGCCGTCGGCGTCGGGAGCCTGTGTCACGCGGGCGCTGTTGATGGGGCTGTCGGCGAGGGCGATATGATCGCGCACTGGCATGTGGGAGCGGCGATACTCATCGGCGCCGTCATCGGCAGTTTCCTGAACGTCTGTATCCATCGTCTTCCGGAGCGGGAATCCCTCGTGTGGCCGGGGTCCCGGTGTCCTCTATGCGCCGCATCCATCCGCTGGTACGACAATATCCCCCTCCTGAGTTATCTGTGGTTGTCGGGCCGGTGCCGGGACTGCCGGGGCCGCATATCGGCGCGTTATCCGCTGGTCGAAGCGTTGAACGCCGCCGGCTACGGCTTGATCATGTGGCGTGTGGGACCGACCGCGACGGCGCTCGCCTACGCGCTCTTGTTCTCGGCCCTCCTCGTCGTCAGTTTCATCGATCTGGATCACATGATCGTGCCGGATCGCATCACGTTGCCGGGGATGGTCCTCGGCCTCGTCGCCGGGACGCTGCTCTTGCCTCGGTGGTGGGAAAGCCTCGCGGGACTCTTGGTCGGCGGCGGGCTCTTGTATTTCATAGCCTGGATCAGTCCCTACCTGTTCGGCAAGGAGGGCATGGGAGGCGGGGACATCAAGCTCCTGGCCATGATCGGCGCTTTCCTGGGGTGGAAGCCGGTCTTGCTCACGGTCGTTTTGGGAGCGTTCCTGGGCGCCGTCGTGGGGGTGGCTCTGATCGCCGCTCGGGTGCTCGCTCGGGAGGCCTATATTCCGTTCGGTCCGTTCCTTTCGCTGGCGGCCGTCGTGGCCATGCTCTATGGGTCTGCCATCCTGGACTGGTACGGTACGGTTCTGGCGGGAGGAAGGTGAGTCCATGGCCACTCCTCGGCTGAAATACTTTCTGATCGGCTGGACCGCGCTCTTCATCCTGTTCCTCCTGACCTTGGCCTTGCATCTTGTCCTCATGCAGCGGGACCCTGGCCAGCAAGGAGTCGGCGAGGTCAAGGCCGTCACGGATCTCCTTCTGATGCTCTTGGCGGGCCTCCTCCTGCTGATCCCCGTCTACAGCGCGTTCGCCGGAACGAAGAAAGCGGGGCGCACGCAAGAGTCTTCAACGGGCGTGGTCATTGACGCCTTCCATGACGTCGTCCAGCGACTGCGCGAGAAGGAGCTGGAACTGGAGCGTCTGCGGTCGGCGGCGGAGGCGCGGGCGCAGGAAATTGAGAGCTACAACGAAAATATTCTTCGGAGCGTCGCCAGCGGCGTCATCACCTTCAACCAGGGTCGAGCGATAACCACCTTCAACGCCGCCGCCGCGCGGATTCTGAAGATGGACCCGCAAAGCGTGATCGGAAAGACCTGCGCCGACGTCTTCGGCTCCGACGGCAAGGTGGCGGCCCTTCTGGAGGACTGCCTCGTCCGCGGGGAGGTCATCACGCGGGAACAGTTCGAGTTGGAGTGGCCCGACGGCGGGCGGATTTGGGTCGGCGTCAGCACGTCTCTTTTGAAGGACCGCACGGGCCGCCTGATCGGGACCACGTTCGTCTGTACCGACCTCACCGAGATCAAGGACCTCCAAGAGCAGGTGGAGTTGCGCGCGCGCATGACCGTCCTGGGGGAGATGTCCGCCGGGATCGCGCACGAGTTCCGAAATTTTATGGGGACCATTCTGGGCGCGGCCAAGCTGATCGCCAAACAACTGCGGCCCGGCGATCCCGCCCAGGAGACTCTCCAGACCATCCTTCACGTGATCGCGGACATGGATCACCTCATCACGCAGGTCCTCAACTTCGCCCGGAAGACGGAACTCGATCTCAAGCCGGTGATGCTCGAACCCTGGCTCAAGCGGGTGGTCGAGCAGGTCCTGGGACAGGCGCCCGAACCGCATCCCCGCGTCGAACTCATGTGTTTCCCGGGGGTCCCCGATCTCCGCATGGATGAGGTCCTGATGCGCCAGGCTTTGGGAAATCTGGTGCAGAATGCGATCGAGGCCATGCCCGCGGGCGGACGTCTCACGCTGACGGCGGGCGTGCGACCCCCGGTCGGGCGTCGGCGTGAGGTCGAGCTGAAGGTCAGCGATACCGGCGTCGGTATCCCCAAGGCGCGTCTCGATAAGATCTTCCTGCCGTTCTACACGACAAAAAGCAAGGGCACCGGGTTGGGACTCGCCCTCGTCCATAAGATCGTCCTGCTCCACAACGGGCGGATCGAGGCGGAGAGCCGTGAGGACAAGGGAACGACGTTTCGGATCTGTCTGCCGATTACCTGAGGAGCGCACGTGGGCACGATACTGCTCATCGAAGACAACGAACGCATGGCGCAGGTGCTGGCCCGGCACATGGAGCTCGAGGGGCATACCGTGATCCTGGCGTTGAACGGGGCGGTCGGGCTCGAAGAGTTTCATCGGGCCAAGGTGGACCTCGTGCTGACGGATCTCAAACTACCCGAGAAATCCGGGCTGGAGGTGCTGCACGCCGTCAAGGATGAGAACCCCATGATTCCCGTCGTGGTCATGACCGCGCACGGCACGATCGAGACGGCCGTCCAGGCGGTGAAGGATGGCGCGTTTGATTTCCTCCAAAAGCCGGTGGACCCCGAACATCTGCTGCTCACCATCAGCAAGGCTCTCGAGACGCGGCAGCTCGTGACCGAGAACCTGATCATGAAGGATGAGCTGTCGCAGACTCGCTATGCGAAGCTGGTCGGCCTGAGCCCTCTTCTTGTGGAAGCCCAGGAGAAAGCGAAGAAGGTCGCGGCCGGCACCACGACCGTCCTCCTGCTCGGGGAGAGCGGTACCGGCAAGGAGCTCTTCGCCCGCATGATCCACGACCTCAGCCCCCGCAAGCACGGCCCGTTCGTCGCCATCAATTGCGCGGCGATTCCTAAGGACCTCCTGGAGAGCGAGCTGTTCGGTCATGAACGGGGGGCGTTCACCGGAGCGATCGGGCGTAAGATCGGCAAGTTTGAGCTGGCCGACGAGGGGACCGTCTTCCTGGATGAAATCGGCGATATGGACATGGGATTGCAGTCTAAGGTGCTCCGTGTGCTCGAGGGAGACCGTTTCATGCGGGTCGGCGGGATGTCGAAGGTCAAAGCGGACGTCCGCGTCGTGGCCGCCACCAACAAGGATCTGCAAGGGGCGGTGGCCAAGCAGGCGTTTCGAGAGGACCTCTATTACCGGCTGAACGTGTTCCCCGTCGTCATCCCTCCGCTGCGCGATCGCCGCGAGGATATTCCGCCACTCGTGGAGCATTTTCTGGCGATCTACGGCCGGGAACTGAAGAAGGATGTCCAGGCCGTATCCCCCGAGGCGCTGGCTCTCATGATGCGCCACCCGTGGACCGGAAACGTCCGTGAGCTCCAGAACTGCATCGAGCGCGCCGTCATCTTGTGCGACGGGCGGGCGGTCCAGCCCGAACACCTGGGGCTGAGCACCATCGCGCCCGTGGAGGAAGCATCGCCGCCGGTGAGCGGGAGTCTCCTGGAAGCCAGCAGTGCGGCGGTGCGGGCCGTCGAGTCTCGGATGATCGAGCGGATCCTGAGGGAGACCGGCGGGAACAAATCCAAAGCGGCCGAGATCCTCCAGGTCAGCTACAAGACCTTGCTGACGAAGATCAAGGACTATGGCCTCGAACGCGACTGAAACGGTTGTCGATCCCTGGGTCACGTGCTTTCTGACCGGCATGGTGATTCGGTACCTGGGCGGCCTGGGCGGAGTCCCCGAACGGATGGACTATCACCGTGTCATGGGGGTCGTGGAGGGGTTCGATCACATCCGGGATCCGAAGGCCTTCCTCCTCGATCCGAACAATTGGATCCCCCACGCGGTTCTCCGGGAGTTGATCCGCTGCAGCGAGGAGGCCAGCGGGCGCAAAGACGTCACCTACAGGGCGGCGCTGGCCTACTTCGCTTCCTCCGACGAACGGCAGCCGACCCTGATGGAGACCATCGCCCGGTACCTGGGTGATGTGGATACGGTCGTCCGTTGTTCCGGTTTGTGGGCGACGGCCTACACCAATTATCTCCGCATGCAAGCCTTCGCGCGCCCCGACGAATCGAACACGCTCTATGTCTTAGTGCGGTTCCTCCCGCCGGTGGACCCGCAGGTCGGCAACAGCCTGCTGGTACAAGGCAACATTGAGGGCTTTTCCCAGCTCTACCCGTTCGTGGAAACCGCCTCGTGCGAAGAACAATACTCGCAGCTTCGCCTCTCGTCCGTCGTCGCCGAGTTCGGAGGGTCGTACGAGTTGACGCCGGCCGGGGCCAGAGGAGCCTCGGCCGGGTGGACCGTCAAGGAGCGAACGACGGGGCGCACCGTGGCGACGGCGCGATCGTGCATGATGGGAAGGGAACCGGTCGCAGGCTGGGATGAAGGGCACGCCATTGCCTCCGATCTTCCGGTCGGTGGGTCGAAAAACGCCGGACGTTTGCTCCGGATCGAACGAGGCGGCGTGTTGCGTGCCGGCTCGTTGGAGTATCCCCTGCGAGAGGGTACCCTCTTCGATGCTCCCTACACGCGATATCGCTTCCGGTGGCAAGAGCGATCCGCGCAACGATCAGTGCAGACCGGATCGGGGGCCGGCGAGAAGGCTCCGAAGGACGTGATCTCCCGCCTGCTTTTCGAGCACCTGGTCGGCCTGCAGGCCACCCAGAGGCGGATGCTCGGGATTATCATGCGCAACAGGGAGCTGGCCGAGGAAAACACGTATCTTCGCGAGGAGCTTTACGGTCTGGCGGAGACCGGCGGGATGGCCGGGAAGAGCCGCGCCTTCCAGGATCTTCTGAGCCACGTGCGGAGCGTGGCCCTTTCGGACGTGACCGTATTGCTCACCGGGGAGACCGGAACCGGCAAGGAGATGACGGCCCGCCTCATCCACCAACTCAGTCCGCGGCGCGCCGGGCGATTTCTGGCGGTCAATTGCGGGGCCCTGGCGGAGACCCTCCTCGAGTCTGAACTCTTCGGCCACGAGCGCGGGGCCTTCTCCGGCGCCGTGGCGCAGAAAAAGGGGAAGTTCGAGCAGGCCGGCGGAGGCACGCTCTTCCTCGATGAGATCGGCGAAGTCTCCCCGGCGATGCAGGTGAAGCTGTTGCGGGTCCTTCAAGAGCGGGAGTTTCAGCGGGTGGGCGGCCAGGACGATATCAAGGTGGACGTCCGGATCGTGGCGGCGACCAACCAGGACTTGCAGGCGCTTGTCGCCGAGCGGAAGTTCCGCCAGGATTTATTCTACCGGCTCAATGTCTTTCCCCTCCACATCCCTCCTCTCCGCGAGCGAACGGAGGATATCCCGCTGATCGCCCAGCATCTCCTCTCGCGCCATGTCGCGGCGCAGAAGAAGGCTCTCCGGGGGTTCTCGGGCGAAGCCCTCGATATCTTGACCCGCTACCGCTGGCCCGGCAACGTCCGCGAGCTGGAAAACATCATCGAGCGCGCAGTCGCCCTGGCCGGACCCAAGACCTCACTGATTGACGCGGATTTCGTTCCCCCGTCCATCCGTGGGGCGCCAGAGCCTATTACTGCCAAGGGGCTCGATGACCTCATGAACCGGATCGAGTGGCCGCTCATCGTCCAGGCCCTCAAAGGTGGAAACGGTCTCACTGGTTTGCTGAAACGCATCGAATGGGCCCTGATCCAAAGGGCCGTCAAAGAGCATGCCGGCAACAAGACGGCGGCGGCCCGCCTCCTGGGCCGGACCTACCGCTGGCTCCGCAAGACCGAGACGGAAAGATAGTCTTCAAGTGATTGACTGCCATGTGCATCTGGCCGCGTTGCTGGATGGAGGGAACAGGTGTTACATCTCACCCCGGCTGCTGAACAGCCCGCTGTTCCGGTTTTTCCGGTGGAAGCACGATCTGCCGATCGAGGACCCGGCGCAGGCCAATCAAAAATACGTGGAGGGACTCCTCTCGGAACTCCGGCGGTCCAGGTATGTGAACAAGGCCGTAATTCTCGCCTTGGACGGCGTCTATGACACAAACGGCATGCTGGATTCCGGGAAAACGGATTTTCTCGTCGGCAACGATTATGTCCTGAATCTAGCCAAGTCGCACCCAAATGATTTTTTGCCAGGTGTGTCGATCAACCCACAGAGACGTGACGCTATCGAGGAGTTGGAGCGTTGCGTCAAAGCCGGTGCCACACTGGTGAAGGTCTTACCGAACTCGCAAGGGTTCGATCCCGCCAACAGTCGGTACATCCCATTCTACCGGAGGCTGGCTCAGCTTCGGATTCCGCTCCTCAGCCATGTCGGCTATGAGTTCAGCCTGCCCTGGAAGGATCAATCAGGCGGCGACCCCAACAAGTTACGGGTGCCTTTGGATGAGGGAGTCACGGTGATCGCCGCCCACGGTTGCAGCTACGGCCTGATGGTCTACGAGAGGTATTACCAGACGCTCTTAGAGCTTGTGCGACGTTACCCGAACTTCTTCGCGGATGTGTCCGCTCTGACGCTCCCTAACAGGTTCCAGATGTTACTGCGATTGCGACGGCATCCGGAGCTGCACGACCGGCTGCTGTTCGGCACCGACTACCCGCACTTGGTCTTTCATACGCCGTGCTGGGGGCGTGTGGGGGTGGGACGGCTGGCAGAAATCATCCGGACGACCAACCGCTTCGACAGACAGTATCTCATCTTAAAGTACTTGGGTGTCGGCTTTCGGTCATTCGAACACATCCACTCTCTCCCTGACTATCAGCACGTTCACCCTGAACATCCGTTCAGGGTTGGTTAATCGTTCCTTCCCCAAGGGATCGGGTTCAGCTGGCCAGGTCCGTCACCACCGCCGCCAGGCCGTCGGTCACCCGGGCGAGCGCGTCGTAATTGACCTTGTCGGGCGTGTCCCGCTCGGTGTGATAGTGCGGATACCGGTACAGCGCGGTGTCCGTGATCATGATCGCCTGATAGCCGTATTTCCAGAACGAGCCGTGGTCGGACCAATCCACCCCCGGCACCAGCGCGAACGTCGTAGCGCATTCGAGGGGAAAGTCCGAATGGGACTGAAACGCGGCCGCCGCCTGCTGCACCAGCGCGCGTGAGGCAAAGTTGCCGATAAACCCGATAAAATTTCCGCGGTCCGGATAAAACCAGCTAAAAAACGGCGGATACTGTTGACTGCCTTTTGCTTCGCTGTAGTACCCGATCGTCTCCAGCGACAGCATGGCGCGGATGTCGTCGCCGCGTTCGCGCGCCTCCTTGGCATAGACGCGGCTGCCCATCCCGGGGGTTCTGAAAAAGGGTGGCTCCTCGTTCACGAAGGCCACGAACCGCACCGTGCGCTCAGGTTGCGCGGACGCCAACCGGCGCGAGATCTCCGCCATCGCCGCCACGCCCGTGGCATTGTCGTTGGCGCCGGGACTTCCGATGACCGAATCGTAATGCGCCCCCACGACGATCACCTCCTGAGGCCGGCGGGTCCCGAGTCGCGTAACTTCCAGGTTCGCCCAACGCGCGCGCTGTAATTCATACTCATGCCGAGTGACCTCGTAGCCCTGCGCACGCCAAGCATCGGTGATGAACGCCTCGGC
>CAZITU010000030.1:0-26368 GCA_964542245.1 uncultured Nitrospirales bacterium | reverse complement strand
CAGCGGCGGAGCTTTCTTCTTGTACTCCTCCTTGGTCAATGCCTTGGTCAGATCCACAGTTTCAAGCATCGCTCCCTCCTTGGAGGACAGCTCCCGCCGCCTCGTCCACAAGCCATGTCGGCCGCTCCGAACCGGGTTGGACCAATTTTGCCGGGTACTGCTCGGATGAGGCCGACCCATAGAGAACTTCCTGGAGCGCAGCCGTCTTGTCCACACCCGTGACCATAAAGACAACATGTCGCGCGCCATTCAGCACGGGGACCGTCAGGGTGAGCCGGCGTGGGGGAGGCTTCGGAGCATCGGTCACCGGCGTGACCCACCGCTTCTGTTCCCTGAGAGCCGGATTTCCCGGAAAGAGCGACGCCGTGTGCCCGTCTGGTCCCATCCCCAGCAACACCAAGTCGAATTGCGGAATGCGTTCCCCGAAGACAGACCGCAGTTCACGCTCGTAAGCTGCCGCCGCGGCCTCCAGATCGCCCATCTCGGCCTTCATCCGATGGATTCCCCCATCCGAAAGACTCAAAGGACGGAACAAGGCCTCGTTGGCCGTGCGGAAGTTGCTGTCCGGATGATCCGGCGGCACGGCCCGTTCGTCTCCGAAAAAGAAGGAAACGGTCTCCCAGTTCACCCGACTCCGGTACTCCGGCGAGGCCAGCAACGCGTACAAGACCTTCGGGGTGTTCCCGCCGGCCAATGCCGCACGGAACGGTCGTTGTTCCTCTCGGGCCCGTGCGGCGAGGTTGACGAACACCTCTGCCGCCGCGCGAGCCACCGCAGCCGTATCCTTCAAGACCTGCAATTGATAGTGTATGGCCAACGTCTTCCTGCGTTTAGACGAGCAAGAGCCCGGCTCCGCGTGCCTTCCGCCATGCCGCTGACCGGAGCATGGCGTCAAACCCTCGCGCACCGCCATAGGGATAACGGGCCCGGACATCCTTAAGTAATGGGTAGCCTTCGCCCCGTTTGTCTCGGGTCGGGGTCGCGCTTCGAAGCAAGCCCGTAAGCCAGACCGCCCGATCCACTGGAAGCAGCAATTGGGAATCTTCCGTCCGATTGGGGAGAATGACTCGACGACGATCTCGCCCGTACGACTCGATGACCGGCTCGCCCCCAATCCACACGAATCGCCGTTCCGCCTCTGGATCGTCCTTTAATGGTTGTGTTGATAGGGCGCGGGCGATGAGGTCACGCGGCACCCGCGGCCGCGGCAGCGGACGCGCAAACCACCTGCGGACATCGGCGTCCAATCCCATCCCATGCATGTAGTTGAACACGGCCGTTCTCAGGCCCTCTCCAAGCCACCCGGTATCGCCCCCGAGCAGGTCTTCGTGCGTCAAGTCGTTCTCCGCAAACCCGCCGAAGCCTGGTCCGGTGATCCGAATCCCGTGCGCGAGCGGGTCAAGCCCGATCGGGCTGTGGGCGGTCGCCACGAACCGATGCCAGAAGGCCGACTGGAGCAGGCCCTGCGCGAACAGTTGGCGCACACGCTCTAGGCTCTCGACGGTCTCCAGGACCGTCTCACCGGGAAAGCCGTACATGAGGTACGCATGCACCATGATGCCGGCCTCTGTGAACGCCGCCGCCACGCGGGCCGCCTGGGCAACCGTGATGCCTTTCTTCATGGCCTCCAGCAGCCGATCAGACGCCGCCTCCAACCCGCCGCTGACCGCAATGCATCCGGACGCAGCCAAGAGCCGGCAGAGGTCCGGGGTGAAGGCCTGCTCGAAGCGGATGTTCCCCCACCACGTGATGGTCAGCCCGCGTTCCAGCAAGATCAGCGTTAGTCCCTTGAGCCCGGCCGGCGGCGCTGCTTCGTCCACGAAGTGAAATCCGCTCTGCCCGGTCTCGGCGATCAACGCTTCAATGCGGTCAGCCAGGACCTCGCTCGCGGTGGCCTCATAACGGCCGATGTAGTCCAATCCCACGTCGCAGAACGTGCACTGTTTCCAGTAGCACCCGTGAGCGACCGTCAGCTTGTTCCAGCGTCCGTCCGACCACAGCCGATGCATCGGGTTCAGGATTTCCAGAACCGAAAGGTACTGCGTTATCGGCAATCCGGTGTAGGTCGGGATGCCAAGATCAGCCTGACCGAAGTCGTGCTCGCGCGCGCCGTCGCGCCAGACCACCCGGTCGTCGGCCCGCACAAACGTCCTTCGCAGTTCGGCCTCGTCGCGCTTCCCGGACAAGTGTTCCAGGAGACAGAGCAGCGGGCGCTCGCCGTCATCCAGCGTCACGTAGTCCACATAATCGAACAGACGCGGGTCCCGCAGCCCCCGGAGCTCCGTATTGACATAGCCGCCGCCCATGACAATCCGCGCAGAGGGACGGTGCGACTTCAGCGTCCGAGCGATCCGGAGCGCTCCGTAAAGGTTCCCGGGAAAGGGAACGGTCAGCCCGACCAGCGTCGGATCCGTCGCGTCCACATGGCGCCACAGAGCTTCATTCATCAGCTCATCGGTCAGGCTCGGCGGCTCGGCAAGCGCGTGCGCCAGCACATCGAAGGAGGTGGCCGCCGTGCCCACCCGCTCGGCATACCGGCCCAGTGCAAACTGCGGCGCCACCGTCTCGCGGACAAGGTCGGCCAGATCCTCCAGATAGAGCGTGGCCAAGTACCGAGCGCGGTCCGTCGTGCCGAGGGTTCCGAAAGCACGCTCCTGGTCGGCCATGACCGCAAACCGGGGGCCCCGCGGCAAGAACCCACCCTGGCATATCCGTGGAGCCAGCGTCGGGTCAGTCCCCTGCAGAAACCGGACGACGGCGTCTATCGAGTCGAGGTAGGCGCGCGCCAGCGCCAGCATCTGCTTCGCTTCGGCCGGGATCTCATCCGGCTTCTCTCGAAGGCGGTCGAACACCTGCGAAAGCCCTAGGCGGGAGAAAAGAGACAACACCATCTCGATCCCGACATCCGCCTGGTGCACGACACCCGCCCATCCCGACCCCGCCGTAACGGGGTCATTACCCACCGCATACCCGCGTGCCCTGAGGAAGCCCGTTAAGTATGCGGTCGAGGGGTAGGGCGTATTGAGCTGGGTCAGAGGCGGGACTACGAGAAGCAGGCGAGGGGCGCTCATGACGCGGCTCTGGTTTCTTGAACACCGACGGCGGTGAAAAGATCCTGACGTTCTTTGGGCGAGAGATACCGCCACTGCCCCGGCGGTAGAGCTCCCAGCCGGATCTGCATAATCCTGACACGGACAAGCCGGAGCACGCGGTAGCCTAAGGCCTGGCACATGCGGCGAATTTGGCGGTTGCGTCCTTCCGTCAGCGTGATCATGAACGCGGCGGCGTCCACGCGCTTGGCGCGGCAGGGCCTTGTCTTTTTGCCCAGAACCACGACTCCCTTCTCCAGGCGCTCCAGGAAGGCCGGCGGGTAAGGCCGGTCCACCGTCACTTCGTATTCTCGTTCATGTCCGAACTCGGTCCGTAGGATGCGGTTGACGATCTCCCCGTCGTTGGTCAGCAGAATCAGCCCAGACGAGTCCTTGTCCAGCCTGCCGACGGGAAAGATGCGCTCGGGATAGCCGACCGCGTGGAGGATGTTGCCGGCCACATGCAACTCCGTCGTACAGGTCACCCCGACCGGCTTGTGGTAAGCGAGGTACACCGGGCGAGGGTTTTGATTCAACACACGCCCGTCCAGAGTCACCACGTCCTCGTCCGTTACCTGATCCCCCAGCACGGCGACTCGCCCGTTGAGTCGGACGCGGCCTTCTTCAATCATCCGATCGGCGACCCGTCGGGAACAGAACCCCTGCTCGGTAAAGTATTTGTTGATGCGCAGTGAAGTCATCTTCTACCCATGCAACTCCTCCCCCCACCCTCCCCTCCCCCTCGAGGGGGGAGGGCAAGGGAGGGGGTGGACATCTCCTCGTCGTTCAATTCCGAGTGGAGCGCACGCAGAACGCCGGCCTCCCTGGTTGCCTCCTCCACAAGATCCGGCGCCACGTCGCCCACGAAAGCCACCCACCGTTCCAATTTCACATAGAAAAAGTCGTACGGTTCCGTGACGGGACGAGGCTGTTTGAACCAGAACCGGACAAAGTCCCCCCCGGAAATACCTCCCTCTTCCAACTTCTTCCAGATCGCCGGAAACAGGTCCGCAAGGTCTCCTCCCCAATGTAGAAGTTCATTCGGCAGGTAGTGATTAGTGTAACGTGCGAGCCCTTCACTATCCACGCCCCAGGCATATGGAGCGAGGGCACTCGTCCCCAATGGCTCTTGCCCGGAGACTACATGAGCATAGGTTTGGTAGAGATGGGGGAGGTCATCATGACGCCCCTCACCCGTACTCTCTCCCCTAAGGGGAAAGGATATGGGTGAGGGGGAAAAGGTCACCTGGCTCGCCACGTTCTCCCGCAATCGTCCGAATTCTTCGACGCTCAAAGGGATCGCTTTGGTATCCACTTCAAGAGCGATCCCTTTAAGCGAGGTCAGGCCGGGATGGGCCAGAACCTGTCGGAGCAGATCGAACAGCACGGCCGGTACCGGGGCAGCGTGAGCATCAACCCAACACGGGAGCGTCCCCGACGAACTATTCCCCCTGGCGCCATCGGCAACTCCGAGGCCGGCGAGATGAATCTGAACCACGCGGTCGAGCGGGAAAGCGTCCAGAAAATCCGTCGCGAAAGCTTCCAGGCTACGGAAGCGGCGGCGCTCGCGGTACCACCAGACCGTCCAGAGATGCCCGATATCGAGGACCAGTCCGCAGGGACACGTTTCAAGAATACGAGCAAAGAATTCCGAGACGGTGAGATCTCCGAATGCAAAATAGGTCAGCGGGGGCAGCTCGAGGAGCAAGAGAGGCACGGAGTCCGCTTGGTCCTGCTGCGCGTACCGTTCATCCAATTCCACCTGGGCCGCGACGGCATTGGCCGCCGTCGTCCGCGCCGCGGCATCCGTGAACAAGGGCGGAAGGTAGGTCCCGAAAGAATACCCGCCGAACTGCTTGGCGGCGCATTCGTGGTTGACCCACCCGGCGCCGATCGCCTCCGCATGCCGGGCAATCGTTTCGATCGCATCGGTCCATGGATACTTGGACTGAAGCTCCGGCTCGGTCAGCCATAATCCTTCCGCATGGTAGGCCAGAGGGACTTCCGGCAGGGCCGCTCGAATGCGCGTCAACTCCGGAGTCGGCGCTTTGAAGATTTCCAGGTAATCGGGGCGCGTTCCGGCCCGATCGAGCGCCTGATGCAGTTCGAGGAGGTCGGGAGAATAGGCATCCACGGACAACCCGATCCCATGAACCGGAATGCGGACTGCCCGCGCCAAAAACTCATTTACAGAAGAGCCCATAGCAGGGCAGTGTATGCCGAACAGGGAGAGATTTCAAACGGGTCAGGTGAAGAGCAGCTCGCTGAACTCGGACATGAAGCCGTAGTAGAGGGGGGCGAAATGCTTGAGGCTGTCGGGGCTGTTCTCCTTCAATTTCTTGAAAAAGAAGACCTGCTGGCGGGGCTCCATCTGCTCGAGCAGCTTCGACAGGTTCGCCATCGTGTAGCTGCCGGACGGGACGCTCAGCACGTAATGGACCAACCGTTCTGCGAACTGGTCGGCCACGTACGGGCTCGAGATCAGCCCTTCCGGGATCTTGCCGCTCGCCAGCATCTCCTGAAACGGCACCGCCTGAGCCGCAAACGGGACCGAGGGAGGATTCGAATCCGGCACCGCGACCTCCTCGTCACTGTGAAGGCGCCCCACAACACGTCCACTCTACAAAAGGGTCGCCCTAGAATCAAGTACTAGGTCAGAACATCTCCTAATCCCGCCACAGGGCGATGCCGCCCAGCAATCCAGCCACGTTGGAGACGATTTTGACGCTGGCCGGCAAGGGAATGGTGATTCGCTGCGCGTTTCCGCCGCCGATGTAGAGGTGATCGTAGTTGAACGTACGCTCAAGGGTTTGGATGGCTTTCGCCAAGCGGTTGTTCCATTTTTTCTTCCCGATTTTTTTGCGCGCGGCATCGCCCAGTTTTTCCTCGTAGGTTTGGCCCTTCTGAAACGGGTGATGCGCGATCTCCAGATTCGGGACCAGCCTGCCGTCCACAAACAACGCGGAGCCGAACCCCGTGCCGAGCGTGATGACGAGTTCGACCCCGTGCCCCTCGATCGCGCCGAAGCCCTGCACGTCGGCATCATTGGCGATCCGGGCGGGCTTGCCGAGCTTCTTCACCAGGGCCTCGGCCAAGTGAAAACCGCGCCACCTCGGATCGAGATTCGGCGCGGTCACGGCGACTCCGCGACAGACCACGCCGGGAAACCCGACCGACACCCGGTCATACTCCCCCTGCGCTTTCGCCAGTCCGGCGATCGCAGCGATGATTGCGGCCGGCGTGGCCGGCCGAGGGGTTTTGACCCGTACCCGTTCCGTCAACGGTTTACCGTTTCCGTCCAGTGTAATGATCTTGATGCCGGTCCCGCCGATGTCCACGGCAAGGGTCCGCACCGAATTGGAGGGACGGCCTCCAGGTTTCTTAGCGGTCATGGCTGCCCCCTTTGAAAGCGGCGGGAGTATAACACACGACCGGGGCACTCTCAATCGGCGCACGGCAGTGGTTCGCACACGGATTTCGCGGTGGCATTCCCACCGACGCTTGTGTAGAATGCTGCGACTTCAGCGATTAGATAGGGAGGCAGGCATGTCCTTCGTAGTCCCATCCTTCTTACGCCGCACCGTAGCCGTCGTACTCCTCGTCGGCATCGTGGCTGCCGTGGAGACCCTGGCCGCGGGGCCTCCGGCCAAGGCCGAGAACGTCGTGATCATCACGGTGGACGGCTTGCGGCCGGATGCTCTGAAGCACGCCAAGGTCCCGAACCTGGAGAGCCTCATCAAGCGCGGGGCCTCGACGATGAAGGCCCAGACCGTCACGCCCAGTCTGACCCTTCCCGCCCACACCTCCATGCTGACGGGACTGACGGTCGAACAGCACGGCGTGGATTGGAACGACTACGAGCCTCAGCGGGGCTACCTCAAGTCTCCGACCGTCATTGAGCTCGCCTCCTTTTATGGCCGCAAGTGGGCGGCGGTCTTCCTCAACAAGCAAAAGCTCCTGCATCTCGCCAAACCGGATCTCCGGATGGACCTGACCGCCTGCAGTATCGATGAGCCGGGCTGCAACGCGAAGAAAATCGCATCGGACGTGATCGCGTACTATAAACATGTCGCTCGCGACCCCAAGCCTTCTTTGTTCATCATACACCTGGCGGATGCGGACTTGGCCGGGCATGCCAAAGGGTGGATGAGCAAATCCTACCTGCAGGCCGTAGAGGCCTGCGACCGGGCGATCGGGACGATCCTCAAGGGCTTTCAGGAACTCGGCCTTTACGAGCAGACGACGTTCATCGTCACGGCCGACCATGGCGGACACGACATGACCCATGGGACCTCTTCGCCGGAGGATATGACGATCCCCTGGATCGTCGCCGGCCCTGGAATTAAACCCGGATATGAGATCAAGCGCTCGGTGTCGCTCCTCGACACTCCGGCCACGATCATGCAGGCCTTGGGATTAAAGGATTACTACGTGGAGTGGAGCAGCCGATCAGTGGATGAGATTTTTGAGGAGAGAGCGGCGCCGACGGCCATCCCCTCGGCAGGAACCGACACGCCTAATCAATGATGTACTTCATGGGGTCCACGGCGGACCCATTGACCTCGACTTCGTAATGCAGGTGGGGGCCGGTGGAAAGACCGCTGTTACCGACCTCCCCGAGAACATCGCCGCGCTTGACGTGCTGGCCAGGGTGCACCTTCACCTTGGCCAGATGCCCGTAGGTCGTCTTATACCCATGGCCGTGGGACACCACCACCATGTTGCCCAGACTCTTTTCGGGACCGGCCGTGATAACGGTCCCGACCGCCGATGAGATCACCGCCGTATGCATCGGTGCCGAGATATCCACTCCGCCGTGCAGCGTGTCCATGCCCGTGAAGGGGGACACGCGCTGCCCGAACCCGGAGGAGACCCAGCCGCGCACCGGCCAGATCGAAGGCGTCGCGGCCCATTGCACCCGCTTATCGCCGACGATCCCGGTCAACTCCACCAGATACCGCTCCTGATGCACGGCCTCGTCTTTGAGCCAGACGAGTTTCTGCTCCAATTGCGTGGCGATTTCCAACAAGGTATCCCGTTCGCCGCCGAGACCGCCCGGCACGGTAGGGGAGACTCTCGATTCTTCCTTTCCGCCGAGCCCCGGCAGTGACGGCGACGGTTTCGGCGGATCGAGCCCCAGCATCACCCGAAGCCGAACATTCACCTCGCGCATGCTCGACAATTGCTTGCGGAGGTCCTCCATCGCCAATGAGAGGGCGCCGGCCTTTTGGCGGTGCTGAATCGCCTCGGACCGCAAGGCCTGAAGTTCCCAGATCTCTCCGCTCTGAGTCACAAATTGCACAAGGAAGGCGATTTCCAGGGCCGCCGCCACCAGGAGGGACACGAGAAGGATCACGACGGTCCGCCGTCTGATGCTGAAACGACGCGGGTGCGAGGTCGACCCTGGAAAAACGACGATCTGATATTCGTGGTCCGACTTACTCATCCGACATAGGCTCCCAAAGTCGGGGCTATTGACTACCACAGCCCCCCGGGGATTGTCAATATAAACGAAGGAACCCCCCTAGGATATGGGTCGTAGCGGGAAGTCACGTCGTCACATCGGAGATCCACTGGAGGTAGGCGGCGCTGCCTTCCACTATCGGGAGGGCGATAATCTCAGGCACGCTGTAACTGTGGAGCGTCTTGACGGTGCCCGCCAATTCACGAAACCGGCTGCGCCTCGATTTGACGACCAGCAGCACTTCGTCCTCTTGAGAAAGTTTTCCCTCCCACGTAAACAAGGAACGGACCTTGGGCACAATGTTGGCGCACGCGGCCAGTCGATCCTCAACCAGTCGGCGAGCGATCTTGTCGGCCTCTTCGCGAGAAGCCACGGTGATCAGGACCACAATCGCCTCGCCGCCCGCCCTCACTTGGTCCGTATCCATTCCTCCCCCTCCACGGTCTCCGGTCTCTCGGGTGATATGACGTTACATGGAATGCGCCGAGGGGTCAATCCAGACATGCGTGACTCGGCCTGTTGACAGCAGAAGAAAGGGCCGGCAATACTATCAGCCGGGAGGCCAAGAGCAACCATGAGCATAACCATTACGCCTCAGGAGTTGAAGCAAAAGATGGATAAGGGCGAGAAGATCGTCCTGATCGACGTGCGGGAACCTTGGGAATACAACATCTGCAAGATCCAAGGGGCCACCTTGATCCCGCTCGGCACCTTGGGATCCGAGTACAAAAAACTCGATCCCCAGGCCGAGACCGTGATGCACTGCCACATGGGGATGCGGAGCATGGATGCGACGCAGTTCCTGCTGCAACAGGGGTTCAAGAACGTGAAAAACCTGACGGGAGGAATTGAAGCGTGGTCCACACAGGTGGACCCGTCGGTGCCGAGATACTAGGATAATTCGGACTAGCGGAGACTGCTCGTTCGACGATAGTACTCGAGGGTGCGGGCCAGCCCGTCTTTCAGCGAGACCTTCGGCTCCCAGTCCAACTCGCGATGGAGCCTCGTGGAGTTCAGCGAGATCCTCAACTGCTCGCCTTTCTTGGCTGGCCCGTGGACCTCGCGGACTGAGGGGTTGGTGAGCCCGGCCAGGATGCCGAAGAGTTCGTTGATGCTCGTTTCTTTTCCCGTCCCGACGTTATAGACCCCGCGGGCTGTTTTTCCCAAAGCCGCCACGTTGGCCTCCACCACATCGTCCACATAGATGAAGTCGCGCGTTTGCCGTCCGTTACCGTTGATGATCGGTTGGTCCCCCAGCAACATCTTCTGTGCGAAGATACCCACCACCCCAGCCTCGCCGTGCGGGTCCTGGCGCGGCCCGTAGACGTTGGCGTATCGCAAGCTCACGAACTCCAATCCGCCGGCATCGTGGAAATACCGCAGGTATTCGTCGCCCACCGCCTTACTGATACCGTATGGAGACAAGGGCCGCGTCACCTGAGATTCGGACACCGGCAGGTCGTCGGTCTCCCCGTACACTGCTCCCCCGGAGGAGGCAAAAATGACCTTGCGGACGCCATACTTGACGGCGAGTTGCAGGACGTTCAGCGTTCCCAGGATATTGCTCTCAGCATCGAAGATCGGGTCTTGCACGGAGCGGCGCACATCCATTTGCGCCGCATGGTGACAGACAATGGCCGGCCGCTCTCGGCGAAAGACCCGTTCCATCCACCGCCCCCTGATGTCGGCCCGGTAAAATCTGGCCGCGCGATTGACGTTCCGGCGCTTACCGGTCGAGAGGTTGTCGGCGACGACGACCTCGTAGCCTTCCTGGACGAACCGATCCACAACGTGCGACCCGATGAACCCCGCCCCTCCCGTCACCAAAATCTTCACAAGCCGCCGGCCCTCGATGCGCCTTCCGCACGGTACCACCGGACGAAGGCCATAATGCCGTCTTTTACCGCCGTCCGAGGCGCATACCCCAGCAGACTCACGGCCTTACCGATGTCGGCGAAGGTGACCGGGACATCCCCCGGCTGTGCGGGACGCCATTCGATGTGGGCCGATTTGCCCAAGGCCGCTTCAATCAACCGAATGACCTCCAGAAGTTCCACGACGCGGGATTCGCCCAGGTTGATCACCTCGAAGGTGTGCGGGCGGTCGAGGATCGCTAGGACACCCGCGACGACGTCGTCAATATAGGTAAAATCACGGCGCGCGGTCCCATCCCCGAACACCAACACGGGTTCCCCCTGCTCGATGCGATGAACGAATTGGTGGATGGCCATCTCGGGTCGCTGCCGCGGCCCGTACACGGTGAAAAACCGCGCGCAGGTGATGGGGATCCCGTACAGGGACGCATAGGTCCGGCACAGGTATTCGCCGGCGATCTTGGTCGCGGCGTACGGCGAAATCGGCTGCAGAGCGCTCTCCGTCTCGCGGAAGGGAATCCGCTCGCAGGCCCCGTACACCGACGAAGAAGAGGCGAAGACGAAGTTGCGGATCCCGCGATCCCGGCAGGCCTCCAGAAGCTGGAGGGTCCCCCGCACATTGACCTCTTCATACGGCAGAGGGGCCTGCAATGATGGCCGGACGCCTGCTCGGGCGGCCGCATGAAAGACCCTGGCGATCCGCCGGCCCTCAAAGACCCGCCTGAGCGCAGCAGGATCCCTGATATCGCCTTCGATCAGGGTAAACCGCTCGGAGCGGAGAGCGGCTGCAAGGTTTCGACGCTTGACCGCCGGATCGTAAAAGTCATCGAAGTTGTCCAGACAGACGACCGCATCGCCCCGCGCTATCAAAGCATCAATCACGTGCGACCCAATGAAACCGGCGCCACCCGTAACGAGGACCGTCCCGCCGTCGTCGTTCAAACGCCCCGGCATTTGACCCTCGATCTTTTCCCCACAGGCCTTGCCCGCAGCCTTGCCGTCATGGACGCCGGCGTAATCTGATCAGGTACTCGATATTGCCCTTCTGCCCGGTGATGGGGGACGGCATCGCGCCCTCCCACGACCAGCCCTGATCTTGCACGGTGTGACGGACCGCCTGGACGGCTTCCCGGCGAAGTCCGTCGTCCCTTACGATTCCGCCCTTGCCGACTTTTCCTTTCCCCACTTCGAACTGTGGCTTCAGCAAGGCCACTACCTGGCCTTCGGGATCCATGCAGGCCCTGACGGCAGGTAGAACCAGTGTGAGCGAGATAAAGGAGACGTCTATGGTGGCTAAGCGGACCGGCTCGCCGATCCGCGCCGGGTCCAAGTACCGGGCGTTGCACCTGTCGATGACCACCACCCGGGGATCTTGGCGCAAACGCCACGCGAGCTGCCCATAACCGACATCAACGGCATAGACCCTGGCCGCGCCGCGCTGGAGGAGGCAGTCCGTGAAGCCCCCCGTGGAAGCCCCCACGTCAAGGACTGCCATCCCCTTGGGATTGATACCGAAGGCGTCCAAGGCCGCCGCCAGTTTGAGGCCGCCGCGCCCGACGAAGGGATGTCCCGGTCCGGCCACTTCGATGGGGACTCCCGGGGGAACCGGCTGAGCGGTCCGTTCGACCACGTGGCCGCCCACGCTGACGGCGCCGGCCAGGATCAGCCCCTGGGCACGCTGACGGCTCTCGGCGAGCCCGCGCTGGACCATGGCTACATCGAGGCGCTCGGTCGGCTCGGTCGTCCTCCGGGTCGCCATCGAGGCCCCGTCAGTCTTCACCCTCGCCGCCGTCTCCACCCGACCCCGCGCGATCTTCCAATTCAAATGGACGGCTCCGTTTCTTGCCGTCCTTCTCCTTCACAAGGATTTCCACCTTGCGCTCGGCGTCCTCCAGCATCTTGAGGCAGGTTTTGGAGAGCCTAATCCCCTCCTCGAAGATGCGCATGGAGTCTTCCAGCGGCATTTCGCCACGCTCCAACTCGGCAACGATCGCCTCCAGACGGGCGAGCGCTTCTTCAAATTTTACGGTCGCCACACAATCACCAGAGTATTCCGACTACCTCAACTTCCAGGCGCATTATACGCCGTCAGGCCCACGAATCAACTCGTCCGCAAGTCTTCACCGGCGCGCCGCACTTCACAAATCAGCTCGCCTGAAGCCAGCCGCACGTGAATGCCGTCGCCTGGAGCCACGTCGGCGGCAGCCCTGAGCAGCGTCATGTCGGGCCACCGCCGAGTAATGCTGTACCCGCGTCCGAGGATGGCCAAGGGACTCAGGGAATGAAGCGTGTCGGCGACCGCCAGGAGCGACCGCCGTCCGAGCGCCAGCGCAACTCGGATTCGCTGTTCCAGTCGCGTCCGCAGTTGCGGCAGCATCGCCAATTCCTGTCGGATCCGATGGACCGGGCTCTGCAGCAACACATCATGTCTGAGGGCCTCGACCGCCGTCCGCACCTCCCGGACTTTTGACGCAAGCGCCATTCGCAATCGCATTTCAAGATCGTCCCTCCGCAGCATGGCCCGCTCGACAAGCGCGGCGGGGTCGAGAAGGGCCCGCCGCTCAGCCTCGACGCATTTGCGGCGATCCCGTACCCCCACCCGCACAGCCTGCACGGCCCGCTCCCAGAACCCCTGTAGGTGTTTCAGAAGTTCCTGCTGGTCCCGAACCACCAGCACGGCTGCCGCCGACGGAGTGGGCGCGCGCAGGTCGGCCACGAAGTCGGCGATCGTGTAGTCCGTCTCGTGGCCGACAGCCGAAACGATAGGGATGCGGGAGCTGGCGATGGCCCACGCCACGACTTCTTCGTTAAAGGCCCAGAGGTCCTCGAGGGACCCTCCGCCACGCCCCACGATCAGGACATCCAGTCCACCAGCATCATTCAGTTCGGCAATGGCCTTGGCAATCTCCTCGGCAGCTCCTTCCCCCTGGACCGGGACGGGGTTCAATACAATCTGCACGCCGGGAAATCGTTTGTGGGCGACTTGAATGATGTCCCGAATCGCCGCCCCGGTCGGAGATGTCACGACGCCGATCCGGCGCGGGAAGAACGGGAGAGCCCGTTTGCGGGCGGGATTGAACAGGCCTTCGGCAGCCAGACGCTCCTTCAGTTGCTCGAAAGCCAATTGGAGGGCTCCGACGCCCTTGGGTTCCGCATACTCCACGATCATCTGGTAGTCGCCCCGCGGTTCATAGACCGTGATTCGGCCCCGGCATATCAAATGGATCCCGTCCTCCAGCGCGAATCGCAAGAATCGGCCGGCCGACCGGAACAGGACGGCCCTGAGCTGGCTGGCAGAATCCTTGAGCGTGAAATACACATGCCCGGAGGACGGCACCCGGAGATTCGATACCTCGCCCTCCACCCAGACATCGCCAAAGGTTGTCTCGATATGAGTCCGGAGAAGGGTGGTTAAGTCGGAGACAGTGAGGATGGTTCTCGGGGGTGGGCCGTCGGTCGGCATCCCGTCAGTCCTGAAGACGCAGGCGCTCGATTGAAACGGCCTTTCCGACGGTCGTGTCCACCTCCAGCAGTACGGCTGAGAAGACGCACGGACCAGCAGCCACCTCGAAACGACGAGGCATCTGGGTGAGAAACTTCTCGATGGCGATTTCCTTCTTGATTCCGATGACGGACTCAGTCGGCCCGGTCATCCCGATTTCGGTCAGATAGGCGGTGCCCTTGGGGAGGATCCTTTCGTCCGCCGTCTGGACGTGCGTGTGCGTCCCGAACACTCCGCTCACTTCCCCGTCCAAATACCACCCCATCGCCATCTTCTCCGAGGTGGCCTCGGCGTGCATGTCGACGATGACGGCGCGCGCCTCCCGTCGAAGCGCTTCAACCTCGTGCCGGCCGACCCGGAACGGACAATCCAAGATGGGCATGGACACACGCCCCATCAATTGCAGCACCCCGACCTTCTCGCCCGATGCCGTCGTCACGACCACGCCCCCTTTTCCGGGAACCCCCTTCGGGTAATTGGCCGGACGCAGCAGGCGTGGCTCGTCCTTGATGTAATCAATGATCTCCTTCTTATCCCAGATGTGATTGCCGCTCGTGAGGACATGCACGCCCACCTTGAACAGTTCCCGTGCGATATCCGGCGTGATGCCGAATCCGCCGGCAGCGTTCTCCGCATTCCCGATGACGAGGTCTATCCCTCGCTCTCCGACGAGCTTCGGCACGAGCCGGGCCACCGTCTTGCGGCCCGGCTCGCCCACAATGTCGCCGATGAAGAGGATTTTCATGCGCCCCTACCCGTCACTTCGCGATATCAACAAAGCGGCTCTCGCGGATCACCGTGACCTTGACCTGGCCGGGGTAGGTCAGTTCCCGCTCGATCTTACGGGCCAGGTCTCGGGACAACACCGCGCACTCGGCATCAGTGATGGCGTCCTGCTTCACGATCACGCGGATCTCCCGGCCAGCCTGAATGGCATAGGCCTTGTCCACGCCCTTGTAGTCCACGGCCAGTTGCTCCAGCTTCTCCAGGCGCTTGATATAGGCCTCCACGGTTTCGCGGCGGGCACCCGGACGCGCCGCCGACAACGATTCGGCTGCCGCGACGAGCACGGTTTCCGGACAGATCGGATCTACCTGTTCGTGGTGCGCAGCGATGGCGTTGACGACCTTGTTGTTCTCACCGTATTTCTTGGCAAACTCCGCCCCAATGATCGCGTGCGGCCCCTCCTCCTCTTGGCTCAGCCCCTTGCCCATATCATGCATGAGGGCGCCGCGCCTCGCCAGCTTGACGTCCAACTCCAGCTCAGCAGCCATGATCCCGCAGATGTATGCCGCCTCCCGCGCATGGTAGAGGTTGTTCTGGCCGTAGCTCGTCCGGTATTTCAGTCGGCCAAGCAACTTGATGATCTCCAGGTGGATATCCGGGAGACCCAACTCGAAGGTCACCTTTTCGGCCTCTTCGATCATCATCTTGTCAAGATCGGTCTTGACCCGCTCCACGACCTCTTCGATTCTGGTCGGGTGGATGCGGCCGTCTGCCATCAGACGCTCTAAGGCAATTTTCGCGATTTCGCGGCGAAGCGGGTCGAATCCGGAAATCAGGACCGCTTCGGGAGTCTCGTCCACAACCAGATCAATTCCCGTCGCAGCCTCCAGGGCCCGGATGTTTCGACCTTCCCGTCCGATGATCCGCCCCTTCATCCCGTCATTAGGGATCGGGACGACCGAGATGGTGGCTTCTGACACATAGTCGCGCGTGATGCGCTGGATGGAGCGGGTAATGATCTCCTTCGCTTCTCGGTCGGCCACTTCCTTGGTTTCATCCTGGATGCGTTTGATCATCTTCGCGGCATCAAACTTGGCTTCCTTCTCGACCTCGTGTAAGAGCATAGCCTTGGCCTCCTCGGTGGTCATCCGCGAAGCTTGCTCCAGCGTCGCCCGGCGTTCCCGGATCAGCCGCTCGCCTACGGCCTCCTTTTCCGTCAAGACGGTCTCCAGCCGCGTCACCTCTTTCTCCCGCTTCTGAAGATCGGATTCGCGCCGGTCGCAATTGGCGACTTTGCGGTCGAGACTCTCCTCCTTCTCGAGCAACCGCTTCTCCAACGCAAGGATCTCGGCCCGCTGTGACTGAACCTCCTTGTCCAGATCGGCTTTGGCTTGGACAATGAGGTCCTTCGCCTCCAGCTTCGCCTCGCGCGCCCTCGTTTCGGCCTCCTTCTCGGCCACCCGGACAATATGGGCAGCGCGATCCTCCGCTTCACGAAGACGCGAGGCCGCCACTTTACCTTGGATAAGCCAGAGCGCAACAGCCCCCAGAGCCACGCCCACAAGAGTTGCGATGATCATGACGGCTAGATCCGTGATGGCACTACCCCCTTTCTGGCCTGGGTGACAGCCCCTTCCCCAGCAGGCTTCCACCGCATGTGTCTTCAACCTGTGTGGAGTGGAAAATGGAGTCCGTCGCTGGACGGCAACCGGAAGGGCGCTACGCGAGAGTCAGGACTGACGAACCGGAACCTGAACGCAGGTTAAGGCACGACACAGGGAGGTAGACCTAGGATATGCGCTATCACATCACACCCCTTCTCCGCTTCTGGGGCACCAGGAAACCCCTCTAGCGGGCTCACTCAAGGGGTTGGCATATCCTCTCTTTTCCATCACCACTCCACCTGCGTTCCGCGAATCTGTGCTTTACTGGAAACCACCTGTATCCGTTTCGTCCCTTAGTCCTTTGAAGACCCAGCAACCCTTTCTATTCCGCTTGGTTCTGAACCCGGCTTTCAGCGTTCTAGAAGTCGGGCCGTTCACCGATGGGATGCTCCATCCCCTCTCACAACCTTAGTTTAGCAAACCGTCCCAAGCGATACAAGAATAAAACTCTCTACCGGGACCCACCGAGCGCCTCCTCGATGGACTCGATCAGTCCGACCGCGCGGCGATCCACATCTTCCACGCTCGTTTGCTGATGCTTGAGGATTTGGTGGAGTTCGTGCGCCAGGTTCAGAGCGGTCAGGACCGCCAGTTTGGTCGGCGTGGTCGCCTTCATCTCTGCTGCCAGAGCCCGCATCTGCTCATCAACCCGCCGAGCCAGTTCCTGTACGTAGGCCTCGTCGGCCTCTCCCCGTATCATGTACCGCTGGCCGTAGATTTCCACCTCGAAGGCCTTACTCACCGTCCTCACTCTCAGGCATCTCCTGCATGCCGGCCCCCCTCCACCTCGATGGAGTCTAAGTCACCCAGCGCTTTCCTCAAGCGGCCTCGCAGCCACTCGCGATCTTTCTCCCACCGTCGAATCGAGGCCTCTTGTCGAACCAACCGGGAGTCGCATTCCCGCAGACGGTCCTCCAACTGCGCATTGCGCCGTTTCAATTCGTGGGAACGCTCGATGAGCCCTTTGACCTTGGCCTCGAGATCAGCCAGTTTGCTGGTCGCCATACGTGAGTCACTCGTCGTATTTCGGGCCGACTATACCCTGCTCAACAGGCCTTGTCAAGAACCGCAACGTTTCGTTCATCGCCATAGATTCGCTTGTATTCACGGTATGTTCGAAGAACTTTTTTAACGTATAACCTTGTCTCTGTATAAGGTATTAACTCTATGAATTCATCCGTATCTACGCCCTCAAATTGCTGCACCCATTTGGACACTGCTTCAGGGCCGGCATTATAGGCCGCGACCATACGAATGAGGTCGTTGTCGAACTTGTCAGCCAGATGCACCAAGTATGAACTCCCCAGAAGGATGTTGTAACAGGGTTCGAAGAGGCGCTCCCGCGTAAAGCCCGCCAAACCCAGGCGAGCGGCGATCTGCTGCCCGGTCTGAGGCATGACCTGCATCAGCCCCAAGGCTCCGGCCGAGGACACCGCAGCGGGATTATAGACGCTCTCCTCGCGGATGACTGCCGCAACGAGGAAAGGATCCTGGCTCGGGGCACTCGTCAGTCCCTTGATCGTCGGTAAATACCCTCCCGGGTAGGCAAGTTTCCAAAAGGTCTGTGGCACGTCGGCGCCTCCGCGTTCGATGACATCGGGGAAGAAAAGTTTCGTCAACGTCAGGGCGCGATGGTAGTCCCCGGCGATCTCCATCAAACCGGCAAGCCACAAAGTCCCTCCTCGATCTCCCCGCATCCGTCCCGCGAGTGTCGCCAACTCCTCACTCGCCTCTCGCAACCATCCGAGCAATTGGAGTTCGACGGCGCGTCGGTAGTGCACATCCTCGGTAACAGCCTCCGCACGCGGATCGGGAACCTGAATTGCGGCGCTGCCGGCTACTCCATTCAACACACCGCCCGCCCAACCGACCCGCAAGCGCGCGGTCTGGCAATAGTAGGAATTGGGGGCCTCACCGCACAAAACCTGCGCCACCGTGGTTGCCTTTTGTAACTCGCCCAACTTCTCCAGGCTGCGGGCCTTCCAATAGAGAGCCGCCGCGGCGTAGGGTCCGCCGGATTGTTGACGTATGGCATTGTCGAAGGAACGGATGGCTTCAGCATATTGACCCGACTTGTAGAGCAACCACCCGGCTCGCCAAAAGGCTTCAGCGGCCAACCCATCCTCCCCTGCCTGACCTGCCCCTTCACCGGCCTGCCGGTAGGTCTGCACGGCCTTGTCGAACCGTCCGCGATCGGCATGCAGGGCAGCCAAGAGCAGTAGGAACCGCGGTTTGAATTCGCCGAAAAGGGAACCGGTCTCGACGTCACGAGCCAAGGCCAACAACTGGTCATCTTGTCCCTGTCGCAGGAGCACCCGGGCCAACCAGACGACCGCCTCCTGACCGGCAGGACCCGTTCTGCTCCGCACTAATTCCGCGAGGGCGTTTCGTGCTTCATTGTATTGTTTGAGCCGGACGCGAGCGATTCCAAGCTTGAGCCTGACCTGATCGCGATCCGGCATCCCTTGGGAAAACCTGAGCACCTCCTCGAGAGCCATCGCCGCCGGGGCGTATTGGCCGGCCTCGAACAGAGTCCTGGCGCGAAGCCACCACCCATTGGCGGCAAGATCGGGAATGGCGACACCATCTTCCTTCAACCGTTGTAATCGGATGGCCGCCTCCCCAGCCTGCGGAGACGCGGCGTACTGGGTCCATATCCGCCTATAGGTGACGATTGCGGCAGGTGTCTCACGTGACAGTTGCTGGCAATCTCCCTCCCGGAGAAGGACCGCCGAGACCAAGGTGTGACTGGAAAACTCCGTAAGAAACCGGGCCAGGCGCTCTCTCACGCGCACGCAGTCCTCGGCCTGGAACCAGGCTTCGACCGACCGATACAGGGCTTGGGGCCGAAGCACGCTGTCGGGATAGTGCTGCTGCAGCATGTCGAAGGCGGTGGCGGCTCCGTTCCAATCACCGCCTTTGGAGAGCGCCTCCCCGAGGTAGTAGCGAGCGTAGTCGCCGAGGAGAGGAAGCTGACCGGGAGCACTCAGCAAGTACGGTATCGCCTGCGGATCACCTTGGTCCTGGTACTGCTTTCCCAGCACCAGCGAGGCGCGGCCTTCCCAGGGGGTGCCCGGGAATTGTCGGACGATTTCCCGAAGCAGCCGGGTCGCCGACTCGGCGTCCCGCCGGCTGAGCAATCGGACAGCCTCACTGAAACAGTCCGTGGCCACGGTGCACGGAACAACCGTCGGCGACCCCGCCCAGAGAGGCCCATAGGGAAGACTCCCATTGACCCAAAGAACGAGCAACGCAGCCGGAACCAGCTTGCCGATTGGATGGCTCCAGACGCGAGATCGACGGGATCTGCAGGCAGGAGAACAGATTGCCGCCTGGTATGCGCCCATTGCGGAATTATACCATATGGCTGACCGCGCTGAGGCTTGCCGCCAATCCGGATGCTGTGTTACGCTCTGTCTGCGATGCCCCCCCTAGCAAATCTTATGACGCTGAGCGCCAATGAAATGGCGACGCTTGCCGTGAAGTTCGGGTGGCCGCGCTACCGCACCCATCAAGTGCTCCGATGGCTCTATCAGCGCCGGGTGACGGACGTGGACGCCATGACCGACCTATCCAAGGCCGACCGGGCGCGTCTGGCCGAGCAGGCGCACGTTGTGGCGCTGACGCCCGCGTCGGTGAGGACTTCGGCGGACGGTACGCAGAAGTTCATCTTTCGCTTGGACGACGGGAAGGAGATCGAGAGTGTCGCCATCCCCGACGGTGGGTCCGGGAGGGGCGCCTTTGGCGGGGCCCCCTCCCGTTCGAATGACCGTGTGACCTTGTGCCTCTCGACCCAGGTCGGGTGCACGTTCGATTGCGCGTTTTGCCTGACCGGCCGGATGGGCTTGCAACGAAATTTGAAACCGCACGAAATCGTCGGGCAGGTTCTGGCCGTCCAGGGGGAGCTTCCGGGTGACCGCCCGCTGACGAACCTGGTCTTAATGGGGATGGGCGAGCCCCTGGCGAACGTGGATGCCGTCGAGGAAGCGGTGCGCCGCCTCACCGATCGGACGTGGGGCGTCGGATTCCCTGCCCGCCGGATCACGCTCTCGACCGCCGGTCTGGCCCCCCGCTTGAGGCGGGTCGTCGAGATGGGCGTCAACCTGGCCGTTTCGTTGAACGCGACCACCAACAGTCAGCGGGACCGACTCATGCCGATGGTGAACAGCACCTATCCTCTGGAGACCCTGGTGAAGGCCTGTCGGGCCTTTCCGTTGAAACCGCGAGGGCGCCTCACTTTCGAGTATGTCTTGATCGGCCACGAAAACGACACCACGCAAGACGCCGCGCGGTTGGTCAAGCTCGTCCATGGGATCCGATGCAAGATCAACCTCATCCCCATCAACGAGTTTCCGGAAAGCCCGTTCCGCAGGCCCTCGGACGGGGCCGTGTTGCGCTTTCAGGCCGTTCTGACCCGCGCCGGTCTCGACACGTTCATACGTAAGAGCAAGGGAGCGGACATCCTCGGCGCCTGCGGCCAACTCGGGACGATTTCCCCCGCTTTCTCCCTGATCAATCCGGTGCGCTCTGGACCGGTTCGCTCCGCCGGCGTGTCGACTCATGGAGCAGCGACTCATCATCGCTGGGCATCCTGCTAGCGGAAGGAGTTCTACGGTGACTCATCGTGGGCGACTCTTGTGCCTCGTGATTTTCTTCTCACTCCTTGCCCCACACCTGACTTGCCAGCCTGCGGTGGGTTCGGGAGGGGCGTCTGCGGGGCTCCCTCCCGCCGGAACTGCCGCGGGGCCCAAGATCCAGGAATACATTTTAGCCAACGGCCTGAAGGTCCTTCTTGTGGAAGAACCCAAGGCCCCCGTTGTGACGGTTCAGATCTGGTACAAGGTCGGCTCCCGCCATGAAGTGATGGGACGTGCCGGCCTGTCCCACATGCTGGAACACATGATGTTCAAGGGCACCAAGAAGTACGGCAAGGGCGAGTTTTCCAAAATCATCAAGAAGAACGGCGGCAACGACAATGCCTTCACCAGCCAGGACTACACGGCGTATTTCGAGAACCTGGCCGCCGACAAGTTGGAACTCGCCCTCGAGATGGAATCGGACCGTCTCCAGGGCCTCCTCCTGGACGACAAGGAGTTTCAGCTCGAGCGGGAGGTCGTCAAGGAAGAGCGCCGGCTCCGGACCGAGGACAATCCCCAGGCCTACTTGGGGGAGCAGATGTACGCGCAAGCGTTCATGGTCCACCCGTATCACTGGCCCACCATCGGGTGGTTCAACGATCTGGACGCGATGACCCGGGAGGACCTCAAACACCATTATGACCGGTACTATGCGCCCAACAACGCCACGCTCGTGATCGTCGGCGACGTGAAGGCCGACACGGCCCTCCCGCTCGTCAAGAAGTACTTTGAAAGCATCCCGAAGGGAGCCCCGCCTCTGCCGACGGCCATCGTGGAGCTGGAGCAAAAAGGCGAGCGGCGCATCGTGGTGAAGCGCGAGGCGCAGCTCCCGTTCATGTACTTCGGCTACAAGGTACCGAACTTCAAAAGCCCCGACGTGTACGCCCTGGCCGTCCTGGAGAGCATCCTCTCGAAAGGCAAAAGCGCGCGACTTTACGACGCCCTCGTGTACCGGAAGAAGCTGGCCCTGGCGGTGGGGGCCGGCTACAGCGAGCTGGCCGCGGACCCCGAGCTGTTTTCCTTCTACGCGGTCGTGAAGCCCGGGGCGAAAATCGAGGATGTCGAGAAGGCGGTGCTGGTGGAACTCGAACGGCTCAAGAAGGAGGCCCCGACGGACAAGGAGATCCAAAAAGCAAAAAACCAAGTGGAGGCGCAGTACGTGTTCGAGCAAGATTCCATCTTCCGCCAAGCCATGCTGTTGGGAACCGCCGAGACGGTCGGAGCGGGATGGCAATACATCGCCGACTACGTGACTAAATTACGGGGGGTGACGAAGGACGACATACAACGTGTCGCCCGGAAGTATTTCAACCAGGATACCCGGACGGTGGGCATCCTGGTTCCGGTCTCGGGAGGCACGCGATGATCCGTCCCATCCCACGACCGCGTGTCTCGCTCCTCATCGCCTTGTTCGTCTTCGCAAGCCTGATCCCCGTCCCAACCCCAGCCGCCGAGATCAAACCGATCCGCATCGTCACTTCGAGCGGCTTGACTGTGCTCATCCTCGACCTCCCGTCGCTTCCCATCGTCAACATCAACGTGCTCGTCAAAGCAGGCGCGGTCTTCGATCCAGACGCCAAGGCGGGCCTGGCCAACCTGGCAGCTCAACTGCTCGACGAAGGAACCAAGACACGGAGCGCGACCCAGATCGCCCAGGAGATCGAGTTCATCGGCGGGGAACTCTCGACGCGAGCGGGAGAAGACTTCGCCACCGCGACGGTCCGGACCTTGAAAAGAGACGTCGACCTGGGATTCGCCCTCCTCGCCGACATCCTCATGAGCCCCGCGTTTGCCGAGAAGGAAGTCGTCCGTGTCCGCAGCCATCTCCTCGGCGAGCTCAAGGGCGAAAAGGATGAACCGAGCATCGTCGCCCAGAAGGCCTTCGACGAGATCGTCTTCAAGGGCCACCCCTACCGCCGGCCCGCCAATGGGACCGAAGAGGGAGTCGCCCGCATCTCCCGGCACGACCTGGTCGAGTTCCACGACAAGTTCTACCGTCCCAACCGAACGATCATGGCCATTGTGGGCGACATCCGAGAATTCGAGGCGCTGGATTTACTCAATAAGCACTTCAGTAAATGGGCGAAAAAAGACGGAGCCGTTCCGACGCTCTCCCCTCCTCTCCCGATGCAGCAGTCCTCGCTGAAGTTGATCGACAAGGACCTCACCCAGGCCAATGTCATCCTGGGCCATGTCGGCATCGATCGGCGAAATCCCGATTTCTATGCCGTGTCGGTCATGAACTACATCCTCGGAGGCGGCGGCTTCTCGTCGCGTCTCGTGAATCGGATCCGCGACGAGCAAGGTCTGGCCTATGACGTGGACAGCGGCTTTGAGGCCAAAGTCATGCCGGGCCCCTTCTCCGTCAGCCTGCAGACCCGGAACGGGGCGGCGAACCAGGCCATCGCAAGCGTCCTTCATGAGATTAAGCGCATCCGCACCGAGCCGGTGAGCGATCAGGAGCTGGCCGACGCCAAGGCCTACCTGAGGGGCAGCTTTCCCTTGCGCCTGGACACCACCGGCAAGCTGGCCGGGCTCCTGACCGTCGTGGAGTTGCATGGCTTGGGCCTGAGCTACTTCCAGGACTACCCGAAGGCGATTGCAGCGGTCACCAAGGACGATGTCTTGCGCGTGGCGCAGAAATACCTGAACCCGGACACCTACGCGCTGGTCGTGGTAGCCAAGCAGGCCGAGGCCAAGATTGATCCGGAGGTCGTCCTTGGCAGAAAATGACTCCGCCCAGGAAACCGACGCCGTCCGCCGGCTTCGCGCCGTACTCGGCACGATGGACTCGGTTCTCGTCGCCTTCTCCGGAGGGATTGACAGCACGTTGGTCCTGAAGGTGGCGCACGACTTGCTGGGCTCCCGCGCCGTCGCAGTGACGGCGGTTTCTCCCACGTTTCCGGCTTTCGAATTGGAACTTTCCAGACGGGTCTGTCAGGAGATTGGCGCCCGCCAGGTTATTCACGAAACCGACCAGCTCCGTGATCCCGAGTTCGTCCGCAATACCGCCACCAGATGCTACCGGTGCAAGTCGGATCTCTACGCTGCGCTGGTGCCCATGGCCGCGCGGATGGGGTTCCGGCACGTGGTCAATGGGACACACCTCGATGATCAGGGAGACGATCGCCCGGGAATCCAAGCGGCCCGTGAATACGGCGTGCGCAGTCCGTTGGTGGAGAGCGGCATGACCAAAGCAGACATTCGGCAGGCGTCGCTGGCGTTGCGGTTGTCCAACTGGAATAAGCCCGCGGCGGCGTGCCTGTCGTCGCGCATCCCTCGCGGCGAAGCGATCACCGTGGACCGGCTTGCGCGCGTCGAGCGGGCCGAGAGGTTCCTGCTGGGAGAAGGGTTTCGTCAGGTGCGGGTGCGGGACTACCATGGGCAGGCGCGCGTCGAAGTGGGGCAGGAGGAAGTGACACGCCTATTCTCTCCTGCCACCCGAGACCTTATCACCCGGAGACTCAGCGACCTCGGGTTTATCGAGGTGCTGCTGGACCCGAGGGGCTATCACCGGGGCAGCGCGAACCAAACACTCCCACAGTAACGCCGCTCCGGTCGCCGGTCTCGCTCCCCACGAAGCCACCCGGCGACGGCGCATGGAGCGAGCAGGAACGGGATGTGTCCCCGTCCGCGCGCTCGGCTCGCTACAACAGGTAAAACCCGAGGATCTGCTTCTGGAAGGGGGTCACCGAGACATACACGATGCCCAGGATGAGTCGGGCCTTATCGGGTATGATCTGTCGAACGGCGGCTCTGATCTCAAGTTTGGTCCTCCGTTTGTCATCGAGGATGACGGCCACATTCAGCTCATCCCCTTTCTGGAGAGTCTTGATGAGATCGGTTCCGAGCCGCATACCCGTCGAAGAAATGTCGAGCACATTGCATGTCCGGGGGATATTTTTGGGGTCAGCTATGAGGATGAAAGTCCCGAAGAGATTCACCTTCTTACGAACGGATTTCCTGAAATTGAGCATCACCTGATAAGACTTCCCGCAGGAGCACTCATAGGGGAAGGGATTGGGTGTGCTGGGCGAGAGGTCTTCGAGTGGAAAATGTTTTGTTTGATTGCAGTCCGGGCACACCACGACAAACTTTTTGCTGGGGGTGATGGAAGCCTGGAGCATCTGTTCACTCATGCCGCCCACCTCATCATACTCACCTCCTAATCTAATGTTGTGCCACGAGACTCATGGGAACGACCTCCGAAAGGGTGCGCGCCCGTTTGCGGAAGTTTCCTATAGTATCCACTTTTCTTGCTCCAGTCCAGTCACGATGGGGCAGGGGTATCCCTTGTGACTTTTGGCGCGCGGGTCTAGAATGAGGGCTTTCTTGAGGTCGCTGCTGTGTACCTGAGCCCGCCGAGAAAGTCGGGCACCGCGAAAGGAGGAGGCCATGCCGGTCTATGTGAGCCTGGTGAAGTTCACGCGGGAAGGGATCATGACGATGAAGAACGAGGGGATCGCCCGATCCAACAAAGTGAAACGGAACGTCGAGGAACTGGGCGGAAGGCTCCTCGCCGCCTACTATTGCCTGGGCGAATATGACGTCGTGGCCGTCTTGGAGTTCCCGGACAACAAGACGGCGATGAAAGCGGCGGTGAAGAACGCTTCGATCGGCCACATCTCGATCACGACCATGCCGGCCGTGACGCGGGATGAATGGGCCAAGCTGTTGCATCAGATCTGGAAGAAGAAATAGGGTAACCGGTAAATCAGGGCTTCTCATAGTCCTTGGCGACGGCGGCAAGGGACTCGTCGGCCAGACGCTTGTGGTCCGCGTCCGTCAAAGTCCGCTCGACGACCTTTTCGGCGACGCGCAACGCCAGGTCCGTCACATGGCGGCGGACCTCTTGAAGGGCCTTCCGGCGCTCTTGATCAATCTCGCGGGCGGCGGCGGCCTTGATCCGCTCGGCATCGGCCGACAAGCGACGCTCGTTTTCCTCCTGCAAATGCTGGACCCTCGCCTTGGCCTGCTCGATCAGCGCCTCCGCTTCTTTCTGCGCGGCCTTCATCTTGGCGTCGTACTCGGCCAGCCGCCGGTCCGCCTCCGCCCGCGACCGGTCGGCCGATTCGATGCTCTCCCGGATCTTTCGCTCACGCGCATCCAGGGCTTCGAGAATCGGCGGGAAGGCGTACTTGGCCAGTACGAACAGGA
This sequence comes from uncultured Nitrospirales bacterium, assembly GCA_964542245.1. GTDB lineage: Bacteria > Nitrospirota > Nitrospiria > Nitrospirales > NS-4 > CAZITU01. The sequence continues at coordinate 255 of CAZITU010000030.1, read as the reverse complement.
GTATCCCAAAGGAAACAATCTCCCAGAAGATCAGCGACGAGAAGAAATGGGTGTCGAACTGGGGCATTTCGACCGCCTCTTAGTGCGAGCCCTCTGCATGCCCGTGCAGGGTAACCGCATCACCGAGGTACACGCACGACAGGATCGTGAAAATGTAGGCCTGGATAAAAGCGATGAAGATCTCCAACGCATTAACAAACAGCGTGCCCGCGAACGGGACCCACCGGCTCCAGATCACAGTCAGGATCACAGGAA
>CAZITU010000029.1:0-26837 GCA_964542245.1 uncultured Nitrospirales bacterium | reverse complement strand
TCCCAATGTTCACGTGCGGCTTGCGCCGCTCATACTTCGCCTTCGCCATATGCCCCCCCTAACCTATGATCCCACCACCCATAAACCGAGCCCGAAAAAGAAAAATATCCCCTCGGCCTGGATCATTCGAGGCCTCCGGGTCGAGCAAGCGTGGTTTGGAGCCCACGACGCGGATCGAACGCGTGACCTCGTCCTTACCAAGGACGTGCTCTGCCAACTGAGCTACGTGGGCACCCGACGCTGCTCATATTTGCCCCATTCGAAGAAAAATTATCCCGTCGCGTAAAATCAAGCTTCTTTGAAGGTATTGCGTACCCTGACACGTTTGATCGAAGGGCCGGGCCCAGCAAAGCCTACTGAATATCCGCTGCGTTTGATCGTGTCACCCGTTGCGCTGGCCCGTTGCATGTGGAAGAGCAACAGACGCCCCGAGCAACGGGTCCCTGGTCCAGCAAGCTGGGCGTGGAGCGGGCGACGAGATTTGAACTCGCGACAGCCAGCTTGGAAGGCTGGAGCTCTACCCCTGAGCTACGCCCGCACGTCTGAGTTCTCATTAGCCCCTATGGCGTTGATCCCGCCACGCCAATCATTAGCACGCCGGGTCGAACACGTTCTGTATGGTGGGCAGGCAAGGATTCGAACCTTGGAAGCCGATGGCAACAGATTTACAGTCTGCCCCCTTTGTCCACTCGGGTACCTGCCCAATAAATACATGTTGCCGGCGGTCCTTCCTTCGCAAAGAAGAAGCCTAAGCAGCGACCGCCTCAACTCATCGACCCCACACCGACGAAACAAACAAAAAGACGAAACGGGCCCTCGCCGTTGCTATGACGGCGTGGTCTCTCATAATCTTCTTCTAACCGAGATGGGTGGATCAAGGATCTCCGAAGTTGATTAGTATATGAAAAGAAACCTGCCTTGTCAAGCCAAGTGAATAAATAATTCGTGGACTTACGAAAGGCCGGATTGAGCCACAATCAAGGGGGAGTCTGACCTTCGGCCAGGAGGCGACGCTTGAGGTAAAAGAATAGTCCAACTGCGACTATCAGACCGAGCAGGACCCATCCCGAGCGACTCACGATAGCGATCAAAAGAGGGAGATTGACTGCAAAAAAATAGGCCATCAAGGAAATGGCGATGACCCATGTAGCAGCGCCCAAGCAATTAAACAGCAAGAACCGTGACCACGGCATCTTGGTCGTTCCAGCCACCAAGGCTCCAAGTACCCGTACGCCCGTAATCCATCGTTGAACGAAGATCGCCTTGTCCCCATGCCGCTCAAAAAAATGCTCAACGGAGACCAGGCGTTTCTGGGTGATCAGAACGTACTTTCCATATTGCTGGACAAACGGGCGCCCCAGCCGTCGCCCCAGATAGAAACTGATGTTGTCCCCCAGGATACACCCTACTGTGGCCAACGGTATGACGGTGCCCAGGTTCAGATGTCCGTAATGAGAATAGATAGATGCAATGATGAGTATTGTTTCGCCGGGAACCGGCAGCGAGGCGTTTTCAGCCATAACCCCTAAGAACAAAATCAGGTACCCGTAATCATCAACGTAGGGTCTGGCCAGCTCGATCCACTCGAGGAGATGCTCGTGCATAGATTCGCAGCGGGCAGACCGTACCACGTAGTCCTGGTCGAGTCAATAGAAACGCTCGTCGGCACGGACCTCGAGCTTCGGAAACCACAGGCGCCAAACGCTTCGAGGCGTAATCCTTGACAGGCGGAAAAACCAACCAGTATCATCGCTCTCCTCAGATGCTCGCAATCAACCCACACGGGCCGCGTGCTTGCGTGAAATCCTGTGTGCTCTTTCTCGTCTTCCTGGTCGGTACGCTTGCGCGGCCGGCGTTTGCGCAAACGGCCTTGACGATCCTTCATACCAGCGAACACCACGGAACGCTCGAAGCGCTCGATCACGGTCCCTTTAAGAATCTCGGCGGCGTCACAAGACGAGCAACCCTGATCGAGCAGGTTCGGAAGGAGGCTCAGCACGTCTTACTCGTCGACAGCGGAGACCTGTTGGTGGGCACGGCCATGTCCTCAGTCTTCCGCGGAGAGGCCGACATCGCTGCCATGAACTTGATGGAATACGACGCCGTCGGGGTCGGCAACCATGATTTCGACTTCGGGACCGAGCATCTGAGAAGACTACAAAAGGAGGCGCGCTTCCCATTCCTGTGTACCAATGTTCGTCCGAAGGCGCCTGATGCGTGCAAGCGCTTCATCATCAAGTCCTTGGGGCCATTACGGATCGGGCTGATAGGCCTGATCGGAAAACGAAACTACCCCGACACGTTTAATCGAGCCGCCGTCCGTGAGTTGGACTTTCAGGACCCTATCGAAGCGGCTCAAGCCGTAGCGGCGGAACTGCGAGAGCGGGTCGAGCTCCTGGTCGCCATCACGCACCAAGATACCGAGGAAGACCTCGTTCTCGCCCGATCCGTCCCGGCCTTGGACGTGATCATCGGAGGACACACGCAGGGCTTTGACGGCTTGGTTCCTCCAGGCAAGACCACGCCGCTCGAAGGACGCATCGAACTCCGCGGGGTCGGTCCGGTTTTCGTCAAAACCCATCGCCAGGGGCAGACCTTGGGCCGCCTGGACCTGCTGTATCATGAGAAGACCGTGATGGTCGCCGAGGCCCGTAACCTGCCCGTTGTGCCTAGCATCCCAGCGAATCAGAAGGTCTCGGCATTGGTTCAGGACTATGCCAGGCGGCTCGACGAACAGACCACGCAAGTTATGGGCGAGTCGGCTGTCCACTTGGAAGGCGAGAGCGCGCAGGTCCGCACCCGCGAAACCAACCTGGGCAATCTGCTCGCCGACCTTGCCCGCAGGCATGCCAGTACCGACATCGCCTTGCTGAACGCCGGCGTGATCCGCAGCAGTATTCCCGCGGGCCTGGTCACGCTCAAACGAATCATGGAGGTGCTCCCTTTCGATTCCACATTGACGACCTTCACGCTCACCGGAGTCCAGTTAGCGGAGGCACTGGAGAACAGCGTCAGCCGCCTTCCCCAAGCGTCCGGTCGCTTCCTCCAAGTATCGGGGCTGAGCTACGTCTTCGACCCGATGGCTCCGGTCGGATCCCGCGTGAAGGAGATCCGGGTCAGCGGGCATCTTCTCGACCCCACCCGTCGTTACTCGGTCGTGGCGGATCAGTTCCTAGCCGAGGGCGGTGACGGCTACGCGGTGTTTCTCCGTGCCTCAGACAAGCGTGACCGCCAAATCCCGCTCCGTGATGTCCTATCCACAGCCCTTAAAGCCGGCCCGCTTGCGGCCACGGAGGAGGCGCGCATTAGAAGCATCGCGCCCAAGCGATAGCAATCGTTTTCGTGAAGACGGGCCTAAAAGAGGCTGGTTTGTTGGGGTGCGGGCCTGCGGAAGGTCGAAGGAAGGGGAATCTCCGGAGTCTCGGCAAAACCGGCCCTGGCCTTGGCCGCGACGAACAGTTGTTCGATCATCTCGCCGTAGGTTCCTTGCCCAGTATGCCGTTCGAAAAACCGGTTGTTCGTGAGCATCCCCCCGCGGACTTCCTGCAAACGATGGGAGATCTTCTTGATGCGATCAGGAAACGCCGCCGTCATTCGCTCGAGAAAGACAGGTTCCACGCTACCGGGCAACCGCAGGAGGCTGTAGAAGGCGGTTCTAGCTCCGGCCTCCCGCGCCTGCTGAAGAATCTGGAACATGTGGTCGTCGTTGAGACCGGGGATCACCGGCGCAATCGAGACACCGGTTGGAATCCCGGCGTCTGCGAGAGCTTTTAATGCCGCCAGGCGCTTGGTGATGGACGGCGCTTGAGGTTCTACCCGCCGGGCCGTCTCGTTATCGGCAAACGGGATGCTGAAATAGACGCGCACCGCGGCTTCGTCGTTGAGACGACGCAGCACATCGAGGTCCCGCAGGATGAGGACGGCCTTGGTGATAACCCCGACCGGATTGCGAAACTCCGCGCAGACTTCAAGACAGGCGCGGGTCAGCCCCCACGCCGCCTCAAGCGGCTGGTAGCAATCCGTGTTGCCCGAAAAGACCACCAACTCGCCCTGCCAGGACGGCTTGAGAAACGCCTCACGCAACAACACAGCAGCGTCCCGTTTAACGACCAGCTTGGACTCGAAATCGGTCCCTGCGCCGAAGCCGAGATACTCATGCGAGGGACGCGCGTAACAATAGGCGCACGCATGAAAGCATCCGCGATAAGGGTTGACGCTCCACCGAAAGGAGAGATCCGGGCTCTCGTTGCGGCTGAGAACGGACCGGCTGTCGTCCTCGAAAATCTGCAGCTTGACCGACGGCGGAGGCTCCAACCAGTCGCGGTGAAGGCTTTCGTATGGGTTGGGGGGATTGTAGATCGGCTTCATTGCTACCAATGTCATTCTATGCCCTCCCGAGAACGAGATCAATGCGTCCCGTATTCCCCTCTTGCCAGAAACCCAAATTCCCCGTAAGCTTGCCCGGCCGTGAGGCCCTGTTTGCAGCAACCAAGGAGACTACGGTGAGTTCCTCTCCATTTAACGGGCCGGTCGTTCTTGAGACTCAACTGGAAGGATTACCGTTAAAAGCCCGAGGGAAGGTTCGGGACATCTACGATCTGGGCGACTCCCTGCTGATCGTCGCGACCGATCGCATTTCCGCCTTCGACGTGGTTCTCCCGGACGGAATCCCCGGCAAGGGCACGATCTTAACTCAGCTCTCCGCGTTCTGGTTCCGGTGGTTGTTCGAGTTCGAAGACATCCTTCCGAACCATCTCATCACGACCGACATGGCGGAGTACCCTGAACTCTGCCGACGGCACCGGGCCATCCTGGAGGGGCGAAGCATGCTCGTTCATAAGGCGACGCCACTTCCGGTCGAGTGTATCGTGCGGGGCTATCTTTCGGGATCCGGGTGGGTGGACTACCAGCGAAGCGGCATGGTCTGCGGCCAGCCCCTCCTCAAGGATCTGGTCGAATCCCAAAAGCTCCCGGAGCCTCTCTTCACACCCTCCACAAAAGCGGAACTGGGCGAGCACGACGCCAACATCACGTTTGCGGAGATGGAGGCAAGCATCGGAGCGAACCTGGCCAAGACCGTGCGCGAGGTCAGCGTGAAGCTCTACCAGCGGGCCGCGGAATATGCCGAGACCAAAGGGATCATCATCGCCGATACCAAACTGGAATTCGGCCTGGACCCGACAACGAACCAGCCGATCCTTATTGATGAAGTCCTGACCCCCGACTCCTCCCGCTTCTGGCCCCGTGTCGGCTACAGCCTCGGTCGAGCCCAGCCGAGTTTTGACAAGCAGTTTGTCCGTGATTACTTGACCTCGATCAAGTGGGACAAAGAACCTCCCGCCCCTCACCTCCCCCCAGAGGTCATCAAGCAGACCCGCGAGCGCTATCGGGAAGCCTACCGGTTGCTCACCGGCTCCCAAGGCTAAGCTGATGGCCGCCGCCTGGGTCTCCGGCCTTATCTTCCTCATCATGTTCGCGGTCATCATGACCGACCGGGTCCACCGGACCATCGTGGCCTGGACGGGTGCCGCTGGGATGGTGGTCGCGGGTCTGCTTTTCGGGTTCTACAACCAGAGCCAGGTGCTGGCCGCCATTGACTTCAATACCCTAGGCCTGCTCCTCGGCATGATGATGCTCGTAGCCATGCTGGGGAAGACCGGGTTGTTCGAGTACCTGGCGATCCTGACCGCACAACGGTCGGGCGGAGACCCGTGGCGGCTGTTGGTGTTCCTCGGCGGCCTGACGGCGGTGCTGTCCATGTTCCTGGACAACGTCACGACGATCGTCCTGATCGGTCCCGTCACCCTCCTATTGGCCGCCAAACTGGCCATCAATCCGGTCCCTTTGCTGATGGGAGAGGCGCTGCTGTCGAATATCGGCGGGACCGCGACTCTCGTCGGGGACCCGCCGAACATTTTGATCGGATCGGCCGCGGGGTTCTCGTTCAATGACTTTCTACTGGTGCTCCTGCCGATCGTGGTGGTCGCCTATTACCCCACACTCCGCACGCTGCGGTGGGCCTTCGCCGACGAGATCCAGAGGGTGTCGGATCGCCTGGAAGTGTTGCAGTCGCTCCACCCGGCGGAGTCCCTCCGTGACCGCGCGACGATGAATAAACTGCTCGTCGTCCTGGGCATCGTCGTGGGGCTGTTCTTCCTCCATGACACCCTGCACCTCAAACCGGCCACCGTCGTGTTCATCGGCGCGGCCCTCGCGTTGGCCTGGGTACGCCCCGATCCGGAAGAGGTACTCCGGGAAGTAGAATGGAGCGTCCTCCTGTTCTTCACCTGCCTCTTCGTCGCTGTCGGAGGATTGGAGGCCGCCGGCGTGATGCGAGCCGCGGCCGAATTCATAGTGGGGTTCGCCGGCACCAATCCTCTGCTGACCGCCGTCCTGCTTATCTGGGTGTCCGCCGTCCTGTCGGCAATCGTTGACAATATCCCCTTCGCCGTGGCGATGGTCCCGATCATCAAGGGTTTGGAGGCCGAAGGGGTCGCCGTGGAGCCGCTCTGGTGGGCGTTGGGGCTTGGGGTCGGATTCGGAGGGAACGGTTCGCCCATTGGCGCGACTGCCAATGTCATCGCAGTCACGTTGAGCGAGCGAGCGGGACGGCCGATTACGTTCCGGATGTGGTTCCGGTCAGGGGCTATCGCCACGGTGGTCTCTTGTGCAGTCGGCACGCTGGCGTTTCTTGTGATCTTCGGCCTCCTCAAACGGTAAGCATTAATGGCGCTCGTACCAACTCCTCCCTGCTTCGTCCTGTTTACTGACCTCGATGGCACACTGCTCGATACGGCCACCTACCGGTGCGATGCCGCGAGGCCGGCCCTGGATCGCCTCCGGGAACACATGATCCCGCTCGTTATCTGCACGAGTAAGACCCGGGCCGAGGTCGAACCCCTCCGCCAGGAACTGGACAACCATGATCCCTTCATCATTGAGAATGGAGGCGCATTGTATATTCCGGAAGGGTACTTCAAGACACCCCCGGCCGGCTCCATCAGTCGTAATGGATACCATGTGGTCGAATTGGGGGTGGCTTACAGTCTGCTGCGCGAAGCGCTCCGAAGCATCGAGGGGCAGACCGGCGCAACCCTGGTCGGCTTTGGGGACATGACCTTGGAGGACATCGTGAGAGTGACGGGGCTGGCTCAACCGGAGGCCGAACGGGCCCGGCAACGTGAATACGACGAGCCGTTTGTCGTTACAAGCAATAACGCTACGCTTGAGAAGGTCCGCGGAGCAGCCGCCCAGCTTGGCCTAACCGTGGTGTCAGGAGGCCAGCTCTATCATCTGGTTGGAAGCACCGACAAAGGACGCGCCTGTCGTGTCTTGACTGATCTCTATCGCCAGGAATGGGGAGAGATTGCTACGGCCGGGATCGGCGACAGCCTGAACGACATGCCGATGCTGGAGTGCGTTGATCGGCCGTTTCTCGTCGAGCGGCCTGAAGGTGGTCATGAAGACGGGATCGTGATTGAAGGCGTGACTCGCCTCCGGGGCATCGGACCGGTTGGCTGGGCGGAGGGTATACGGCAGCTTCTTGTCGAAAATTCTTGACCTGGTTCGGCGAGTCCTCTTAGGATTGAATGTGGTGAGAATTCTGCTGCTGGCATTGTGCGTGGCGGTGATGTTGCAACTGCTGGGCCTCCCATTCACTCTATGGGATGCCATGCTGGGATTCGATGCCGAAGACTCCTTGGCCCCAGAAGGATTCACCCTTGTGACGAGCCTTTCCATTCCTTTCAGAATCTCTCCATCCTATTCACAGTCAGCGCTCATCGAAGACAGTACCCCTTTTGATTTCGCAGGGTCAATTTTTCGGCCCCCTCCTTCCTTCCGCTGAATTCATTATGACTGGGGCTCACTGCTCCAACGTGAGATCAACGGAGGGAAGCCACGTGCGCTGCTCACGCTGCAATGAATTGATGTCTCTTACGCGCTTTTGGAAACCACGACCGGCCAGGACCTAGACAGGCCTCTGGTTCTGATCGCACTTCGAAGGAGTGCCGTATGTCCGATTTTTACCAGACCGGCTTGATCGCCACCCTGCACAGACTGGGCCAGCCGAACTTGGAACGGCTCGAACGGGAACTGGCCGAGCATTCCAGAACCAATCCGATTGCGCTCGTTCTTCCCTGCCTGTACGCCGAGTTGCAAGGACCGGCGCTCGGCGGAATCGTGGACCACCTCACGCAGGTGAGATATCTCAATGAGATCATCATTGCCATAGGCCGGGCTTCAGCCCTCGAATTCCGGCGAGCCAAGGAGTATTTCAAGGCCCTGCCCCAGGATGTTCGCCTGATCTGGATCGAAGGGCCTCGCATCCAGGAACTCCTGAAGCTCTTGGTCAGCCAGGAAATTGACATCGGCCTGGCCGGCAAGGGCCAGTCCTGCTGGATCGCTTTCGGCTACATCCTTGCCAGGCGGCGCAGCAAGGTCATCGCCCTGCACGATTGCGACATCGTCAGCTACAACCGCGAGTACCTGGCCCGCCTCTGCTACCCGGTGGCCAACCCGAACCTCAGCTATGAGTTCTGCAAGGGGTACTACGCGCGGGTGACCGACCGCCTACACGGGCGCGTTACCCGGCTCTTCATCACCCCCATGATTAGAGCGCTGCACCGCCTGGTGGGGCCGCACCCTATGCTTACCTTCCTGGACGGCTTCCGCTATCCGCTGGCCGGCGAATTCGCGATGGTCACGGACCTGGCCTGGACTAACCGGATCCCAGGCGACTGGGGCCTTGAGATCGGCGTGCTGGCCGAGGTCTACCGGAACTGCGCCCTGCGCCGTGTGTGCCAGGCCGACCTGACCGACAGCTACGAGCACAAACACCAGAGTCTGTCGGCCGACAACCCCGAGGCAGGGCTGCATAAAATGTGCGTAGACATCTCCAAGTCGCTCTTCCGGAACCTGGCCGGCGAAGGCGTGATCTTCACCGACGGGCTGCTGAAGACCATCCGGGCGACCTATCTCCAGATCGCGCAAGAGGCGATCAAGAAGTACGAGGACGACGCGGCCATCAACAGCCTCCGGTTCGATCGGCACGAGGAACGGATGGCGGTGGAGGCGTTCCTCAAGGGAATCAAATTGGCCTCCGAGGGCTTCCTGGAAGACCCGTTGGGCGTGCCGATGATCTCCAACTGGGCCCGCGTGACCGCCGCCGTCCCCGACATCTTTGAACGGTTGGTGGAGGCGGTTGAAGCGGACCACGCGTGGGATCCGAAAGGGGACACGGCGTCCACGGGAGCGTAAGACAGACGGGCAGCTACCCTGCATGGAACAGGACGCAGCGTCAGTCATTCTGCAAGAGCGGACGGCCGCGCAGGTCCGCGAGATTGCTCAGGCCGATATCCTTGTCGGCATTCCCAGCTTCAACAATGCCGCCACGATCGGCCATGTCGTCAAGGCGGTGATCGCCGGCCTGGCCAAGTACTTCCCGGATCAACGCGCTATCCTGGTCAACTCGGACGGGGGTTCTACGGACGGCACGACGGAGGCTGTGGCCAGTGCCAGCGTGGATCTCGGCCCCATGCTCATCACCGATCGCCAAAGCCTCCTGCATCGGATTATCACCCCGTACCCAGGTATCCCGGGTAAGGGCAGCGCCTTCCGGACGGTCTTCGAGGTGGCCCGACGGCTGAACGTCAAGGCCTGTGCCGTGGTGGACGCAGACGTCAGATCGATCACCCCCGAATGGATCGAGCTTCTCCTCCAGCCGGTTCTGAACGAGGGCTTCGACTATGTCGCTCCATACTACCTACGGCACAAGTATGACGGGACGATCACGAACAGCATCGTCTATCCGCTGACGCGCGCATTGTACGGCGTGCAGATCCGACAACCGATCGGAGGCGACTTCGGCTTTTCGGGAAAACTGGTCGGACATTACGTGGACAAGCACGTCTGGGAGTCGGATGTCGCCCGGTTTGGGATTGACATCTGGATGACCACCGAAGCGGTCGCCTTAGGAGCACGGGTCTGCCAGAGCTTCCTGGGTGCTAAGATCCACGATCCCAAGGACCCGGCCGCCGACTTGTCGGCCATGCTGACCCAGGTCATGGGGGCGGTCTTCGCCTTGATGGAGGAACATCACAGAGTGTGGCCTTTCATCCAAGGCTCGAACCCGGTCCCCTTGTTCGGCTTTCAATACGAGGTGGGCGTCGAGCCCGTGAACGTCAACGTGGACCGAATGATCGCAAGCTTTCGGCAGGGACTCGCCGACCTGCGTCCGATATGGGAGGTCATGTTGGCCCCTGAGACCCTCCAAGCTCTCGCGGCCACGGAGGGCACACCGGCCCACGGCTTCCATATCTCTGACGAGCTCTGGGCGAAAACTGTCTTTGACTGCGCCGCAGCCTTCCACCGACGAGTCCTCAATCGCGAGCACCTGATTAAAGCCATGACCGCGCTTTACCTGGGCAGGACCGCGTCGTTCGTCGTGGAGACGCAAGGGCTCACGACCCGGGAAGCGGAGGATTGCATCGAGCGCCTGGGCACGGTATTCGAGCGGCTCAAGCCCTATCTGCTGGATCGCTGGGGCGCCGCCGAGGAGGCATCACCATGAAAGAATTCTGGGACAGCGCCTTACTGGAGCCATTAGCAACAGTCGGGACCCGCATTGTGCAATTTCTCCCCAATCTTCTCGCCGCCTTCGTCATTCTCGCCGTCGGATGGCCCTTGGCCTGGGCGTTGGGCCGTGGAGTCGAGCGGGGGCTGAGAATGCTGGGGGTGGACCACCTCGCCGATCGAATCGGGCTCAACGCCGTGCTGACACGCGGAGGGCTGAAACCAGACCCCTGTCACTTCATCGGTCGCACACTCTATTGGGGACTGTTGGTCCTCACCATCATCGCATCATTGGGCGCACTGGACGTGACCCCCATTAACCAGTTCGCCGCCAGCTTGCTGAGCTACATCCCGCACTTGATCACCGCAGGGATGATCCTCATCGCCGGGCTGTTTCTGAGCAATTTCGTGGCCCGGGCAACCCTTATCACGGCCGTGAACGCCAACTTCCGCCCGGCCACAACCGCAGCCGGCCTTGCCAAGTGGGGCGTCCTGCTGGTAGCGCTGGCGATGGCGCTGGAGCAACTCGGGATCGCCAGGAACATCGTCGTGGTCGGCTTCGGAATCGTCTTCGGTGGCGTGGTCCTGGCCCTGGCCTTGGCCTTCGGCCTCGGTGCCACGAATCTTGCCAAAGAGTTCCTGGAGCGCCAGTTCGGCAAAAGCGGTGCACGCGCCAAGGATGACCTCACACATCTATAGGAAAGCCTTCGCGCCGCAATTGACAGCGCCACCGTGTGAATATAAGGTGATGCGGCCGTCCGTATGGAATGCAGCCCTGTGGAAAGGGTGACTCGAAGATGCTCGACACGCTGCCCCCCAGTCTGATCAGTTTCCTGAAAGCCAGCGGCGTGTTTGCCGGCGTGGTCGGTCTTACATTGGGTCTCCGCCACGTGGCATTCCGTGCCTTGCACCGTTGGGTTTCCTCCACAGCCATGCTCGTGGACGATATCGTCTTGGAGAGCGTTCGGATCCCCTCGATTATATGGTGCGTGCTCATCGGCATTTACGTCGCCGTGGACACGGCCCAACTTCCTCCGCGTCCCAGCGCGCTTACCCTCAATGCCATCTATGCCCTCCTCGTGGTATCCCTGACGGCGGCGGTCGCCAACCTGGCAGGCTCCTCGCTCGGACATGTCCTGAAAGAGAAAGACCTTGCCATTCCGGCAACCGGCCTATCTCTCACGATCATCAAGGTCGGAATCTGGGTGGTGGGCGGGCTGGTACTCTTGAGCGGATTGGGCATCTCGATCGCTCCCATCCTCACGGCACTAGGGGTCGGAGGGCTTGCCGTCGCCCTGGCGCTGCAGGATACGCTGTCGAACTTCTTTGCCGGCATTCATCTGCTGATCGAGAAACCAATCCGTGTCGGCGACTTCGTCCGACTGGAGACAGGCCAGGAGGGTTACGTGGTGTATATCGGTTGGCGGACCACGCGAATCCGCATGCTCCCCAACAACATGGTCGTCATGCCGAACAGCAAGTTGACGCAGTCCGTACTGGTCAACTACTCGCTGCCCGAAACCCGCATGTCCCTCCTGATTCCGGTAAGCGTGTCCTACGATACCGACCCCGCACGAGTCGAACAGATCCTGCTTGAGGAAGTGGCGAAGGCCCAGGGAAACCTCCCCGGGCTCCTGGCTGAGCCCGCTCCGATGGTCCGATTCATCCCTGGCTTCGGCGAGTCCTCGCTGGATTTCACCCTGGTGTTCCAAGTCCGGGAGTTCACGGACCAGTTCCCCGTCCAGCATGAGTTACGCAAGCGGATCTTGAAACGATTCCGGGATGAAAAGATCGAGATCCCCTTCCCCCAGCGAGACATCCATATAAAATCAAGTCCTCAACACTAGGCTCGCTTGATCCATGGAACTTAAAGCGTTCCTTTGGAGTTTAATCGTGATCTACATTACCGCGCGGGTGATGGGAGAGCTTGCCGTCCGGTTCGGCCAATCGTCGGTGCTGGGCGAATTGTTGGCTGGGGTGCTGGTCGGCGGCAGCCTGCTGGGCTGGGTGGAAGAAACCGAAACTCTCAAGCTCTTGGGTGAGGTCGGGGTCATGCTCCTCCTGTTCGAAGTCGGGCTTGAATCGGATCTCCAGGCATTCTTGAAGGTCGGACGGTCGGCCGTGGTAGTCGCCACGATCGGGGTGGTGGCCCCCTTTGTCTTGGGATACGGACTGGCGGTGGCCATGCACATGACCAGGCTCCAAGCCATCTTCGTCGGCGCGACCTTGACCGCCACCAGCGTAGCCATCTCGGCGCGCGTGCTCTTCGATCTGGGCAAGCTGAAGACACAGGAAGGCAACATCATCCTGGGCGCCGCCGTGCTCGACGACATCCTGGGCCTCGTGACGCTGTCAGTTATCGTGGGGCTGGCCGAGTCCGGCACGGTGTCGTGGCTCGAGGTGTCACGGACCGCAGGCCTGGCGTTCCTGTTTCTCGGCGTGGCGATCGTGGTCGGCATCCGGTACGCGCACTTGTTCAGCCGTCTCGTCAACCAGATGAAAACCCGCGGCCGCCTCATCGTGGCCGCGGTCACGTTCGCCCTGCTGCTCGGATACCTTGCCGAGTTAATGCATATCGCGCCGATTGTCGGCGCCTTCGCAGCCGGCCTCGTCCTCGCCCGGACGGAACACCAATCACATATTGAGGAAACCATCAAGCCCGTGGCCGACGTGTTCGTGCCGATCTTTTTCGTCCTCGTAGGCGTGGCTGTCGAGCTGAGCTACTTCAACCCGTTCAACGCTGAGAACTGGCCACTCCTCCTGCTGGCCGGTGGACTCACCCTGTCGGCCTTTATTGGGAAACTGGTTGCCGGGTTAGGGGCCCTCGGGGAACAGGTCAACCATTGGGCCGTCGGCGTGGGCATGCTGCCGCGCGGGGAAGTCGGTCTGATTTTCGCCGGGGTTGGGCTCTCGCATGGAATTGTTGAAGAAGGCGCCTACGGAGCCATCCTGGTTGTCGTGGCCCTGACCACGCTCGTCTCACCTATTCTGTTCAAGCTGCTGTTCAAGCAAGGCTGACCGTACCATGCGTCACATCACGACCATAAGCTTGGAGGAGCGGACGGAGGCCCAGGTGAGTGAGACCGCTCGGGCGGTTATCCTGGTTTGGCGTCGGGGCCACGCACCAATCCCAGGAGTCTATTGTAGGCATTCGGCAAAGGGAGAGACCGGAGCAAGGGTGATCTTACATACCTGTAAACGCTGGCTGGCCGGCCTCGTAGCGATCACGATCATGGGGGTGGCAGGATGCACCTCCGCCGACCGCTCGCCGTCTGCCGGACCAGACACGATCACGCTGCTTTTCCGCCACGGCAAAGTCTCGGGGGATCCCCGGCCGCTTCAGAAATTGCTGCGCCAGTTCGAGGCCGCCCACCCGACGATCCAGGTTCGTTCGGAACCCCTGCCCTCCAGCACCGATCTGCAGCACCAGATCTACGCGATCAACCTTGAAGGCGGCGCTGGTGGAATCGACGTCCTGGCGATGGACGTAATCTGGGTGCCGGAATTCGCGCGGGCTGGTTGGATACGTCCCTTGGATGACCTGTTCACACCCGCATTGCAGGCCGAATTCTTTCCGAACGCCATACAGGCAGACACCTATCGGGCGCAAGTGTGGGCAGCGCCCTGGTACATTGACGCCGGAGTCCTCTATTACCGCAAGGATCTCCTGGAGAAATACCGCCGGCCCCCGCCAACCACATGGCCCGAGTTAGTCGAGACTGCTCAAATCGTCCTCGAAGGCGAGCGGAACTCCCGGCTGTACGGATTCGTCTGGCAAGGACGCCAGTACGAAGGACTCATCTGCAACGCCTTGGAGTTCGTCCGGGGAAACGGCGGTGACATCGCGATCCGCGAGGGACGGATCACCGGATTGGCCGAGCCGGAGACCGTCGAGGCCCTGGGCTTCATGCGCGACCTGATCCACCGCCACCGCATCTCTCCCTCCCTCGTCACGACCGCGGACGAGGAGACCAGCCGGCATCTCTTTGGAAGCGGACGCGCGGTGTTCACGCGCAACTGGCCATACGCATGGGCCCTCTTCGAGCGCGACGGGTCCGCCGTGCACGGCAAGGTGGGCATCAGCCCCCTCCCCGGCTTCCGAGGCCACGGATCGGCCTCGACGCTCGGAGGCTGGCACCTCGGGATCGCGCGGGACACCCGGCATCCGGAGGCCGCATGGGAGCTCATCCGGTTTCTGACCTCCGCCCAGGCCCAGAAGCGCCTCGCCTTCGCGCTGGGGATCGCTCCGACCCGAACCTCCCTATATGAAGATCCTGATCTCCTGGCCGGCCAGCCGGTGTTCGCCGTGCTGAGGCCGATCCTGCTGGCGGCCCGACCCCGCCCTGTGACCCCGTTCTATCCCATGGTCTCTCAGATCCTGCAATCCGAATTCAGCGCGGTCTTGGCCGGCCTCCGCCCTGCTGGCGCCGCGCTGCGCTCGGCGGAGCGGGAGCTGGCGAAAGTCCTCCGGCTGGAGAGGTTATGAGAGACCAAAGCGAGACACGAACGGGCTATGCGCTGCTCCTGCCGGCCCTCGGTGTCCTGGCCCTCCTTGCCCTCTATCCGATCCTGGCGTTGTGCTGGCTCAGTCTCCGCCATCGCATCCTGCCCTTCGGCATTGATGAGTTCGCCGGCCTGGACCACTACGCGGTGCTCCTCCAGACGCCCCGCTTCTGGAACAGCCTCGGCGTCACGCTGTACTTCGTCGGCGTCTCCGTCGCACTGGAGGCGGCCCTCGGCCTATGCATCGCGCTGCTGCTGGCCCGCAACTTCCCGGGGGCGGGTTGGGCGCGGGCGCTCATCATCCTCCCCTGGGCTATTCCCACAGTCGTCACGGCCAAGATGTGGGAGTGGATCTACCACCCTGATTTTGGAGTGCTGAACTACTTGTTGCAGGCGACGGGGCTTGTGTCTGCGCCGGTGAACTGGCTGGGAACGCCCTCGCTGGCCATTCATGCCGCCATCGTCGCCGACGTCTGGAAGACCACGCCGTTCGTCGTCATCCTCTTGCTGGCCGGCCTCGCGATGATCCCGCCTGACCTGTACCGTGCCTCAGCCTTGGACGGCGCCAGTCCCTGGGCGACGTTCCGCCACGTGACCCTGCCCCTGCTCCGGCCGATCCTACTGGTCGTCGTCCTCTTCCGCATGATTGACGCGCTGCGGGCGTTCGATCTCCTGTATGTGCTGACCGGCGGAGGCCCTGCCGACACCACCGAAACGCTCGCGATCTACACCTACAAGATCCTGTTCCAGACTTTGCAGTTCGGCTACGGGTCGGCGATCGGCGTGGTCATGTTCCTGGTCGTGACGCTCGTGAGCCTGCTACACTTCTGGGTCGGTCGCGCGGACTTCCGCCGCCTGGCGGGGCGAGCGCCATGACCGCCGGACCCGCCCGCCAGGCGATGCTCCGGGCCACCCTCGCCCTCGTGCTGACCTGGGCCCTGTCCCCTATCCTGTGGCAGGCCCTCACGTCCGTGAAGCCGGATACCGAACTGGTGATCCTGCCGCCGCTCTTGCCCGCCCAGCCGACACTGGCGCACTACACGGTCCTCTTCGAGCAGCATCCCTTCAATCAGGTCCTGCTCAACAGCTTCGCGGTCGCGGGCCTGACCGCCTTCGCGGCGCTGGCCCTCGGCACCCTGGCCGCCTTTCCGCTGGCGCGGCTTCCCATCCGCGGCAAGCTCCTGATCCTGGGTGTCGTGCTCGGGTGCTCACTGTTTCCGGCGATCGTCACCGTCGGCCCGCTCTTCATCATCATCCGCGCGCTGGGCATGCGCGACACGTGGTGGGCCCTGATCATCAGTCACACGACATTCGCCCTGCCGCTGACGATCTGGGTCCTCGCCAATTTCCTCCGGGACCTGCCCGAAGACCTGTACCGGGCGGCGCGGGTGGACGGCTGCACTCCCTGGCAGGGGTTCACCCGGGTGCTGCTCCCGTTGTGCCGGCCCGGCCTGGCCGCGGCCGGGATCCTCGCCTTTCTGTTCTCCTGGACCGAATTCCTGTTCGCGCTCACCTTCACCGCCACCGAGGCGGCGCGAACGGTCCCGGTCGCCATCGTCCTGTTCCCGGGCGTGCACGAAATCCGGTGGGGGGAGATTGCGGCGGCTTCGATCCTGGTCACCCTGCCGGTGGTCGTGCTCGTCCTGATCTTTCACCGGCAGATCGTGCACGGCCTGACCGCCGGCGCGATCAAGGGATAATCGCCCCATGCCGCACGTGCGCTTTGACAGGGTCGAGAAGCGGTATGGGGACAAACCCGTGATCCGCGACCTCACGCTGACCGTCCGGGACGGCGAGTTCTTCACGCTCGTGGGTCCCAGCGGGTGCGGGAAGTCCACCGTGCTCAACCTCGTGGCGGGGCTGGAGCCGGTGACCTCCGGCGAGATCTACTTCGACGACCGCGCGGTGACGCACCTCTCGCCGAAGGGGCGCGACGTCGCGATGGTCTTCCAGTCCTACGCTCTCTACCCCCACAAGACCGTGTTCGAAAACCTGGCTTTCCCCCTTCGCGTGAGGAAGCGAACACAGGCCATCATCACCCACGAGGTTCGGCGCGTGGCGGCCCTGTTGGGTATCGAAGGACTGCTGGTCAAGGAGCCCGCAGAGCTCAGCGGGGGCGAGCGGCAGCGGGTGGCGCTGGGCCGGGCGATCATCCGAGAGCCCGCTGTCTTCTTGATGGATGAGCCGCTTTCGAACCTGGACGCGCACCTCCGCGTCCGGACACGATCGGAACTCAAGCGATTGCACGCGCGCCTGAAGACCACCACGCTCTACGTGACCCACGATCAGGAAGAAGCCCTGAGCCTGTCGGAACGGATCGCGGTGATGAAGGAGGGCTCCATCCAGCAGATGGGATCGCCTTTGGAAATCTACCGCTTTCCCGCAAACACGTTCGTAGCGGAGTTCGTAGGAAGCCCGCAAATAAATCTCCTGTCTGGCCGCTTGTCCTGGGATCCCGCGCCCTACGTGGAACTCGGGCACGTTCGGCTTGCGCTTCCCCCGGTTCCCGAATCCCCGGTGACCGTCGGTCCTCAGCGGCCGCCCTGCAATGTCATCGTCGGTATCCGCCCCGAAGACATCCGGGTTCTGGCAACGGCCTCCCCCACCAGCGACTTCGCTTCCGTTATTTCAGTGGAGCCGGCCGGCGGGCGTTCCGTCGCTTCTCTCCGATGGGGGCCGCATGAAATCCGCGCCCTGGCAGCCGGAGATTTTCAGGCCGCGCCTGACCAGACAGTGGGAATTGAATTGGAAGCAGCCAGGATCCATGTTTTCGACGCATGCACCGGACGCCGCTTACCGTGGGATGGGCCTCTCACGCCAAGAGCAGGCTCATGAACCCTCGTGCCACACAACCATTTCGGTTCGTCTCCTGCATGGAACTGCGCGAGATCCTCGGCAGGCGCGCAATGGATGAAGAGCGTTTGCTGGAGCTCATCGAAGAGGCGCCGCCGGACAGCATCTACTACCACACTCACAGCTATTATCTGAGGCATCCGTATACGCAGGGGTTGTTCCCGAACGATTTCGCTACTTGGGCCGCGCTGCATGCGCAAGACCGGGTCCTGGGGGAGCGTTTGGGGATGCTTGACCCGTTCGAATTCGACGACATCGAACGGCTTCGGAGCGAAATCTTGACGATCATGGAAGATCACCTGAGCCGCCTCGGAACCAATCCGCGAAGCGCCACCGGAGAGCCGTTTGAGTTCGTACGATCGCACGTGATCGAGGCCGACTTAGACATGCAGGCCTGGACGCTTTGGGAGTTTCGCCACGCGCTGAGGCGCGTCGAACTGGGAGCGGTGTATAACCATGTATGCGAGGCGCGGTTGCGGAAAGGCCGGCTGCCGGGGGACTTTGCCTGCTGGCTGGCCGCGGATGACGGGTTGGGAAACCCGGACCTGGCAGCGAAGGTCGTCGCGGTAGGGCGCCGGGGACTGAGCCTGGAGGGCATTCGGACGGAAATCGTGAGTCTGTGCGACCAGGCCCTCGGATCGGAGTCGCCGACTTAACCCGGAGGGGGTTCATGGGAGAACGGCTCGAGCAGTACAGGGAGGTCGCCCCGGCGGGGACCGTGGATTTCCTCCGGAAGCTCGCGAGCCGGGTGGAAGACAAGCGCATGCTGCATGTCAACTCGACGCGCGAGGGCGGCGGGGTGGCGGAAATCCTCCACCGCTTGCTGCCGCTCCTCGAGGACCTTGGGATCAAGGTCGGATGGGAGGTGATTACCGGAACCGAACTGTTCTACCGGACCACCAAAAGCTTCCATAACGCCCTGCAGGGAACCAAGCAACAGATTTCGTCCGAGATGTACCAGGCCTATCTCGAGTGCAACCGGGAAAACGCGGCCCGGTTGAACCTCACCAGCGATTTCGTCATGATCCATGACCCTCAGCCAGCGGCCCTCATCGAGGCGCGGTCGTCTGGCGCCAAATGGATCTGGCGCTGCCACATTGATGTCTCGACTCCCCAGCGGTCGGTCTGGCAGTTTCTCCGCCCTTACGTCCTCCGGTACGACGCCGCAGTCTGTTCCCTGCCCAAGTTCGCGCAGCGCCTTCCGATCCCGCAGTTCCTGATCTATCCCTCGATCGACCCGTTGAGCGACAAAAACCGCGATTTGGCGCCCGAAGAGGTGGACCGGCTGATCGAGAAGCTCGGCGTGCCCAGGGATAAGCCCATTTTGCTCCAGGTCTCGCGGTTCGACCGCTTCAAGGATCCCGTCGGAGTCGTGGAAGCCTACCGGCTGGTCAAGAAAAGCCATGCCACCCGGCTGGTGCTCGCCGGGGGCACCGCCACGGACGATCCGGAAGGAACGGAAGTACTGGCGGAAGTCCGGGAAGCGGTGAGCGGGGATCCCGATGTGCATCTCTTGTTGCTGCCTCCCACGGCGCACCTGGAGATCAACGCGCTCCAGCGCGCAGCCACGATCGTGCTCCAGAAGTCCACGCGGGAGGGATTCGGCCTGACGGTCGCGGAGGCGTTGTGGAAGGGCAAACCGGTGATCGGCGGACAAGCCGGCGGAATCACGGTCCAGATCGTCCCCGGGGTCACCGGGTACTTGGCCAACTCCCCGGAAGGGGCGGCGTTCTACGCGCGCCGCCTGCTCAATGAGCCCGAGCGTACGGCGGCCATGGGCCGACAGGCAAAAGAATATGCGCGCCACCGTTTCTTGATCACCCGGCACCTGCAGGATTATCTCGGGTTGATGATCCACCTGAGCCAAAGTCGTTGAGTGCGACCGGATGGAAAATCAAACGGTGGTTCGCGGATGACCGAAACATTTATGAATAAGACGCTCGGCGAAACACCACTGGTCGTCGTCTCGAATCGCGAACCCTACGAACATCGGCGCAGCAAGGGCCGGTTGGTTTGCCGGCGCACCGATGGCGGCTTGACCTCGGCGCTGGACCCGGTGATGCGCCGGGTAAAGGGCACATGGATAGCGTGGGGAAACGGAAAGGGGGATTATGAAGCCTTGGGTGCGGATTCCGTCGTGTGGGTGCCCCCTGAAACGCCGGCCTACCGTCTCCGGCGGGTCCCGCTGACGGAGGAAGAGGTGAAAGGCGGCTACCTGGGGTACGCAAACCAGGTCCTTTGGCCCCTGTGCCACATCACCCTGGACCGGGTGACGTATCGCAAGGCGTTCTGGAGCGCCTACCACGACCTGAACCGCCGTTTCGCGGAGGCGGTCCTAGACGAGTTGCGCAAGACGCCGGGATTGGTATGGGCCCATGACTTCCACCTGGCTTTGCTGCCACGATTGATCAAGCATGCCTCTCCGGGCAGAACCGTGGCCGTCTTTTGGCATATCCCCTTTCCGGGTCCCGAGGTTTTCCGTATCCTCCCGGAGGCACGGGAGGTGCTGGAAGGATTGCTCGCCGCCGACAGCTTGGTGTTTCAAACCCCTGGGTACGCTCAAGCCTTTGCCGAATGCGCGCAGCAGCTTTTGGGAGCCGAAGCATCCCCCTCCTCTGGAACCATCCGGTTTCGGGGGCATGAGGCGCGCCTGACGGCGCGAGCCATCAGCGTGGACTTCCATGCCTTCTCCGACCATGCGGAAACCAGCCGGGTCGAGCAAGCCATGCGCCGTCTCCGGCGTGGGCTTGCCCCTTCTCCCGGCATCCGCCTGGGTCTGGGGGTGGACCGCATGGACTATACCAAGGGCCTCCTGAAACGCTTCTGGGCTTTGGACGCTTTTTTTACGCGCTACCCTCAATACCAGGGTGTTTTTACTTTTCTGCAGATCGCGATTCCGACAAGGAGCGAACTGGAAGCCTACCGCCGCTATCGCCAGGTGATCCGGGAGACCGTCTCCGAAATTAACGCGCGGTACGCCTCGGCACTGCCGCCGGGACACCGACGATGGCAACCCATTGTTTATCGCGAAGGCCGCATCGGGTTCGACACACTCGTTGCCTATTACCGGATGGCTGATTTGGCCGTGGTCACGCCGGTCTACGACGGGATGAATCTGGTCGCCAAAGAATATGTGGCCTCTCAAGTGGACGAGAACGGGGTCCTCTTGATCAGCCAATTAGCGGGCGCGGCCGAGGAGATGACCGACGCGCTGGTGATCAATCCATATGATACGGAGAGGCTGGCTGACTCCATCAAGCAGGCGCTGGAAATGCCGAAAGAGGAGCGACGCCGCCGAATGCGCGCGATGCGCACCTATTTGCAGAAGCACGACATCCATGTATGGATGGAAGGGTGCCTGCTCGACGCCGGAGTAGTCATAGAGAGCAGCCGGGCCTCGGGGAAATGATGCGGCGGCCGTCGCTCCGCGCCAGACTCGCGTCGATCCCCACGGGACGCCTCCTTTTGTTTTTGGATTACGACGGAACGCTCACTCCGATCGTCCGTCGTCCGCAAGATGCGCAGCTGAAGGCATCCATCAGGTGGACGCTCGGCAAGCTGGCGCGCTCCGTGCCGGTCGTGATTATCAGCGGGCGCACGCTCTCCGACGTGCAACGACGTGTAGCGGTATCGGGCGTCAGATATGTGGCGTCCCACGGGCTGGTGCATAAACAACCAGGCGCCACAGTCCAGTGGTTGGGTCGCCCGGTTCCCAGAACGACGGTGCAACGATGGGTGAAAGCGCTGGAATCGGCCACCACAGGCATCACGGGCGCCCTGGTCGAGGACAAAGGGTTTAGCGTGGCGCTGCACGATCGCTCGGTCCACCCCGCACACCGCCCCCGCCTGCGACGTCGCGCCTTACGCGCGCTCAAACCGTGGCTCTCCAGCGGGAAGGTCACGCTGATCCGCGGCAAACGCGTGTTGGAGGCAAGACCGTCCGGCCTCTGGAACAAGGGTTCCGCGGTGGCAAGGCTTCTTCGACAGCGGTGGGCGCGTGGTCGGATCCCGTTATTCATCGGTGACGACCAGACGGATTTCGATGCGTTCCGCGCCGTCCAAGATCATGGAGGCATTGCCGTGCGGGTCGGAGGACGGCGGAGCATCGCCGGCGAAGACTCGTGGGTCCCCGACCCCAAAGCAGTTGAATCATTGCTCCGCCAACTGGCTCGGAGTCTTCGCTCCGCAATTGACAGCGTCACCAAGTGAAGATCAAGTGAAGATATGGTGGCACAGCACGACCTCCGTGACTTAGGCGCTCCCTAGGAGCAGGTTTCCGAGGTCGGATACGATACCTCCGTCACTGATCGGCCTCGTCAAAGCTGCCGCTGTTTTTACCGCCACGTCCGGACTCGCGCTGGGTTTCCGTCACTTGGCGTTCCGCGGCTTGCACCGCCGGGCCGCAGGGACGGTCACGCGTGTGAATGACATGGTCCTGCAGAGCCTTCGCCTGCGTCCAACTTCTTTGCCGGCATTCATCTGCTGATCGAGAAGCCGGTCAGGGTCGGCGATTTCGTCAAGCTCGAAACCTGACAGGAAGGCAATATCGTGGACATCGGCTGGCGAACGACGCGGATCCGCATGCTCCCCAATAATCTGGCAATCATTCCCAACAACAAGCTGACTCAATCCGTGCTGACCAACTATTCCATGCCGGAATCGCGCATGTCGGTCTCAATTCCCATCGGGGTCTCCTACAGCGCCGACCCCAACCATGTCGAAGGTGTCCTGCTGGACGAGGTCAAGCAGGCGATCGGTCATATACCCGGACTCCTGGCGAAGCCAGCCCCCGCGGTCCGCCTTATTCCCGGGTTCGGGGACTCGTCGCTGAACTTTACCCTCTCCGTCCACGTCCGGGAATTCGAAGATCAATTCCCTATTCAACATGAGTTACGCAAGCGAATTTTCACGCGATTGCAGCAAGAAAAGATCGAGATCCCCTTCCCGCAGCGCACCGTCCACCTGAAAACCGATCACCAGACGTAGAAAGAAAAGTTAGCGGTCAGAACCGTGTAGAACGTTGCAAGTTCATGGCCGGGCGAGTACAGTCAGGATGTCACCAGCCTTATAGGAGAGGCCATGAGCAAAAAATTATCACAGCTTGAACAGGAGGCCAAACAACTCCCCGCCGCTGACCGCGCGCACCTCGCACACAGTCTGATCGCCAGCCTGGATATCGGTGAGGACACAGAGGCGGAAGAGTTATGGCTGCAAGAGGCTGAGCACCGCTATCAAGCTTACCGACAAGGGAGACTCGCGCCCAAACCCGCCGCTCAGGTTTTTGACAGCGCCCGCGCCAACCTTAAATGACCGACGTTGTCTTTCTTCCTCCAGCGGAGGGAGAAATGATCGCGGCGGCTCGATACTATGAATCCCAATCGCCGGGTCTCGGATCCGAATTTTTAGATGAAATCGAGCACGCCACACACGCCCTGGCGGCTCAGCCTCAAGCCGCTCCGATAGTAAGGAACGACATCCGCCGACGGCTCCTCACGCGCTTCCCCTTCGGCCTCCTCTATCAAACGGAAGACACACGTATCGTTATCATCGCCGTCATGCATCTACGGCGACGCCCCGGCTACTGGCAAGGACACTAACGCCTCTCCTTCGAAACAACCGACCATCTCCGCCACCGCGTCGAGAACCTCGAACGCAACCAACAGAACTAAATCTCTAGAAAAAGTGTGGGCAGAGTCCACTTCTTTGTTCTTGCCGAATGAAATGGGACTCTGCCCCCACTTTTTATTTTAAGTGATCGTTCATGGTCGTCTGTCTTCGCGTCTTTCGGCAGCATTCTCTTCTCTGGCTTGCTGCAATGAAGCAGGAACTATAACCACGTCTTTGTCTTTTTCGACATTCATTTCTGGATGAAGATCGAACAAATGGATTAACAGATGGTCAACGACTTCTGCGAGATCACCAGCAAGCTTAATTGCTTCCCCCATTAGTTTTTCGAATTTCTGCACAGATGTAACAACGTCCTCACCGAGAGCATCCGCGATTACAAGCTTGACAAGACTATCAGTCACTGTGTAGCGGCCCAAGCCAGAGAACTCGACGAGTGCGAGAGTTCCGTCCAAAAGTTCTGAATCTTTGTACTTTGCTAAGGTCTCACGCACTTTTTCATCTTTGTAGTGAAAACCGACGTAGTGTCGGATTGGCTCAAGAAATGACTGTCCAAATGCTCCTTCTTCATTCGGGTCGTATGCCTCACGAATATGCTTAAGAGCCTTCTTGGCTTGCTCGCTATCGGCAACGGCTTTGTCCAATCGAATGGAGCTTTGGTTGCTATCGATGGAGCGAAATGCCGCTCTGGCCTCATATAGATGCCCGCAAAGAAGTCTGAAAAGATGCCCCATCTCTCCCTCAAAAATCGCGCGCTCAGTTTTATTTTCTTGGTTTATGACATCAGGAGCCATCATCATGAGTTTTTGCAAATGCCGTGCATCGTCAGTAGCGATCATCAACCGCAACAACGGAACCGATAAAGGATCGTTCAAGGGAAATATTTTGTTGACGTCGAACTTGATTCGAGATGCCCTAGCAGTCAATGCCTGATCTCCTTTATTCGTTCTATGTAATAATCGTAGCAAGCAGGAGAGATCTTCAACGATCCGGCTCGTAATTCAAATTCGGAGCGAGCCAGCGCTCCACGGCTCGCAGGTCCATACCCTTGCGCAGATGGTAGTCCAAGACCTGATCGCGGCCGATTTTGCCGACGGCAAAATACTTCGCATCGGGATGGGCGAAGTAGAGGCCGCTCACCGAACTGGCCGGAAGCATCGCGAAAGTTTCGGTCAGCGTGATGCCTGCGTGCTTCTCCGCCTGTAGCAGATCGAACAGGATGCGCTTCTCGGTATGGTCCGGGCAGGCCGGATAGCCCGGCGCCGGGCGGATGCCCCGGTAGCGCTCCCGGATCAGATCTTCATGGCTGAGCGCCTCCCCCTTGCCGTAGCCCCACTCCTCACGCGCCTGCCTGTGCAGCAGTTCGGCGAAGGCCTCCGCCAGCCGATCGGCCAGCGCCTTGGCCATGATGGAGTTGTAGTCGTCGTGCTCCTTCTCAAAGCGCGCGCAGAGCGCCTCCACACCGATGCCGCTCGTCACGGCAAACGCACCAATGTAATCCGGGATACCGGTGGTCTTCGGCGCGATGAAGTCGGCCAGCGCCTGATTGAATTGTCCTTCCGGCTTCGGCATTTGCTGACGGAGTGTGTGAAAGGTCGTTCGGACTTCCGTTCGGGAATCATCCGTGTAAAGTTCAATGTCATCGCCGACGCTGTCGGCCGGAAAGAAGCCGTACACGCCCCGCGCCGTCAGCAGCTTCTTCCCGACGATCTCGCCCAGCAACGCCTGCGCGTCGTCGAACAACTCCTTGGCCTTCGCGCCGACGGTCGCATCCTCCAGGATCTTGGGATAGCGCCCCCGCAGCTCCCAGGTATGGAAGAACGGCGACCAATCAATGAACGGCACGATCTGATCCAGCGGAAACTTGTCCAGCACGCGGACACCGGTGAACGACGGCTTGGGAATGTCGGCGGCGCGCCACTCTATCGGCGCTCTCCGCCCACGCGCCTCGGCCAAAGTCAGCAGGGCCTTCTCGCCACGCTCCTGGTGCGTATGCCGCACCTGCTCCTGAGCCCGCCGGTTCTGTTCGGCGAAGCCGGTCTGCTGCTCCGGGCTCATGAGCGCGCTCACCACGCCCACCGCGCGCGAGGCGTCCAGCACGTGCACGACCGGGCGCTCGTACGCGGGCGCGATCTTCACCGCCGTATGGGCCTTGCTCGTCGTCGCCCCGCCGATCAGCAGCGGCACCGCGAACCCTTCCCGGGCCATCTCCCGCGCCACGTGCACCATCTCGTCCAATGAGGGTGTGATCAGGCCACTGAGGCCGATGATGTTCACATGGCGCTCGCGGGCAGTTTTGAGGATCTTTTCACACGGCACCATGACGCCCAGGTCAATCACCTCGTAGTTGTTGCAGCCGAGGACGACGCCCACGATGTTCTTGCCGATGTCATGCACGTCCCCCTTCACGGTCGCCATCAGGATTTTGCCCTGCGCCTGGCGGCCGCCGCCGGCCTGCTTCTCCGCTTCCATGAACGGCTGCAAGTACGCCACCGCCTTTTTCATGACGCGGGCGCTCTTGACGACTTGGGGCAGGAACATCTTGCCGGAGCCGAAGAGATCGCCGACGATGTTCATCCCCGCCATCAGCGGGCCTTCGATCACATCTAGAGGCTTGTCGTACTTCTGCCGTGCTTCTTCGACATCCGTTTCGATGTACTCGACGATGCCCTTGACCAGCGCATGCGCGAGGCGCTCCTCGATCGGGCCCTGCCGCCAGGCGTCCTCCTGGACTGCCGCCTTGCCCTTTTGCGTGACGGTCTCGGCGAAGGCGACGAGCCGCTCGGTCGCGTCCGGGCGACGGTTGAGGAGCACGTCTTCCACGAGCTCGAGCAGGTCCTTGGGAATCTCTTCGTAGACCGCAAGTTGGCCGGCGTTGACGATGCCCATGTCCAGTCCCGCGCGGATCGCGTGATAGAGGAAGGCGGAGTGCATGGCCTCGCGCACAACGTTGTTGCCGCGGAACGAGAACGAGATATTGCTGACGCCCCCGCTGACTTTACAGCACGGAAGCGAGGCCTTGATCCGTCGGGTGGCCTCGATGAAGGCCACGGCGTAACCGCTGTGCTCCTCAATGCCGGTGGCGACCGTGAGGATGTTCGGGTCGAAGATGATGTCCTGCGGCGGAAAGCCGATCTCCTTGGTGAGGATGCGATGCGCGCGCGCGCAAATCTCCACCTTGCGGTCCAGCGTATCGGCCTGACCCACCTCATCGAACGCCATGACCACGACCGCCGCCCCGTACCGCTTGATCAGCCGCGCGTGCCGCTTGAACGCCTCCTCGC
>CAZITU010000028.1:0-26859 GCA_964542245.1 uncultured Nitrospirales bacterium | reverse complement strand
CCGGAATGGATGCGGTGGAGAACCCACGGTTTGGCCTTGGAATCCTCGGGGGCCGCGAGATCAAACCCACACTCGAACTACAGAAGCCGTAATGGAGGCCCTTCACTTCGCGGTGTGACGGGGCAACGGAGGTTTGAAGAGACTCATGGGAGAGGGAAAGAGAGCACGTTTGCACGTGGGCGCGATCGTGCTCGGAGCGGCGGTCATGGTCTTGGTGACCGGGACCGATTCGGCTGTCGCGGCGACCAGCGGAGGGAGTGATGTCGCGGACGTGAAGCCGGAGTGGACGGCCGAAGGGAAGAAGGCGGCCGCTCGGCTTGGCACCTTACCGCCCAAAGACGAGATGGTCCTCATCCCGGCCGGGTCTTTCTTGATGGGGAGTAATCGCCAAGTGGACCGGAACGCCTATCCAGCCGAGCAGCCGCAGCGGACGGTTAACCTGGACGCCTTCGAAATAGACAAGTACGAAGTCCCCATGGTCCAGTACCTGCGCTACGTGTTGGCCAAAGGGCTGGAACCCTTGGTGGATTGGAAGTGGGGCGGAGTGTTTCAGGAGACGATGGCCTATCATCCCGTTATGCACGTCTCCTGGTACGACGCAGATGCCTATTGCAAATGGGCTGGCAAACGGTTGCCGACCGAGGCCGAGTGGGAGAAAGCGGCAAGAGGCGACGACGGACGGATTTACCCCTGGGGGAACCAAATGGCCGGGCTGTCGCGGGCGAACTTTGGACGAACGGGCCTTTCAGGACCGGTCCGAGATCGGCCGGAGCGGCTGCTCCTGTATCCGCCGATCGTCTCGGTGGACAAATACGACACTGCGGTCAGTCCATACGGCGTGTTCAACATGGCCGGAAATGTGGCCGAGTGGGTGGCGGACTGGTACGATCCCGCTTATTACAAGCAAGGACCTGACCGGAATCCTAAGGGGACCGACCAGGGCACCAGCAAAGCGTTTCGGGGTGGTGGGTGGGTGGACAGCACCCCCAGCGTGCGGGCGGGCCAGCGGAACGGGACGGAACCGACCGCCAAAATGAACTGGCTCGGCTTCCGGTGCGCCCGTGACGCGGCGCCGGCAGTTCCGGGGCAACCAAGCAAGGTCGTGCACCCTGGTCCATAGTCTTTCCAAGACCCTTCCTTTCGAAGCAGCGCGGCTTCAACTGCATGAGGGTTGAATGGCTCTCGCGGTTCTTGTCGGACTTCTTTTGACCCTTGCAGCGGCCGGGCCCGCATGGGCGCTGGAATTCAGCGCCGATCAGATCACGCGGGCGAACGGCAAGACCCATGTCGCCAATATCTTTTACCGCGACGACCGCTGGCGTCTGGAGCACCAGGAGACCGGTCCGGTGAACGTGACCATCGTCCGCAAGGACAAGCAGGTCATGTGGATGCTCCTCTCCCGTCTTAAGCATTACAAGGAAGTCCCTTACGATTCAGCCCAGGCCCCCAAGGTGCAGGAGACGCTGGAGGGGGAAGTTTCCCGGGCTGCGATCGGAACCGAGACCCTCGACGGCCACCCCACCACGCTGTACGAAGTTCGGGTGCAGGAAGGGGATCGGACGGATATCTATTACCAGTGGCTCGCCACCGACATCCATTTCCCGCTGAAGCTGGCGAAGAAGGACGGCTCCTGGGTGGTCGAGTACCGCCGCGTCCGGATCGGGCGCGTCTCGGACTTTCTGTTCCAGTTGCCTGTGAACTTTCAGCCTTTGGAAAAGTTCGACGGCCCGAAGCAGGGAAGTCCCCCTGAATCCCCACCCGACGCCAGGATGTAAGGGCTGAATGTTACTTCGGGCTCATCGCACAGCGGAAGCCGAGGCTGTGGTTGCGATTCTTGGGATCGCTGCTGAGGCGGTGGGCTGATCGGAGGAGCGGAGCCTCGGACTCCCAGCCGGAACCCCGGATCACCTTGCGGGCGCCTTCGATTGGCCCCTTGGGGTTGCGGGTTGGTCCCTTCTCATAATAGTGCGCGTCGTACCAGTCGCCGACCCATTCCCATACATTCCCCTGAAGATCATGCACGCCCTCGGGGCTAGCCCCTTGCGGATGGCTCCCCACGGGCTCCAGGCCCGCGCCGTCTCGCCATTGGTTAAGATAGTTGGCGAGGGTTCGGGTCGGCTCCGTGTCTCCCCAGGGAAAGCGTTTGCCGCTCATGCCGCGAGCGGCGCGCTCCCATTCGGCCTCGGTGGGTAGGCGTCTCCCGGCCCACGCGCAATAGGTCTCAGCGTCCTGCCAAGCGACATTGACGACCGGGTGGTCTCTGAACGCCTCGGGGACGGTGGTCCCCCTCCAGAGCGTGAGCTTCTTGTCAAGCGGGTGTTCCGGTACGCGGTGTCCCGTCGCCTTGATGAATTCGAGGTACCGTCCGTTCGTGACTTCGTAGGTGTCCATGTAAAAGGCGTCCAGGAAGATCCGACGCTCGGGGTACTCGTCACGTCCACCGTCCCGTAAGCTCAGAGACGTTCCCATCAAGAATTCGCCGGTCGGGATGAGGACCAGCGGCGCGCCGTCCTTGCCGGTCATGGTCTTGGGAAAGTCGGCGCCGGCGGCCGGCTGTAAGAAGAATAGGATCAAGCTGCCGAGGATCATTGCACGAGTCAGAGACACGGACATTCCAGTTCTCCTTTTTGTTTGCAGAATCACATCTATCAATTATCAATCGAACGGCATGGTGTCAAGGGCGACCTTGAAGTCATCCGGCGTACATGCTATTTCTGCGGCTGGAGCGTTGACGGGTTGATGAAGAGTCTCCTCAAAACTTATTCGGTTGCCATGCCGGGGCTCGCCTTGTTCTTGCTGTTCTTGCCTGGTTTTGCCGCCGATCCTCTCAGCGAGGCACGTTCGGCCTACGAGAAACGTGACTACGCCAAAGCGTTAACTCTTCTGGATGGCCTGATCGGAAAAGGCGTCGGTCATTCCGGGGCGCTCGAACTCCGGATGCGGGCACATATCAAATTGAACCTGCCGGAAAAGGCGGTCGGCGACTACAACCGATTGGTCGAGCACCGGGGCAAGGATGATCACCCACTGCTCAGAGAATTGGCATTAGGGATCATCGCCCCGGCGGTGAACGACATGCGGGAGCAAATGCGAGGGGCGGCGGTGACGGCCTTGAAGGAGATGGCGGGCGCCGACACCGTCCCTTTGCTCGAAGCGGCCCTGGCTGACCAGTCGGGCCTCATTCGTGCTCTGGCGGTCGAAGGGGTTGCGCGTACGGGCCGCGCTGCTCATTCGGATCGCCTCCGTAAGCTCCTGAAAGACCCTGCCGCGCTGGTTCGGGTGGCCGTGCTTCGTGCGCTCGGTGATTCAGGGAACCGAAGACTCATACCCGAGATCGAGCCCTTGCTGAAGGATGACCAACCGAGAGTGAGAGCCGCGTCCGGAGCGTCTCTTGTGGTGCTGGGGCGTTCTGAGGCGCTGAGCATGGTGTTGGAGGAGCTGAAACATCCCAAGCCGGATGAGCGGGCTGCCGTGCTCCGAGTGCTCGGTCACGTGAAGGATGCGCGGGTCACACCCTCACTCATGGCCGCCTTATCCGACCGAGAATCCACGGTACGCGCGACAGCGGCTGGAATCCTGGCCGACCGGAATGAAGCCGGCGCGGCTCCTGCGATTGCCGCTCTGGTCAAGGATCCCGTGCCACTGGTGCGCGGGGTAGCGGCCGCCGGACTCGCCAAGTTGCAAGGGGCGAAGGCGGTGGCAATCATTGAACCGCTGTTGCTGGAAACAGTCCCGCTCGTTCGCGCTGAGGTTGCCGCGGCGTTGCTGCCGTACAGGCCGGCGTCGGCCGAACCGGCATTGCGGGAGTCCATGCAGTCGCAGGATCCCGGTGTCCGCTCGGCGGTGGGCAAGGCCCTCGGCCAAACCGAGCATCCCGCTGCCATGCCCTATCTTGTCGAACTCCTGCATGATGACACGCCACGTCCGCGCATTACGGCCATCCGCGCCATCGGGCATATCGGGTCCGAAAAGCATCTCTCGGTGTTGAAGCCGATTCTGAGCGATGCCGACATCGCAGTCCGCGTCACGGCCGCCGGCGCCATCGGTCGCTTGCTGCAAGAGTCAAAATAAAGAAATTCTGCCGGCCTCTTAAGGAGAGGAACGATCGTGCGATGTGGCAACCACCGGTTCTCCCTGATCCTGGCTGCGCTCCTCGTCGCGCCGGTCTCCCTGGCGGCCGCCGCGAATCAGGCGGCCGAGTCGGCGAAGCACCACGCCGCCATCGCGGGCTCGCCAAGCCGTCGCCTATGGTCCGGATCCCGGAAGGCTGGTTCCTCATGGGCACCATCCGCAAGGCCGACGACCCCTACGGTCTGGAAGCCCAATTCGACGACACCGAGATGCCGCAGCGCCGCATCCGCCTTGAAGGAGTCTTTCCCCTTTTCTTTGCCTTTTTGACATGCTACTGGCTTAGCGGAATCGTGATCACGATCCCTCCCATCACGTCATCAAGCTTGAAATCGCGTTTCGGACTGTTCGGGTGCGCGTTGTGGCACCCGATGCAGGCTTGGGAAACGGCCCGGTCTGCATACACGGCCTGGAAGTACCGATCTGACCCGCTGGAGATGTGGCCGGTATAGGGGCGTTCCGGGTGCTTTCGAACCTCCTCAAGTCCGGTTTGTTCGAACTCCGTCGTTGGCCCGTTCTGTTTGTTGATCGGCCAGGCGCCGATGAGTCGGTAGCGCAGACGGACACCGGTCAGCGCGGCCAGCTCGCCTGACTCTCTGAGGAACTGAGCCGGCAGCGGCAGAGACCCTTCGGCGCGCCAGTTCTCTGAGGCAATCACCTTTCCTTTATTCTGCAGCCTCTCGACGACATGGATCGTGTAAAAGGTCCGGTCTGCCTCGAGCACAGCATGGACATAGTCGGCCACGGTCTCCGGTGGAATGCCGACCTGTGCAGTGGAGCCCTTGTCCCCGCGAGTGAGGTCCCAAGAGCCCAGCATGGCGAATGTGACCAGCACCGCTCCCCACATGAAACCTTTTCTGGCCATGGTCCACCTCCTTTCCCACGGACTGGCCTCCGACTGAAATTACGCATAGTCTGTCACATTCCCTTAGGTTCATCCAGTTCGTGCCGGTCTCGGCGAACGAGAGCGTCAGCCTGGAGTTCACTTTCGAATATAAGCCGTTAGGAGTGTTCGGGAAGGCGGAATGAGCTAAACGAGCAAGCTCGGCTTACTCGTGGTGCCCGACCACGTCGATCACGAGATTGTTGAGGCGGTCCATACCGATGCAGTCGAGGGTGCAATAGGCGCGGTAGCGCGTTCTGCCGTCTTCTCCCGCCTCGAACGTCACGCTCGACTTTTTATGAAGCAGCCAGATCTTTTCGGTCTCGACGGACCAGCCGTCAGAGACGACAGCAATCTGATGGACGTCGCCTATGGCCAGGCTATTGATATCTTCGTCAAAGACGAACGTCAGCTTGACCACTTTTCCTGCGGGAATCTTGAGGGGATTGTTGGGGGCCGAGTGGCTTGTTGCGCTCGTCGAAGAATCCTTTCTGGTTGACGCGGATGGTTATCTCGATGTCCGGCTTGCCGTGAGTAGATGCGGCCGCAATCGGAATGTGTACGCTAAACAGCGAAAATGCCAGGACCCCGGCAAGCGCAAGAACTCTCGGCGTTGTCCTGTTTCGCCCTGTAAGAGCCACGAATCCGCTCCGTTCTCTCATCCAAGCACGTTAGGACCGATTTTCCCGAGCTCGTGTTGGTGCTTCCGGACTTCCTTCTCATGAAGCTCGCGCGCTTCCTGCGTGCGTATGCAGTCTTTCCCGCACGCGACCTCGCCATGCGCGAATTCCGTGCACGCCGTCACGTCCAGTCCGCCCTGGTCGTACCCGTGAAAGACGTTCACGTCGAATCCGACCTCTTCCTCCTTATGTAAAACCGGACACTCGAGTTGGATCTCTACATGGGGTCTTTCTTTCTCCATGGCTGCCTCTCTATGGCTTAGATACGGTTCCTGATCCCTAGTCGGTGCAGGTTCTATGCCCAAGACCAGGAAAGCGTAGAGGCGCGATTCGACGGTGATTCCATTGGGAGAGAGCCCTACTAGTCATTATTGCTGTGGCGCATCGCCACAGTCGGCTTTACACAGCGTGGCGTGCTGACTCTGCCCGGAATTCCTCTACGGTGCCTCGTGACGGGCAATTCTTTCAAAAACGGCGAGTTATCCGCCTGGTGCCTGCCTTACCTACCCCGCTCCAGGAACATCTCTCATGAAGGAGGCGAGGTATGAGGCGGGCTGAGTATATGGCTAAGGCGTGCGATCCGAAGACGCTGACCGTGCATCAGATCATGGAAGACGCGGTGTTCACCTGCAGCCCCCAAACCGCGGGGATTGCCGTGGCGCAGTTGCTGACCGAGAGGAATTTCGGGAGCGTCCCCGTCGTGAAGGAAGACAGGACGCTCGTCGGACTGATCAGCGAGTTCGATCTTCTCAAGGCGATGAGCAACGGGGGCGACCTGCGGACGATCACGGCCGCGGACATCATGACCCCCGAGGAAAATCTTGTGACCGTGACGGAAGACACGCCGGTGATGGATCTCGCCAGGATTCTGCAGGAAAGCCATCTGATCCGGGTGTCAGTGGTGAAGGGTAGGACGCTGGTTGGATCATGGCTCGGCGGGATATCGTCTTCGGCTACGTGAGGGCCGTCGCCCACTACTGGCCATAAAGGATCGTGATGCCTGATAGTGAGAGTCCCAACTTGTCCAATAGCGCTTCCGTGTGTCCAAGTGTCGAGACAGTGCATCTTTTTGAATTTCCAGATTTCCCGCAGAAAAGTCTATCTCGCTGTCCAGCGGCTAAGACAGCCGACTCCTGCCCGCCATCTTGCCGCTGATTCCTTGTTCTAATCGCACGCAATTGATTTTACAGGAGATAGCCCCCTCGTCCGTGGGCCGAGCCGCGATGGCACCCATGTTGCTGACTTCTGCGGCTTGTCTGGTGGAGGGCATGGGTTACTAAGGACTGGCCTCCGACTGACCCTGATCCGCATGGGGCGGATCCTCCACCAGACCCTCTTTCGTTCTTCGAATTTCAGGTAGCGCTTCCTCGAACCACCTAATAGCCGAAAGGAGTGAGGCCATGCGAATAAAGTTTGCTCTCATCATGCTGACCGGGATGATGCTGCTCGGAGGAGCCTTTGCGGGCGCGGCAAACGCGGACGAGACGGGGAACCAGGTGTTCTTTAGAGGTGGCTGGGCCGGCATGACCAGCGATCGGGCCGGCGAGGCATTCACCGACACATTCGGTCCGGCGGGGATCGCCGGTGCCGGTGCTCCACGAAATGACGGTCAAAGCGGGTACTATGTGGGAGCCGGGCTCGATCTGGTTCTATCAAAGGACGTCTGGGGGATGATGAGCAAGACCTGGGCGATCGGCGAGATCGGAGTCGAGTACAAGCGTTTCAACTCGAATACTGTGATCGTACCCGCAGCCACCTTGGCGAGCGGGGCCGTTGTGACCAATCAGGTTCAGATCACGATGCTCACGGTGGATGTCGCCCCGAAGATCAAGTTCCTGGAAGGGAACCGCCTGCGCCCTTGGCTCATTCCGGTCGGATTGGATTTCCACGTCATCAGTCCCCCGTCGAACGCCACGACGGTGCTGGATATCGGCGTCCAGTTTGGGGCAGGTCTCGAGTATCGGCTGTATAAGGCATTCCATGTGGGGCTGGACGGCCGCTATCACGTGTCCACGGATCAGACCCAGACCTCGAACAGCTTCGGGACGGTGGGGGGGTATGTAGGGATCAGCTTCTGAGGACAAGGCTGCTTCGCAAAGGGGACGTGGCCGCATGTTCTCCCTAGCGAGCGGGCTTTTTCGTCGTCGGTTTTCTTTTGGCGGCCTCTAACTCGCCCAAGCGCGCCTTGAGCCGTCCGATTTCGGTTTCCTGCTCTTCGGATTTCTGCTGAAGGCGCTCCATTTCTTTCTTTTGCATGTCCAGTTCTTGGAGGAGCGCCTTGAGTTGGGCGATCTCACGTTCCTGTTCTTCAAGCTTCCGTTTAAAACGCTCGACATCCTTGGACAGAGCGGCTGCCTGGTCTCTGAAAGACGTGTCGCCTGCTTCACTTCCAGGTTTCTGGGACGGTGTCGGAGGCGGAACAGCCGTGATCTCGGTCCTGGGAGGCGGGGGGGATGCGACCGGAGCCGGTGCCGGTGGTCTGACGTCCCTGAGGAACGCCTGATAGTCGAGGACCATCTCGGCGGCCGGCGCGCCGAAATAGCCGCCCATCCAACTAGACTGGGTCGCGAGAGCGTACACGGGCGGATCGAACGTCAGAGCACCGCCTTTCCCTCCGAGCGAGCGCAGCGGGTTCGCTCGTGCCACATCGGCACCATCATGTCCCAGGGGAACTTGCTTGCGATGGTTGGCGATGACGACATGCAGTTCCCTGCCCTTGAGGAAGAACCCACCCGATGTAATCTCTTGGGTCGGTCCGGTGGAGCGCGTTAAAAAAACCCCGACCCATTCGGATAGACGGGCCATACGAAACGCCTCCTGCAGCTTGGGGACCAGTTGGCCGATCTCGCCTGAGGAGAAAACAGATCGGGGCGGCGGTTTCTGTTCGAGGAGGCCGACACGTTCCTGCACGAGGAGCCGGCTTAGGATCGCGTTCAGGTCCGCTTCTGTCCAGTCTGCTGGGTGATCGTAAAGCAGGGCGGAGGCCTTTTGGGCGTCCGCAAACGTGTCAAGGCGGATAAGCCATGACCCCTCACTGTGCACCGTTCGCGAAGCAATGGTGGGGCCGGCGCAGCCGAGACAGGCGAGCAGCAAGACACTCGGAAGAATCGCTTTGATCATCGGGGGCTCCTGAAGTGACAGGACTGGCGCACGAGTCTTATACATGGAATCGGCAGTGACGGCAACCGGGGCCTGTCAGTGTCATTCCGGGCCCCTCATACATTCGTTTGCTCACGCCCCCTCGATTCGGTATCATCTGTCGCCATGCGTCTCGGTTTCAACATTCAGGCCAGGCGTCTCTCTCGCGGCCAGTCCGTCGAGTTCCTGGCGGCGAAGGCCGGACTGCCGACCGTGCTGTGGCAATCCCGTCCCCCCGGCCGCTTCGAGCCGCCCAGCCATTAGGGGGACCAGGTCGTGCCGACAGGATGACGATGGCTCGAACCGACAATCTTGCGGGGGAAATCTGGGGCGGGCTCGCGGCGATGCTGGTCGCCCTTCCTTCGGCGATCGCGTTCGGGTTGATCATCTACTCGACCCTGGGGCCGGGCTACGCCGCCCAGGGAGCAGTGGCAGGGATTCTCGGCACGATCGTCATCGGGATTGTTGCGCCAATCTTCGGAGGCACGCCTCGTCTGATCTCGGCGCCCTGTGCTCCCGCCGCCGCGGTGATGGCGGCCTTGGCCGTGGATTTGCTGAGGTCCGGTTCGTCGGAGACCGCCCGCGCGGTTCAACCTGAACAGGTGCTGTTGTTGCTGGCCCTGGCGGCGTTCCTAGCAGGAGGCGTACAGCTCCTCTTCGGCGCCATCGGAGGCGGAAAACTGATCAAGTATATTCCGTATCCCGTTGTCGCGGGTTATCTGAGCGGCGTCGGTGTCTTGATTTTCTTGAGCCAGGTTCCGAAGCTCTTCGGACTGCCCAAAGACACAGGGCTGTGGGTGGGGCTCACCTCGCCCTCATTCTGGAAAGGACCGGGCCTCCTCGTGGGAGGCGTGACGATGACCGTGATGTTGCTGGCGCCCATGGTCACGCGAGCCGTTCCGGCGCCTATCCTGGGTCTTGCGGGTGGTGTCCTGGCATACTTTGGCCTGGGCACACTCTATCCCGAGTTGTTGACCCTGTCCGGGAATCCACTGCTGATCGGGCCGATCGGCGGAGCCGGGGAATTATCGGTCGGGATGGTCGTGGATCGGTGGACCTCGATCGGCCGACTCAACCTTGGGGATCTGCAGGCGATCCTCATACCCACGTTGACGCTTGCCGTCCTCCTCTCGATTGACACGCTCAAGACGTGTGTCGTCATTGATGCGTTGACTCGAAGCCGCCATAACTCCAATCGGGAACTGGTGGGGCAGGGGCTCGGGAATCTCGCGTCGGCGTTCGCCGGCGGGATGCCGGGGGCCGGAACCATGGGCGCCACGCTGGTCAATATCAACAGCGGAGGGGCGACCCGCGTCTCAAGCATTCTCGAAGGATCGCTGGCACTGGCAGCGTTTCTTCTCGTCGGGGGACTCGTGGCGTGGGTTCCTATCGCCGCCCTCGCGGGCATCCTCATCGTGGTGGCCTTTCGGATGATTGACCGGAACAGCTTCCACCTGCTCCGGCAGAAATCCACGATCTTTGATTTTGTGGTGGTCGCGGCCGTCATTGTGACGGCCGTCAGCGTCAATCTCATCGCCGCCGCGGGGGTCGGCCTCGGGTTGGCCATTCTCCTCTTTCTCCGCGAACAGATTCGCGGGTCGGTCGTCCGCCGCAAGGTTTACGGCAATCGCACCTTCTCCAAAAGGCACCGCCTTCCCGAAGAGGTGGCCGTCCTCGAGAAGAACGGGGACCGGACCACGATCTGCGAGTTGCAGGGCAGCCTGTTCTTCGGAACGACGGATCAATTGTTTTCCGAATTGGAGTCCGACCTGAAAACAAAGAAATACGTGATTCTTGATATGCGCCGCGTTCAGTCCGTGGATTTCACGGCGACGCACATGCTGGAGCAGATCGAAGCGCACCTGGCCGAGCGCAAGGGACTCCTCATCTTCACGCACCTCCCTGCCAACTTGCCGACGGGACAGGACCTCCAGACATACTTTGACCAGGTGGGGCTGGTGAAGCCGTCCCGCAACGTCAAGATCTTCGACGAACTCGATGATGCGTTGGAATGGACGGAGGATCGGATCCTGGAGGAAGAAGGACTCCTGCAAACAGGCCAAGAACCTCCGCTCAACCTGCACGAGATTAATCTGCTGAAGGGTTTCGACGACGACACCCTTAAGGCTCTCGCTTCCTGCGTCAGCGAACAGTCGTTCGAGCCGGGGCAAAACGTGTTCAAGCATGGCGATACGGGCGACGAAATTTTCCTGATCAGGCGGGGGACCGTCAGGATCGTCCTTCCGCTGGCGGGAGGGAGGCAGCACCATCTGGTGACGTTTTCCAGAGGGGATTTTTTTGGTGATATGGCCTTCATTGATCACGCCATGCGGTCTGCCGACGCGGTGGCGTCCGCCCCCACCGATCTCTATGTCATCTCTCGAGCGCGTTTCGACACCGTGGCCAAGGCATACCCACTGATGGACAGGAAAGTCTTCTGGCGATTGGCCCGCGCCTTGGCGATCCGCTTGCGTCACACCGATGTCGAACTGCGAGCCTTGGAAGAATCGTAAGGACCCGATGGCTTTCCCTTGGGTACTCCACTAGACTGATTGCGTAGGGTCCTCCAGCGCGCCGGGGTGGCGGAATTGGCAGACGCCCGGGACTTAAAATCCCGTGCCCCGAAAGGGGCGTGCGGGTTCGATCCCCGCCCCCGGCACCAAACAAAGCCAGCTCGACCAGGCCTTTCGATCAAATAGGCCTGGATATTCAATACCACTTCAACGGAAGCCGCGGGCGCTCCTCGCTTGCTCGTTCCCGCCCTGTGTTCAGATAGGCTTAACGGCGCGAGAATCGAGGTGGCGTCAGGCGAAGAACCGGGCCGGCGGTGCGACCCTGAATTTGCGGTGTGGCGCTAAAGGACTGCGCCGGCGGACCGGCGAGAGGAGGAGCCTCCACTTGTCCTCTCCGTTGTGGTGGTCGCTCCGGGTGCAAGGCAAGCGGCTTGCCAACACTCGGCGTCACGGTCTTGACACTCGAAGGAGTGGCTGGGGGTGAGGAAGAGGGAGGCGGCTTGGACAGAGGACTTCCCTGAAGTCCTTGGAACTTCGGGGACACGACTTGAGGGATGCGGGGCGATAGGACAAATTGTCCTTGGAGAGACTGCATGGGGGGCTGGTTGGGGACGTGGACTTTCACGTGTGGGATAAAGAAAAGCGGGTGGACCCTCCACGGAAAGAACCAGAGCGGACGCCAATACCAGCACCTGTCAAAGGGATCCCAATACAGGGTTAAGTAATCTCCTTCCATGCTGGAGGACGGGCGAGAGGTAGAGTCGGTTCCGGACAAGCTTGCGCTGGGGGGCGGGACGGCTTCCGCCTTCTCTGGCCACACGATGAGCGTTTTAATTTCGATGACCGGGTAGATGTACGGGCGCTGATTCATCTCTGCGACGACAGACCCCGCGATCTCCCCTATGACGGTCACCAGGGATCGGGGAGGAAGAGCCGCCGGATCAAGTCCGTTCGTTTGAAAGGCCAGGAAGCTCCCTTGAGATGCGGTCCGATCCCGCTGAGGTTCCTGCGTGCGGCT
Organism: uncultured Nitrospirales bacterium; assembly: GCA_964542245.1. Lineage (GTDB taxonomy): Bacteria > Nitrospirota > Nitrospiria > Nitrospirales > NS-4 > CAZITU01. The sequence goes on along the minus strand of CAZITU010000028.1, from coordinate 14,499 downwards.
GAGCGGCAACTGAAGGACTTCAATCTGGGTGGTGTCCTCGAACCGCCGTGCGTCCAGAACCTCCCCGCCGACGGTGATGCGGCGGCCCTGATGGGCATTCGGGTCCGCGCGGACCTCCGCAAAGGAGACCGCCCGTTCAGTGGGGACAGGAGTGGATGGAGGAGGGATGTCAGGTCGTGGCAGCAGGCCGGCGGTGTGGTCTGCGTTCACGGTCGGCGAAGTCAGCAGTATGAGTAGAACGAGCAAGACCTGTCGGGTCCGCATCGAATCACCTCATCCTACCGGTACTATACCAGAATTGATTCGACTGTGGGAGTCCGACTCTGCGGAAAAGTTCTCTGCGGTTGCAATCGGGGTTCTAGTCGGCCGCTACTCAGTTCGCCACATCATTGCTTGTATTCGTCAGAGCCCTCTTGTCGTTGATGGTCCAATCATCACAGGTGGGATCACTGTCAATATTGCCTTTGGCACCCGCCGTAAACCCTCCCACGGTCGCCGCGACACCGGACGGGGCGCTGTTCACATTGCAGGGGGCCGTCGTCGAGCTTCCTCCGGAAACGGACGAGGCGGTGCCACCGACGTCATACCAGTATGAATACTTTGCTGTCCCCATGGGAGTGAAACCGAGATTTCCGATAGACGCGACGACATATGTGTTGTTTTCGGTCGCGAAAGCTGTCGCGGCGGTGAATAGGGACCCCAGCGTAATCTTGGCCTCCGACTGCTTGGCTTTGGCCTGATAGGCCGAGAAGTTCGGGATGGCGATGGCCGCCAGGATGCCGATGATCGCGACCACGATCATCAACTCGATCAGCGTGAATCCTTGGGTCCCATTCATGCGCCGGGACATCACCATCCCCTTGCGGGGGCAATCCATCGAAGCATATAATTACTATATCGTAGTGAGTGATCAATAGCAAGGAAAGAGTAAGGCCGTTCGGAGTCGTCGAGCACGATTGTCGCTCCTCATCGCGTGTGGTACCATGGCGGCCGTGAGCTTCTGGCGCGACATCAAACAACCGATCATCGGTCTGTCTCCCATGGACGGGGTGACCGATCCTGCCTTCCGGTTCATTGTGGCCCGGCACGGCAAGCCGGACGTGCAGGTCACCGAGTTCATCAATGTGGACGAGGTCTGCCACGGAGGCGAATCTGCCTGGAGCCAACTCCACTATGCGGAGATCGAGCGGCCGATCGTCGCCCAGATTTACGGTGCCGATCCCGACAGATTCTACCAGGCGGCGCAGGTCATCTCCGAGTTGGGCTTCGATGGCGTGGACATCAACATGGGCTGTCCCTCTAAGAACGTCTCGGCACGTGGCTGTGGAGCGGCGCTGATCCGGACTCCCTCGCTGGCAAAGGAGATCATCCGGGCCGTTCAATCCGGAGTGCGGGACTGGGCGTCAGGCCATCGGATTGAGACCATCGGTCTCCGTCCCAGAGTGGTTGAGAGGGTGAGCGCCCTCACCCCCGGGCGCGCTTGGGGGTCGCCGAAGGCGCGGCGCTGCGTGCCCGTTTCCGTCAAGACCCGCTTGGGCTATGATTCAGTGGTGATCGAAGACTGGGTGTCCATCCTTCTGGAGGAAGCGCCCGAGGCCATCTCGATCCATGGTCGGACACTGACCCAAATGTACCGTGGCCGCGCCGATTGGGAAGCCATCGCCAGGGCGACCAAGCTCATCCGTGAGACCACAACCCTGGCGCTCGGAAACGGCGATGTGGACTCAATGGAGGACCTCGTCGGGCGGGTGCGGGACACCCGCGTCCATGGTGTCCTGATCGGGCGAGGCGCTCTGGGCAACCCGTGGATCTTCCGCGCCAAGGACTGGGCCAAGGCGCAGGTGCTATGCCCCTCGCCGTTAGGTGGGGGACTGTCCCATTTCTTCCCGGGGACTGTCCCCCTTCATGAGCGCCTCAGGGTCGCCCTTGAGCACGCGCGCTGTTTCGAGGCCCTCGGCGGGACGTCCCGATTCGCCGCTATGCGCAAACACTTGGGCTGGTACTGCACAGGGTTTTTCAAAGCGGCTGAGGTCCGCTCGCAAATGTTTCGGGCCACCAGTTCTCAGGATGTTGAGCGAATCCTCGCAGCAATCGGGTAGCACTTCCCCTTGACGCTAGTCCTTGCCTCAACGTCGCCTCGACGCTACCGGATACTCTCGTTACTCAACCTTCCTTTTTTGATGGTCTCTCCGGACGGCGCCGAAGTGGCGTCCGAAGGGCGTCCACCCGCACGAGAAGCTCTGTACCAGGCGCATCGCAAAGCGACCTCGTTGGCCGCGCGCTTTCCCGAGGCAGTCGTGCTGGGCAGCGATACACTCATCAGCCTCGACGGGGCCAAGGTCGGCAAGCCGAAGGATAGTGCGGAGGCGCGGGACATCCTCCGACGCTTGCGGGGGCGGACCCATGAGGTCGTGACGGCGGTGGCCATACGGCACGCTGGAAGGACCTTCGAAGCGGTGGAGACGGCCCGGGTCCGCATGCGTGAATTCTCCGACACCGACCTGGAAGCCTACCTGGCGACCGGTGACTCCTTCGATAAAGCGGGTGCGTATTCCGTCCAGGGACGGGGACGGGACCTTCTCGCCGGCCTTGACGGCGACTATCTGGCGGTGGTGGGGTTGCCCTTGCGGGTCGTCGCCGAGGGTCTCCGGGCAATGGGGTGCTCAGTGACCGTGGATCTCGACCGCCTGTACCGGGAGCGGGCGTTTCTTAACTGGCGGACGTTCGAACCGTAGGGGCACGGCATGCCATGCCCCTACATCGGAAGGGAAGCCTTTGCCTGTTGGGGGATGTAGAGTCCGCAAGAGAATTCCATTTTCATGGCGTCGTAAAAACCCATGGATAGCGGGATCAGCTCATGATTGAGGACCAGGGCCAAATATCCCGTGAAAGGGTGAGGGGCGGTCGGGACGAAGATCAGACTCAACCGGCCTTGGGGCGAACGCTGGAGTTCTTCGGGGGCGTCTCCCATAAGCAGCCCGATGGCGTAAATCCCTTGGCGGGGGAACGGCAGGAGGACAACCCGATTCTCTCGCTGACGATCCATGAAAGCGAAAATGTCGGTCGCGGATTTGAATGTCGTGTAGATGCTCCGAACCAGGGGGATGCGGAGGAGCGCCGTCTCGGAAGCCTTCACGAAACGTTCCCCCAACAAGTTCGACGTGAGCGCCCCTGTGATGAAAATCAAAAGGATGAGGATCAGGGCGCCGAGCCCAGGGATTGAAGAACGGACGGCCGGCCCTATCAGCGAGGCGAGCGCTCCGTCGAGCGTCGTGAACAAAGTCTTGAGGATCAAGAATGTGCCCCACAGGGGAACGACTACCACAAGACCCGTCAGGAAATGACGCCGAAGACGCATCGTTAACATAGAAGCCGTTGTGATTACAGGCGGCGCTGGGAGTCGGGCAGGGGCCGGACGCCTGGGTGGTCGGCCAGGATGTACTGATCCAGGAAGGTCAGGGTCCTGGACCAGGCTTCAGCGGCGGCGTCGGGGTTATACACATCCGGGCGGGTGTCGTTAAAGAAGGCATGCGAGGTGCCCGGGTATTTGTACACCTGGCAGGGAACTTTGGCGGCGGCCAGCGTGGAGGACAGATGCGCGACTTCCTCCTCGGTGATCCAGTCGTCCCTCTCGGCTTGGTGATAGAGCACGGGGCAGTGCAGACCGGAAAGTGATGCCCGGGGGACTTTCCCGTAAAAGGCCACGGCCGCCCGTAGTTGACGCCTGGCGCAGGCGTAGCTGAGGGCGTTGCTCCCTCCCATGCAGAAGCCGAGGACGGCGATCCGATTCTTCTTCACGTACTCCTGAAAGTTCAAGAATTCGCACGCGGCATTCAGGTCTTGCGTCAGGTCCGAAGGATTCACCTTGGCCATGAGTTCACTCGCCAGTGCGGGGTTGCTGGTGACGATGCCTCCGAGCCGGCTGTACTGGTTCACGGCAAGGGCCACGTACCCATGCTGAGCCAGCCTGAAGGCCAGGTCCTGGATATGACTGTTGAGTCCCCACCACTCGTGGAGAATGATCACGGCGGGAAACGGACCGGATTTCTGCGGCCAGGCCTGGAACGCCTTAATGGAAATGCCCTTGGCTCGTTTGGTTGGCTCGTACGGGTCAACGGCCATGTCCAAGGGGTCCGGCATGCTGGACCCGCTCGGAAACCGCACGCTGGCCGAGCCGATGTCCTTCCGTTCGACCTTCACGACGCCTATTTCCTCGTGCTCCCCGGGTCAATGTTGATGAAGGGCATGGCGCCGGTCCCCCCGATCACCTGGGGGAATTTTCCGTCCCACTTTTCGATCGCGCGAAGCTGGAGGATGATCGGGCTGATCGTCTCTTTCTGGATCCGCTGAGATTCGGCTTCCGCCTTGGCCTGCACGACTTTCTGCTGCCCTTCGATCTTGACCCGCTCCAGGTCCCGTTGGGCCTTCAGGGCCAACTGCTCGGCCGTCTGCTTGGATTCGATCGCCTCGTTGAAGATTTTGGAGAACTGGAAGTCCGTGATGTTCAGCTCGTCGAGCGAGATGTGAGAGGTCGTCAGCCGTTTCTGCAGGGAAGTTTTGATCTCGTCCTTGACGAACTGGCGTTTCGTGACCAGCTCTTCGGCCGTGAACTCGGCGCAGACGGCCTTGACGATCTCCTGCACGGCCGGGTCGATGATGCGCTTCTCGTATTCCGGGCCGATCTCCTGGTAGATCTTGTTCACCTTGTCCGGGAACAGATGGAAGTTCAGCACGATCTCGGTCGCCACCGTCTGGAGATCCTTGGAGGCGCCGGTGGACCGGGTGTCCGATTTGCGGATCCGGACGTCCATCTTGATGACCCGCTCGACGACCGGGATGATGAAGGAGAAGCCTTCCGGCAGGATCTTGTCCTCGACGCCGTGGAGCTGGTTGAACACGACACCGCGCTCGCCGGCCCCGACGATCACGAAGGGGGAGAAGATCCAGAACAGGAAAAGAGCCGCGGCGACGATGACGAAGGGGCTCATCTTCTTCAGGCCGGGCACTTCGCTGAGGGGGTCAAAGTCCTTGTTTAAGGCCATAGCTTCCTTTCAGCCGAAACCGGCTTATTCGCTGCTGCCCAGCATGTCGTCTATCAAAGGTCTGTTCCGGTCGTAGCAATTGGGACAGACGTGATCGAACACGGCATCGTGGTCCGCCGCGACGTTTCGGTCGTCCACGAGCTTCTCCGTGACGATGATGTCGTAACAGGGATCGCAGAGCTGAAACGGGCCTCGCATTAAACTTATGGTGTGCATACGGGGACTCTTTCCGGGGAGGTCAGGCCTCGGCGACAATGTGGGTGTCGGTCTCCTCAACGCCGTCAATGGTGTGGATCTTCGTGATGACGATGTCGGACAGGGCCTTCTCGTCGGCCACCTCGACGAAGCTGAAGATGTCGGGCTGGCCGAAGCAGGGATGAACCGACTGGATACCTGACATTTTCTTAAGTGACTTGACCACGTCCTTCGTCTTGCCAGCCTTGACCTTGATCAGGATGTAGGCTTTCGTCGCCATGGTTTCCTCCCTGAGCCGGTGGGTGTAGAAGGGACGCCCTTGCAGGGGCCACTCCCCCCAGTGTGATGGGGCCGATCATAGCAGATCGCCCCCTTCAATTAAAGAGTACTCGATGATCATCGGAACGGCATGGCCTGTCGCTGTGTGTCGTAGGCTTGATGGATGTCCCGTCCGGCGGACCTGAGCTGCGCCCTGGCCTTCTCGTAAACGCGAGAGAGGAGGTCAAGATCGGGCTGGCCGATGTTGAACTCCCGCAGCCCCGCGAGTACAGCCGGCTGTGCGGCTGGCGGGTGACCGGCGGCGTGCGCGAGGATTGCCTCCAGGGTGCGGGAGGACAGACGGTCGCAGGGAACGGCCTCGGAACCCGGCGCGTCAGCCCTAAGCAGAGCCTCGGCGAACCACGTTCGAACCACCGCATTGGTGCTTTTTGTCAAGGCGGCCTGGGTCTGTATGAGCGCGTGGATGAGCATGTCCGCTTCAGGGGAGCTCTCGGGCGGAAGGACCGCGGCTTCCTCGAAGACAGCCAACAAGGCCATGATATGTCCGACCAATGGCCGGCTGGCTTCCCCGCTGGCTGTGGCAGCCCCCAGGATGCACAAGAGAGCCAGAATAGCACCACAAGCCACGCGAGCCATAGGCGGGTATTGTACCTTTTCTCGGTTTGCGCTGTCTTATCATGCGGAGGCGTCATGCTGGCGAAGGTCAACAGCGTTACCGTCACTGGCTTGGAGGCCCATGCCGTCGGAGTGGAGGTGGACCTTGCCACCGGTCTGCCGATGTTTACGGTTGTGGGGCTTCCGGACACGACGGTTCGGGAAAGTCGCGATCGGGTCCGGTCGGCTCTCCGCAACAGCGGATTCAACTTCCCGCAGCGGAAGGTCACCGTGAATCTGGCTCCGGCCGACCTTCCGAAAGAAGGCGCTGGCTTCGATTTGCCCATTGCGGTGGGGATCTTGGCGGCCGAGGGTCTGATCCCGGCCGACGTGCTTCAGCATTATGTGCTGGTGGGAGAGGTCTCGCTCGAAGGGGTTATCAAGCCGGTACGTGGGATGCTGTCCATGGCCTTATCCTGTCGGGGCCGTCCGCTCAAAGGCTTTCTTGTGCCGTCCGAGAATGCGATGGAAGCCGCTATCGTGGATGGTGTGGAAATCTACCCCGTGGCGACTATCCCCCAGGTGATCGAGTACTTCACGGGGACCCAAGCCATGAAGGCGGTTGATCGGGGAGCACTTCCAGCCATCCCGGCCCCGGCCGGGGGCGCTGATTTCGGGGACGTGCGCGGGCAGCAGCACGCCAAACGGGCGCTGGAGGTTGCCGCTGCGGGAGGCCATAATGTGCTCCTCGTTGGCCCGCCCGGGTCGGGTAAGACCATGCTGGCCCAGCGACTGCCTGGAATTCTTCCCCCGATGACGCTCGATGAGGCGATTGAGAGCACCAGGATCCACAGCGTGGCGGGATTGCTCCCGGCCGCCCAGCCGCTTCTGTGCGTCCGACCGTTCCGGGCACCTCATCATTCGATCTCGGACGCCGGGTTGATCGGTGGGGGAACCATGCCACGGCCCGGCGAGGTCTCGCTGGCGCATAACGGGGTCCTGTTTCTTGACGAACTCCCGGAGTACCGACGCAATGTCCTCGAAGGCCTCCGACAGCCCTTGGAGGAGGGCACAATCGCCATCACTCGGGTCTCTGCTGCAATGTCCTACCCTGCCCGGGTGATGCTGGTTGCCGCCATGAATCCATGTCCCTGCGGATTTCTGGGCGATCGCGCCCGCCCGTGTGTGTGCAGCCCGATTCAGGTCCAACGGTATCGGGCAAGAGTGTCCGGGCCGCTCTTGGACCGCCTCGACCTGCATGTGGAAGTGCCGGCCGTGCCGTTTCGCGAACTCGCGGGGGAGGAGCGCGGGGAGGAGTCGCCGGCGATTCTCCAACGGGTGGTCGCGGCACGGGCGAAACAGACGGAGCGTTACAAGGGAACGAGAACGCACTGTAACGCCCAGCTTCGACCGAGTCAGATCAAGAAGCATTGCACGATCGCCGGTAAAGGACGGGTGCTGATCGAGCAGGCTGTGGTGAAATTAGGTCTTTCGGCGCGGGCTTACATGCGGATCCTCAAGGTGGCCCGTACGATCGCCGATCTCGACGGGAGTGACCCCATCCTTACCCCGCACGTGGCGGAGGCCATTCAATACCGAAGTCTTGACCGCCAAGTAACCTGACAGCCGATTGCTCCTCGTCTTCATCTGTTTGCGAATAACGCCAAATGGAGCCGGTCCGAAAGGTTGAGCTTGCGGAATACCTCCGTGAGATGTGCTTTGACGGTTTTCTCGGAGACATGGAGTTGGCCGGCGATCTCTTTGTTACTGGCGCCTCCGCTAATCAGGCGGACAATCTCGCGCTCGCGAGGGGTTAGGCTGTCGAGACGGGGATCCGGTTTGGCGGGCGATTTTTTCTTCAGGAGTTTCGTGAGAGCGGAAAGTTCATCCAGCAAACGGTGGATGACTTGACGCCCCACCCAAATCTCCCCTTTCTGGACCATGACCATGGTTCTTTTGAGGAGGGCGGGATCAATGTTCGTGTCAGAGTATCCCCTGGCTCCTGCCATGAGCATGGCGAGCCCTTCTTTCTCATTGGGAGCATGTGTGAGAAGAACGATCTTGGTTGCTGCATTCAAGCGCTGGATGGCGGACACGCCTCCTCGTTTGACTAGACGAGGGAGGGCCAGGTCGAGGAGAAGGACGGCCGGTTTGAGCTCTGCCATGCCGCGCTCCAGAGCCGCCCGGTCTGCTACCGAATGGGTGGCGAACATCCTCTGGAGGATTTGGCTCCAGTTCTTCCGCCTATCTGCGTTCGGACTCGCAATGAGAATGAGAGAAGTGAGCCTGTCCGGATCAGCCATTAATTTGGAAAGATCGAAGCGACTCTCTAACGGGCTTCCTCATGCCCGGCTGGTCAGATGAGCGAGGCGGTCGAGGATCTTTGCGACTATTTTGCGGGATACCCAGGCTTCCCCGGCATCCACCACCCGCACCGCTTTGGCAAGGAAGGTCTTGAGAGTCCTTTTTTCGAGACTACCCACGGCGCCATAGGAGAGGGCTTCCAGAATTCTGGCGTCGGAGGAGCCGCTGACAAGCAGGATTACTTTGGTCTGCGGGCTTTTTTCGCGGATGACGGGGATGAGGGAAACGCCATTGCCGTGGGAAAGACCCAATTCCAAGAGAAGAATGGCCGGCCTGAACTTGACTGAGGAGGCGATCACTTCCAGACCGCTTCGGGCCTCTCCCACAACCCGGATGCCCCTCTCATGCTTGAGGAGGCTCAGGCACATATCGCGGCTTGCTTTGTCTGGGTCTGCTATTAAAACTGTTATGACCGGCACTGGTCTTATCCTAACGTACAAGTGTCACCGGCAATTCGGGGAACCTTGAAAATCTTTCACGCCCGCGTTCCTGAGCAGATGCCGAACATCCAGCCATTTTTTGTCTTTATGGGCCTTATATACTATAACTAGGGATCTGTCAATAGCCAACCCACTGGATATAGTATTTAGCAAATATTACACTCCGACCTGCCCCCGACAAGTCATTATGACCCGTTGCTCGAAGATACTGAAAAATAAAGCAAGCCTCATGCTACGTTTTCAAGTGCTTTAATATCAAGAAGTTGCCTTCTATAAGCTAGCACGTGAAAGGACGACTGTACAATTTTCTGACACTTTCAAAGGCCCCAGATCAAGATGTTTTCAAAACCGTTCGACCGGGGGAAGCCTTAAAATCTAATTCAGAATCAACAGATTTGAGTTCTTATTTTGCCGGCTAATTCCCTGTCAACTTGGTTGGGTTATGTTACAAAGTTGTCAAGATTCCTGTCACCACAGTTTTACTAGGGGGGATAAGCTGGAGTGCCGAGGATAGTTGATTGAAAGGGGCGGCACGCCCAAGCGAGGTTTGGAGCTGGCGAGAGGAATCGAACCTCCAACCTGCGGTTTACAAAACCGCTGCTCTGCCGTTGAGCTACGCCAGCTCCTCCCGTTTATACCACGCGAAGGGTCCGAAGTCTAAGGCCGGCTTGTGGAGAGGCGTGTGAGCATTGACGGGGCGGAAGCTCCGTGTGATACTCAAGCATCACGAGGCCGAATGCAAGCAGGGAACAAATCTCGATGGTCACGATTCGATTATTGGGGAACATGACGACCGCGAGCGGCGAACGGGTGTGGGAGTGCGAGCTGAAGGAACCGACCACCTTACGGCAACTGCTTCTCGACCATAAAGAAGACATCCCCGAGGTGATCGCTATGTGGGAGAAGGAGGAGTGCATGTTCACAGTGGGAGTGAAAATCGCGGCGGAGACGACCCGGATCAAAGACGGCGATACGGTCAAGGTCACGCCGCACAACAGTCAGCTCCATGCCGCCGACTTTCCCGCGTGGGAATCAGGGCGCTGACGAACCTCGGGTCTTCCTTGCTTTGCGCCGTTCTTCAGGGTGCAGGATGCGTTTGCGGATGCGGAGGTTGGAGGGGGTCACCTCGACCAGCTCGTCCGGCCCGATGTATTCCAGGGCAAACTCCAGCGTCATTTCCTGGGGCGGGGTCAGGACGATGGCCTCGTCCGAGCCGGACGCGCGCATGTTGGTCAGGTGTTTGGCCTTGCAGACATTGACGTCCAAGTCCTCGTCTCGCGAGTTCTCGCCCACCACCATCCCCTGATAGACTTCGACCTGCGGTCCGATGAACAGAGTCCCTCGCTCCTGGGCGATGTTGAGCCCGTATGCGCTGCTGGTTCCCGTTTCGTGGGCGACCAGGGAGCCATGCGGGTTCACCTGGAGGGCGCGAGGCTCAACCTTCTCATACCGGTGAAAGACGTGGTGGAGAATGACTGTTCCTTTGGTCTTGGTCATGAGGGCGTTCTTGAGCCCGATCACTCCCCGCGTAGGAAGATGATATTCAAGGTGCAGGTTGTCACGGGTCGTCAGCTTCATGTGACGAAGTTCACCCCGGCGGCGTCCGACTTCTTCAATGACTGATCCTTGGAATTCCGCCGGCACTTCGATCGTCAGCTCCTCATACGGCTCCAAGGCTGCGCCGCCTTCCTCGCGCAGGATGACTTTCGGCTGCGAGACCGCCAACTCGAACCCTTCCCGTCGCATCGTTTCGATCAGCACGGCCAGGTGGAGCTCGCCGCGTCCGGCGACTAAGAACTGATCGGCCGAGTCCGTTTCCTCGACGCGCAAGGACACGTTGGTCTCCAACTCTTTGAAGAGGCGATCACGGAGGTGGCGGGACGTCAAGTGCTTCCCCTCACGCCCGGCAAACGGGCTGGTGTTGACCGAAAAGGTTACCTGTACGGTCGGTTCGTCAATCGCGATAGGAGGGAGGGGAGCCGGCCGTTCAAAGTCGGCGATGGTGTCGCCGATCTCGATCTCCGGGAAGCCCGCCACAGCCACGATCTCCCCGGCTTCCACACAATCCACCTCCTGGCGTGCCAGGCCTTCAAAGATCAGCAGATCGGTGGCCTTACCGGGGATCTGGGTCCCATCGGCGCTGATCCGCATGAGAAGCTGGCGCTTGGTCAGCGATCCGGAAAGCAACTTGCCGATTCCCATTTTGCCTTTGTACGAGTCTTGAGCCAGGGCGAGAACCAGCATCTGGAGCGGTCGCTCGGGAAAAATCGGGGGGGCGGGGATCTTGTCCAGAATCGTATCGAGCAAGGGGGCGATGTCCACGCCGGGCTTCTCTGCATCCAAAGAAGCGGTGCCGTTGAGGGCGGAGGTATACACGAGGGGAAAATCCAACTGGTCGTCGCTTGCCCCAAGGTGGCTGAACAGGTCGAACGTGCGGTTGACGACATCCTCGATTTGGGCGTCGTGGCGGTCGATCTTGTTGATCACGACGACGGCCTTGTGTCCTAAGGACAGGGCCTTGCGCAGAACAAAGGTCGTTTGCGGCATGGGGCCTTCCTTGGCGTCCACCACCAGCAGCACGCCGTCCACCATCCGGAGGGTGCGTTCGACCTCGCCCCCGAAATCGGCATGGCCGGGCGTATCCACGATGTTGATCTTGACATCCTTATAGACCACGCTGGCGTTCTTGGCTTTGATGGTGATCCCGCGCTCGCGCTCCTGGTCCATCGAATCGAGAATGCGTTCCCCCATGCTGCCGATGTTGCGGTGCGCGTGGGTTTGTCTCAGGATCGCGTCCACGAGGGTCGTCTTTCCGTGGTCCACGTGGGCGATGATGGCGATGTTGCGCAGATCGGAACGGCGCATGTCGGGCCTTGATCCTCGGGGCATAAAAAAGGCCGCTTGCAGGCAGCGGGCGGCAGTGATCGGTACTGTACCGCATAGGCGTAACCGGAGTCAAAGCCTGCCTGGCTGTCCTTGTGATTTCGGGGGGGGCGGGGTATCATGACCCATGACGTTCGGGGTGAGCCATGCCGTCCAGTGATCGCGTCCCGCGCGCTCGGCGCCGCCTCTCCATTTGGAAAATCCTGCTGTTGGTCGCTCTTGCCGTATTCGGGCTGGGGCTTGGAGCCGTCGGCGGGACTGTCTGGTATCTGAATCAGGACCTCCCGCCGCTGACGGGCCTGCGTGATTACCAGCCCAGCCTTGTGACGAGGGTGTACTCGGCCGACAGGCAGGTGATCGGACAGTTTTTTGTGGAGCGGCGGATACTTGTGCCGCTGGAGAACATCCCCAGGCACATGGTCAATGCCGTCGTGGCGGTCGAGGACGCACGTTTCTTTGAACATCGGGGTCTGGACTTTGTCGGCATCGCCCGCGCGATGCTGACGAACGTGCTGTCGGGGAGAATCCGCCAGGGCGCCAGCACGATCACCCAACAGTTGGCCAGATCTCTCTTTCTGTCCCCGAGACGGGATCTCGAACGAAAGCTCCGGGAGGCCCTCCTGGCCCTCAAGATGGAACGGATCCTGGGCAAGGAGCAGATCCTCGAACTGTACCTCAATCAGATCTACTTCGGACACGGCGCCTATGGGTTACAGGCTGCCGCCCAGACGTATTTCGGGAAGGACGTCGGCCAGGTCACTCTCCCGGAAGCCGCCTTTCTGGCGGGACTGCCCAAGGGGCCGTCCGACTACTCGCCCTATCTGCATCCCCAGGCCGCCAAGCGGCGCCAGGCGACCGTGCTCAAGCGCATGGCCGAGGAGGGGTTCATTACCGCCACGGAGACGGAGCACGCCGCCGAACAAGACGTATTCTTTCGTCGCTTGATCCGCGATGAGCCGGCCCCATACTTTGTCGAACGTGTCCGGCAGCAACTGGTAGCCACCTACGGCGAGACCATGGTGTACAAGGGGGGGCTCCAGGTGTACACGACACTCTCCCCGGCGGCGCAACTGGCGGCCACCGTGGCGGTGCAGGAGGGGCTCCGTCAGTTGGATAGGAGACAGGGCTACCGCGGCCCCCTTCGTCGAAACGCATCCCCCGACACGGTTTCGGGGGAAAGCCAGAGCGGGGTGCTTGGTTCTGGTCCCCTGCGTGAAGGCGAGATCATCGAAGGCGTCGTCACGAAAGTCGCCCGGGACGGGGCCACGGTTCTGGCGCGCGGGCTGTCGGGAAGAATCGCGGCCGAGGACCTTCTCTGGGCTCGCCGTCGGTTGCGGGGACCGGATCCCACGAAGGACGCCAAGGATTCGGGGGCGAAGACCCCGATGGATATTCTGAAAGTCGGCAACCTGATCGAGGTCGGCGTCAAGAAGCTGGGGGGAACCACGGTCCAGTTTACGCTGGAGCAGACTCCGCTCGTCGAGGGGGCTCTTCTCTCACTTGATCCGCGCACCGGCGCGGTCATTGCCATGGTCGGGGGGTACGATTTCAGGCGCAGCGAGTATAACCGCACGACGTTGTCTCGGCGGCAGCCGGGCTCGGCCTTCAAGCCGATCATCTATGCCACGGCGGTCAATCAAGGACTGTCTCCCGGCACGCCCATTGTTGATTCCGGCATTATCTACAATGAACAGGATGTGGAGACGGTCTGGCGACCGGAGAATTACGACCAAAAGTTCCACGGGCAGATCACCCTGCGTGATGCCCTGACGCATTCACGCAATGCCGCCACAGTTCGCCTGCTGGAGAAGGTTGGAGTCCGCCATGTGTTGGACTTCGCCAAGGAGATCGGGATCTCGTCGCCGCTCGCCGGCGATTTGTCCCTGGCGCTGGGCTCTTCCGGGGTGACCCTGCAGGAGCTGACCGCGTCCTATGGAACCTTTCTGAACCAAGGGATACGACTCGAGCCCTATACGATCGAATCCGTGCTGGATGCGGGCGGAAACCCCCTCGAAAACCATGTGCCGGGACCCCGTGAAGTCCTTTCCAAAGAGACGGCCTACCTCATCACCAATATGATGGAGGACGTCGTGCAGCGCGGGACGGCTCAGGTGGCGCGGGGAATGGGCCGCCCGCTGGCCGGCAAGACCGGCACCACCAACGACTTCACGGACGCCTGGTTTGTGGGCGGTGCGCCCAACATCGTCACGGGGGTCTGGGTGGGGTTCGACGAGGTGAAACCGCTGGGAGAACGGGAAACAGGATCCCACGCGGCGTTGCCGATTTGGATGGCGTATATGAAGACGGCGCTCAAGCCCTTGCCCGTGCTGCCCTTCACGATTCCGGAGGGCGTCGTGTTCGCCAAGATTGATCCGGTCACCGGTCTGCTTGCTTCGGACGAGGACAAAGGGAACGTCGAAGTGTTTCTGAAAGGAACCGAACCGACCCGTCAGGCGGCTGCGAAGGTTTCTCCCTCGCAGTTCTTCAAATTCGACCAGATGTAATTACTCTACCCGTGGGCGTCTTTGTACTCTTCGTGCCAGGCCATCTGGATGGCTTCGAGGATCTTCTCGTTTGACTTTTGCGGATCCCCGATGAACCCCGGGATGGAGGTGACCCACCGGTGGAGATCGGTGAAACGAATCGTCAACGGGTCGGTCTCCGGGTGCCGTTCCATGAGCTGGATGGCGATCTCTTCGGTG
>CAZITU010000027.1:0-27193 GCA_964542245.1 uncultured Nitrospirales bacterium | reverse complement strand
GCGCGAGGGCGGCAAGACCGTCGGCTCCGGCATCGTCACCGAAATCCTGGCGTGAGAGCGTGCTCCGTGTTGTTCAGAGCGGCTAAGGTAGCAAGAGGGATTGTTGGTAATGGCGATTAAGCTCGATCAGCGGATCCGCATTCGGCTCAAAAGTTTTGACTATCGAGTGCTTGACCAGTCCGTGTCCGAAATCGTCGAGACGGTCAAGCGCACGGGAGCGAAGGTGATCGGGCCGGTGCCTTTGCCAACCCGTATCACGAAGTGGACCGTCCAACGCTCGACTCACGCGGATAAGAAGTCACGAGAACAATTCGAGATCCGGACCCACAAGCGGCTGATGGATATCATGGAGCCGACACCGGAAACCATGGACGCGTTGATGAAATTGAATCTGGCGGCCGGGGTTGACGTGGAGATCAAATTGTGACTGCAGGATTGCTCGGCCACAAGCTGGGGATGACGCAGGTATTTCGGGACGATGGCAGGATGATCCCCGTCACGGTCATCGAAGCTGGTCCCTGCCGAGTGACCCAGGTCAAGACGATGGAGCGGGACGGTTACGCCGCCGTTCAATTGGCGTTTCGGGAGGTGCCGGATCGGAAGGTCTCGAAGCCGGCCCGAGGGCATTTCACGAAGGCTCAGTTGCCCACCTTTCGGCACGTCCGGGAGTTTCGCACCACCACAGACGCTCAAGTGGGCACCACCGTCACTGGGGCTATCTTCACCAAAGGTGAGCGCGTGGACGTGGTCGGAGTCACGAAGGGCAAGGGGTTCCAGGGCGTCATGAAGAGGCATCACTTTCATGGCGGTCCCGAGAGCCATGGCTCGATGTTCCATCGCGCGCCGGGCTCGATCGGCAGCAGTTCGTACCCCTCCCGCGTGTGGAAGAATATGAGAATGGCCGGTCATATGGGCAGCGTCCGGGTCACCGCGCAAGGGCTTGAAGTCGTTGAGGTCCGTCCCGAGGAAAATCTCATTTTTGTCCGTGGCTCGGTTCCCGGAGCCCGGGGCGGGCTCGTGGTCATCCGGAAGTCGAAAAAAGCCTGATGCGGGAGCTGGCGTCCATGTCGACCGTTGATGTCGTCGATCTTAGTCGTCGCAAGGTAGATTCGATTGACCTGCCGGCAGACGTTTTTGGAGCCGCGATCAAGGGGGCAGTCTTGCATGAGGCTGTCCGTCTCCAACAGGCGGGCCTTCGGCAGGGGACGGCTTCCACCAAGACACGGGGGTTAGTCAGCGGGACGGGAAAGAAGCCGTACAAGCAAAAGCATACCGGGCGGGCTCGGGCGGGTTCCGTCCGTTCGCCGCTGTGGCGGCACGGCGGGACGACATTCGGTCCTCGTCCGCGTGATTATCGGTACGGGATGCCTAAACAGAAGGCGCGCGGAATCGTCCGCGCTGCTCTGTCCGTAAGAGCATCCGAGGGCGGTCTTGTCATTCTCGACGAGATGCCGGACTTTGACGGCAAGACCAAAACGCTGGCGAAGGTTCTGGACGTGCTGGGCCTGCACGCCAAGACCTTGATCGTGACAGGGAGAGACCGAGACCGGCTCCGCCGGGCGGCCGCCAACTTACCGGGGGTGACCGTTGTTGATCCGGAAGGGATCAACGTGCGAGATGTGCTTCTTCATGACGTAATGTTAATGGGTCGCAGGGATTTCACCCGGCTCCAGGAGGTCTGGCGATGACCCGCGGTGTGCACGACCTCATTGTGCGTCCGATCTTGACCGAGAAATTGACGGAGTTGCGTGAAACTCAGAATAAGGTCGCGATGCTCGTTCGCGGGGACGCCAATAAGGTCGAGATCAAAAAGGCCGCCGAGCAGGCCCTCAAGGTCAAGGTCGGGAAAGTGAACGTGATGAACGTGCTCGGCAAAACCCGGCGCATCGGCCGGATGACCGGGAAGAAACCTGACTGGAAAAAGGCGATCGTGACCATGAAGGCGGGCGAGAAACTGGAGCTGTTTGAGGGCGTCTAAATAATGGGCATCAAGACATTCAGGCCAACGTCCCCCGGTCGTCGGCAGATGACCGTGCTGACAAATGACGAGCTGACCGCGACGAAACCAGAGAAAGGTCTGCTGGAATATATCAAGAGTTCCGGTGGCCGGAACGATCAGGGGCGTCTTACGGTCCGCTATCGTGGGGGAGGCCACAAGCGGATGTATCGGCGTGTCGACTTTAAGCGGGACAAATCGGGCGTTCCGGCGCGGGTGGCGACGATTGAATACGATCCGAACCGGTCGGCCAGGCTGGCGCTTCTCCATTATCTCGATGGCGAGAAGCGGTACATACTGGCTCCCATTGGCCTCCAGGTCGGAGACGTCCTGCAGTCAGGCAACGAGGCCGAAGTTCGGGTAGGCAATGCGCTTCCGCTCGTGAATATGCCCACTGGGACCCTTGTTCACAACATCGAGCTGAGGCCCGGCAAGGGCGGGCAATTGATCCGGAGCGCCGGGGGTGCGGCGCAGGTTATGGGGAGAGAGGGAGCCTACGTCCAGGTCCGCTTGAAGTCTGGTGAAACGCGGAGGATATTGGGCGCGTGTCTGGCGACGGTGGGCCAGGTCGGCAATACCGATCATGAGAATGTGACGGTCGGGAAGGCCGGGCGGAAGCGATGGCTTGGACGGAAACCCCATGTCCGCGGCGTGGCCATGAACCCCGTCGATCATCCGCATGGAGGAGGCGAAGGCAAATCTGGCGCGGGCAACCCTCATCCGGTGTCACCGTGGGGGCAGAAGGCCAAGGGGTACAAGACCCGACACACCAAGCGAACCGGCAAATTCATCATTGCCAGACGCACGAAGAAATAGGTCCGTATCCAGCTGCCAGTGAAGGACAAACCATGCCTCGTTCAGTAACCAAAGGCCCGTTCGTTGATACGCGATTGCTCAGCCGGATCGAGCAGATGAACGCGAGTGGGGGGAAGAAGATTCTCAAGACCTGGTCTCGCCGGTCCGTGATCGTTCCGGAAATGATCGGACATACGTTGGCCATTCATAACGGCAAGAAGTTCCTGCCCATCTACATCACTGAGAATATGGTCGGGCACAAGCTGGGAGAGTTCGCCCCGACACGGTTCTTCAAAGGGCACGGAGCCGCAAAGAGCGAGAAGGCTGTCGCGCTGAAGTAGAAGAGGAAGGCATGGCTGAGGCGATCGCCACATTGCGGTACGTGCGGATGTCCCCCCGGAAGACTCGTGTTCTGGTGGACTTGATTAGAGGGTGTTCCGTGAATCATGCTTTGGCGATGCTCAAATTTACGCCCCGGGTTGCGGCGAAGATGGTGGAGAAAGTGCTCATGTCGGCGGTTGCGAACGCGCAACAAGCTGGCAAGGAGATCGGTGAGGTGGACACCCTGCGTGTGAGCCGGGCTTTTGTGGATTGCGGGCCGACGCTGAAGCGGTTTCAGCCGAGGGCCCAGGGACGGGCCTTCTCGATTCACAAACGGACGAGTCATATCACCATCGCTGTGGCGCCGATTGAGGCCCGGGCGAAGACGAAGGTAAAGGGGTAACGCGCATGGGTCACAAGGTCCATCCGGTCGGCTTACGGCTTGGATACGTCAAGCCCTGGAACTCGCGATGGTATGCAAACCGCGGATACGTCAAGAGCCTGCACGAGGACATCCGGATCCGCAAGATGGTGAAGGAAAAGCTCTACCATGCGGGCGTGTCCAAAGTCGAAATTGAGCGGTCTGGCGACCAGGCGAAGATCATCATCCATACCGCCAGGCCAGGCATCATCATCGGCCGCAAGGGCGCCGAGGTGGACAAGCTCAAAGCCGATCTGGAAAAGACCTTCGGGCGCCAGTTCTACATCATGATCAAGGAGATCAAAAAGCCGGAGCTCGACGCCCAGCTCGTGACCGAAAACATCGCCGTTCAGCTCGAGAAGCGCGTGGCGTTCCGCCGAGCCATGAAGCGGAGCGTGGCGTCGGCTCTGCGCCTGGGCGCGCAAGGCATCAAGATCCGATGCTCGGGGCGGTTAGCCGGCGCTGAAATCGCCCGGACCGAATGGTATCTGCAGGGCCGCGTCCCGCTCCATACCCTCCGTGCGGATATTGATTTCGGTTTTGCCGAGGCCCATACCACAATGGGCCAGATCGGCATCAAGGCATGGATTTACAAAGGGGAGATCCTTTCCGGCGCACCGAGCAAAGGTGAGGCGGAGCTGGAACGGCGGTAGGAGGCTTCAGTGCTCGCTCCGAAGAAAGTCAAACACCGGAAAATGCATAAGGGGAACATGCGGGGGAAGGCCTACCGTGGTGGTGCCGTGACGCTTGGGGAGTACGGGCTCAAGGCGCTTGAACCCGGCTGGATCACGAATCGGCAGATTGAAGCGGCTCGCATTGCGATGACCCGTCACGTTAAGCGGGGGGGGCGTGTGTGGGTCCGAATCTTCCCTGATAAGCCCATCACCAAAAAACCGGCCGAAACCCGGATGGGAAAGGGGAAAGGCAATCCGGAATATTGGGTGGCTGTCGTGAAGCCGGGTCGCATTCTCTATGAGATGGACGGGGTCACCTCGGACGTGGCTCACGAAGCCCTTCGCTTAGCCGCGCACAAACTACCGGTCGCCACCCGTTTCGTGGCCCGTGGAGGTGTGTAGTGGAGACCCATCGAACGCACTTGCGTGACCTTCGCACGCTGACGAGCGTGGAATTGGACGGAAAAGTGAAGGACTTGAAGCGCGAGCTCTTCAACCTGCGCTTTCAGTTTGTGGCTGGCCGAGTCGAGAGCCCCGCAAAGATCAAGCAGACGCGGCGGCAAATCGCCCGGGTCAAGACGATCGCTCGCGAGAAAGCGAGGGAGAATTCCGGTCGGACTTCAAAAGAGGGAGCCTAATCGAGATGGAGCCTTCCGAGAGCGGCGTTCGCCGCATCACCGCACACGCCAATCGGCGCGAGGTTGTCGGTGAGGTGGTGAGCGACAAGATGCAGAAAACCGTGGTGGTGATCGTCAAGCGACTGACCAGACACGCGAAGTATGGGAAGGTGATCCGCCGTGTCACGCGTCTGAAGGCGCATGACGAGAAGAATGAATGCCAGATCGGGGACCGCGTCCGGCTTCGCGAGACCCGTCCCCTCAGCAAGGATAAGCACTTTCGGGTCGTGCAGGTCGTGGAGAAGGCCCGGGTACGATGATTCAAATTTATTCAATGCTGGATGTGGCCGATAACTCAGGTGCCAAGAAGGTCATGTGTTTCCACGTGTACGGCGGGACCAAGCGCCGGTACGGGAGCCTGGGCGACACCGTCATGGTGGCGGTCAAAGAAGCCCTCCCTCATGCCACGGTGAAGAAAGGCGACATCAGCAAGGCCGTGATCGTACGCACGGCCAAGGGGGTCCGGAGGGAGGACGGCTCGTACATCAAGTTCGATCGGAACGCGGTGGTGCTGATCAACGCCCAGGGCGAACCGGTGGGCACGCGGATTTTCGGGCCGGTCGCCCGCGAACTCCGCTGGAGGAAATACATGAAGATCATTTCGCTGGCGCCGGAGGTGCTGTGATGCGCCTGGAGGCCTGCTGATGCGAAGGTCCGGCTGGCTCAGCGCGAATCGGGTGCTCGATGAGGCACCCAAAAGTGTGGTACGCAAGGGCGATACCGTTGTCGTCGTGACCGGGAAGGACCGGGGGAAATCGGGAAAGGTTCTCCGCGTGTTGCTTCGAGACCGGAAAGTGACGGTGGAGAAAATCAATCTGATCAAGCGGCATACGAAGCCGAATCAGCAGAACCGGCAGGGGGGGATTCTTGAACGCGAAGCGCCCATCCACCTGTCGAACGTCATGATCTACTGCCCAACGTGCCAGAAGCCGGTGCGGGTCGGCTCGAAGGCTTTGACGGACGGAACCAGGACACGGACCTGCAAGAAATGCGGCCAGCCGATCGAGGCCCCGGAACGGAAATAACGATGGCAAAATCCGACGCGAAGCCCACGGTCAAAGCGGAAGCCAAGTCTATGGCCAAGCCTTTGGCCAAACCCAAGGCCGCGCCGGAGCCGAGCACCCCAGCTCGCTTGCAGGACCACTACCACAAGAAGGTCGTCCCCGCACTGATCAAAGAATTTTCTTATAAAAACCGTATGCAGGTGCCCCGACTCGAATGTATCGTGCTGAACGTCGGAATGGGTGAGGCCACCCAGAACGCCAAGCTTTTGGATACGGCGGTGAAGGAATTGGGCGTGATCACCGGGCAGCGTCCTGTGGTGACGAGGGCCAGGAAGGCCATCGCCAACTTCAAGTTGAGAAAAGGGTTGCCGATCGGCGCCAAGGTGACGCTTCGGGGGAGACGAATGTATGAGTTTTTGGACCGCTTGGTGACCGTGGCGTTGCCTCGCATCCGTGATTTCAAAGGGGTATCCCCCAAAGCTTTTGATGGGCGAGGCAATTACACCTTGGGATTGAAAGAGCAGCTCATATTCCCTGAAATAAACTATGATGCGGTGGAGTCGATCCACGGCATGGACATCACGGTCGTGTCCACAGCCAAGACCAATGATGAAGGCAAAGCGCTCTTGATGAATATGGGCGTCCCCTTCCGAACCTAACCGGACGGGGGATCCAAGCAGGAGGATATTGAAGAGTGGCGAGGCTGGCTCTCAAGCTGAAAGCGAAAGCTCCTCCCAAGTTTAGGACGCGGGCGTATAACCGCTGTCCTAACTGCGGGCGGGTCCGGGGTTTTCTCCGCAAATTCAGACTCTGTCGAATCTGTTTTCGTTTGCTCAGCCTGCGGGGAGATATCCCCGGGGTGCGAAAGTCGAGTTGGTGACGCCATGGCAATGACCGACCCCATCGCCGATATGTTGACCCGCATCCGCAACGGCATCCGGCGACGCCATGCGGCGGTCCAGATGCCGGCGTCGAAGATCAAGGCGGAAATCGCCCGTGTTCTGCAGCAAGAGGGGTTCATACGAGGAATCGAGCGTGTTACCGAAGGGGGACACGAGCTTTTGCGTTTGCACTTGCGCTACCAGGATGGCGAGATTCCCATGATCACGACGATTCGCCGCGTGAGCAAGCCGGGTAAACGCGTGTACGTCCGTCACACTCGCATTCCGACGGTGATGAAAGGGATGGGCGTCGCCGTCCTCTCGACGCCGAAGGGAGTGCTGACGGGCGCCGAGTCTCGCGCCCAGATGGTGGGCGGTGAAGTCGTGTGCTACGTCTGGTAGGGGATTGCACAATGTCACGGATTGGCAGCAGACCGGTTGTGATCCCCGCCGGGGTCGAAGTCAAGGCCGACGGCCAGCGAGTTTCGGTCAAGGGTCCCCAGGGGACCCTGACACGCTCGGTCGCCTCCGGGATTACGGTTTCCGTGGCCAATGGCCAGGTGGAGGTCAAGCGTGCATCGAATGAACGTCACCACCGCGCGTTGCACGGGCTTGTTCGTAGCGAAATCCGCAACATGGTCCAAGGCGTGATCAATGGGTACGAGCGTGTTCTGGAAATCAACGGGGTCGGATTCAAAGCTGCTGTTGCCGGGCACACGCTGAACCTCAACCTCGGGTTTTCGCACCCAGTGGCGTATCCGCTACCTGCTGGGATTGAGGCCAAAGTCGAGAAACAGACGATCGTGATGATCAGAGGGATGGACAAATCCCTCGTCGGCCAGACGGCTGCCGAGATCAGAAGGATCAGGCCACCGGATGTCTACAAGGCCAAGGGTATTAAATACGCGGATGAGGTCCTGATCCGGAAAGAGGGCAAGACGGGGAAATAAGACAGTATGTTGGATGTCAGCAAACGGGAACAGGATCGAACACGACGGCACCAGCGGGTCCGTCGGCGTGTTTGGGGGACCGCGGAGCGCCCTCGCCTCAACGTCTTCCGGAGCCTTACGCATCTCTATGCCCAAATCATCGATGACACCACGGGTCGGACATTGGTGAGCGCGTCAAGCCTGGATAAGGCGCTAAAGGGGACGCTGAAGACCGGAGGGAACTTGGCGGCGGCGGCGGCCGTCGGCCGATTGGTTGCCGAGCGAGCGCTGAAGGCCAACATTGCGGCGGTTGTGTTTGATCGGGGCGGGTACAAATACCATGGTCGCGTGAAGGTGTTGGCTGAGGCTTCTCGCGAGCATGGCCTGAAGTTTTAAGAAGGGAGCCAGGCCGAACTGTGAAGGTCAATCCGGACGAGCTGAACCTGAAGGATAAGGTGGTTTTCATCAACCGGGTCGCCAAAGTCGTCAAAGGGGGGAAACGATTCAACTTCACCGCGCTTGTGGTCGTGGGAGACGAGCAAGGATGGGTCGGGATCGGCAAGGGAAAGGCGGCGGAGGTGCCGGAGGCCATCTCGAAGGCGGTCCAACATGCCAAGAAAAAGCTGGTGCGGATCGCGATCAAGAACGGGACCATCCCGCATGAGGTCCATGGGCAGTTCGGAGCCGAGCACGTGCTGCTCAAACCGGCGGCGGCGGGGACCGGCATTGTCGCCGGAGGGGCGGTGCGCGCGGTCATTGAGCTGGCCGGAATCCATAATATCATCGCCAAGACGTTGGGCCGGGGCAACCCCTTCAATGTCGTCCTCGCCACCCTGGAAGGCCTCAACCGGCTTCGTGACCCTGAGGAAGTGCTCCGTATCCGACGAAGCGGAATCCAACAGGCAGAATAGATTGTGAGGTCATGGCTACCCTGCCTTCACGAAGCGCCATGCTAGCGATTACGTTGACACGCAGTCCGATCGGGACGCCGAAGGCTCATCGCGTACTGCTGCGCGGCCTCGGACTCCGCCGGATTCGACATACGGTCGTACGGCCCGACACGGCGCAGGTCCGAGGGTTAGTGCGTAAGCTATCCTATATGCTGGATGTGCAGGAAGCCGGGGGAAGACCGCATGAAACTGCATGACTTGAAGCCAGCGCCCGGGTCCACGAGTAAGAGGAAGCGGATTGGCCGGGGCATCGGATCCGGCCACGGCAAAACCGCGACGCGAGGACACAAAGGCCAGATCGCCCGGTCCGGAGGCGCGAAGAAACCCGGCTTTGAAGGCGGGCAAATGCCGCTGAAACGGCGCGTACCGAAGCGGGGATTTACGAATATTTTTCGGAAGGACTGGGTGGTTGTTAATCTCCGAGACCTAAATCGTCTTGAGGGGGTCCACGACGTGACACCTCAGGTCTTGATTCAAGCCGGTCTGGTGCGCGGACGCGACTCTCGGATCAAGATCCTTGCGGAAGGGACCCCGACGCGGCCCTTCTACGTTCAGGCGCATCGCTTCAGTAACTCTGCTGTCGCCAAGATTCAAGCCGCCGGGGGGCGAGCGGAGGTGTTGGACAGTGCTTGAACGGCTGATCACGAACATCAAGAACATCTTCAAGATCCCCGAGCTGAGAACGCGCATCCTGTTCACGCTGGGAATGTTGGCGGTTTACCGCATCGGCGCGCATATCCCGACTCCCGGCATCAATAACGACGAACTCGCCAAGTTCCTTTTGAAGGAAGGAGGCGCGCTGCTCGGCTTCCTCGATATTTTTTCAGGAGGCGCCCTCTCGCGCCTGACGATTTTTGCTCTCGGGATCATGCCCTACATCAGCGCGTCGATCATTCTGCAGCTCTTGACGGTGGTGATCCCTCATCTGACAAAACTGGCCAAGGAAGGAGAACGGGGGCGAAAAAAGATCGTGCAATATACCCGGTTCGGAACGATCGGGATCGGGCTTGTGCAAGCCTTCGGCATCGCGGTGGGGCTGGAGGGCATGAATCGCGGCGCCTTCGTGCAGGCACCGGGCTGGGGGTTCCGCCTGATGACCATTTTGACTTTGACGGCCGGCACTGCCTTTCTGATGTGGCTGGGAGAGCAGATTACCGAGCGGGGCGTCGGCAATGGGATTTCTTTGATCATCTTTGCCGGGATCGTTGCGCGCTTGCCGCATGCGGTGGTCGAAACCTACCAACTGTTCGAAGTTGGCCAGTTAACCGGGTTCTGGTTGATTGGTCTGATGGTGGCGATGATCGGTGTGATCGGCGCGATCGTGTTCCTGGAGACAGGTCGCCGCAAAATTCCGGTGCAGTACGCGAAGCGGGTGGTCGGACGCCGTGTCTTCGGCGGGCAAAGCACGCACATTCCATTGAAGATCAATACGGCGGGCGTGATTCCACCGATCTTCGCCTCTTCGATCATCGCCTTTCCGGCCACCATCGCGGGATTCATTCAAATCGCCTGGGTGCAAGATATCGGCAAGATGCTGGCACCGGGATCGCTCACCTACACGGCCATGTATGTCGGCCTGATCGTGTTTTTCTGTTACTTCTATACCGCCGTGGTTTTGAATCCCGTGGACATCTCCGACAACATGAAGAAATACGGTGGCTTCATTCCCGGTATCCGGCCGGGCCAGCGGACGTCGGATTATATCTATAGGGTCCTGAACCGTGTCACTTTCGCAGGGTCTCTGTACCTTGCGGGTGTGTGCATCATCCCTGAGGTGCTGATCTACAAGTTGGGTGTCCCGTTTTACTTCGGGGGCACCTCGCTGTTGATTACGGTCGGTGTCGGGTTGGATACGGCCCAGCAGATCGAATCCCATATGCTGATGCGCAACTATGAGGGTTTTCTGGCCAAGGGTCGTCTGAAAGGACGAAGCGGGTAGACGCATGCGGTTGATCTTCCTCGGTGCTCCGGGAGTGGGGAAAGGAACGCAGGCCCAAAGGTTGGCGGCGCAGGAAGGGATTCCTCAGGTATCTACCGGGGAGATTCTGCGCGACTCGGTGAAGCAGGGGACGCCCCTGGGCCGGCAGGCCAAAGAATATATGGATGTGGGGAAGCTGGTTCCCGATGAGGTCGTGATCGGGATTGTTCGGGACAAGGTGGCCGCCACGGAGTGTGCGCGGGGTTATATCCTGGACGGCTTCCCCCGAACGGTGGCCCAAGCTGAAGCCCTGGACCGAATGCTTCTCGAAAGAAGCGGCGGCGGGATCGAGCATGTGGTCAGTTTTGACGTTCCGAACGCGGAAATTGTCCGGCGACTGTCTGGACGCCGCAGTTGTCCTGCGTGCCAGACGGTGTATCATGTCGAACACGACCCGCCCAAGCGCGCAGGACTATGCAATAAATGCGGGGGGGCGTTGATCCAGCGAGCGGATGATAAGCCAGAGACCGTGGAAGCTCGGCTTCGGGTGTACGATCAGCAGACCAGCCCTCTCGTGGACTATTACCAGAAACGAGGGTTACTGCGGCGCGTGGACGCAACGACATCTATTGACCAGGTGTACGAACGGCTCCTCGCGGTGGTGGGGAGGTCGAGGCCGTCATGAACGGTATCGAGCTGAAGTCGCCGGCAGAAGTTGAAACGATGAGCCGCGCGTCGAAGATCGTCGCCGAGGTTCTGGCATCGCTTCGTGTCCAGGTCAGGCCCGGAGTCACCACGGAAGAGCTAGACCGATTTGCCGAGTCGTTTATCCTTGAGCGCGGGGGGACCCCCGCCTTCAAGGGATATCGGGTCCGGGATCAGGTCTATGCCCATACGCTGTGTACTTCGGTGAACGACGCAGTCGTGCACGGGATCCCCTCGAATCGCGTGCTGAAGGAGGGCGACATCATCGGCTTGGATATCGGGGTGATGGTGGATGGCTACTATGGCGACGCTGCGGTGACGGTGCCGGTTGGAGCCATTTCGGCTGAGGCCCGCCGCCTTTTGCGGGTCACAGAGGAGGCCCTCCATAAGGGCATCGCCCGGGCCGTCGTCGGTAACAGAATCTCCGACATTTCCCATGCCGTTCAGGCCCATGCGGAGGCCGCCTCATTTTCCGTCGTGACGGAGTTCGTCGGGCACGGGATCGGCAGGCGACTTCACGAAGAGCCCCAGGTACCCAATTACGGAGAACCGGGGAAAGGGCCCCGCTTGAAGGCGGGCATGACGCTGGCCATTGAACCGATGATCAACATGGGCCGGCCTGAGACCAGGCACCTTCACGATGGATGGACGGCCGTGACATTGGATGGAAGTCTCTCCGCGCATTTCGAACACACGATTGTCGTCACCGAGTCAGGCCCTCGGATCCTGACCAAACTGTGATCGTCGCGAAAGCGGGAGTCATGGCTAAAGAAGACGTCATTGAGGTGCAGGGGACCGTGGCCGAGACGCTCCCGAACGCCATGTTTAGGGTGCAGTTGGACAGCGGGCACAAAATCCTGGCTCATATTTCTGGCAAGATGCGGATGCACTATATCCGAATCCTGCCGGGGGACAAGGTGACGGTGGAATTGTCGCCGTATGATCTGACGCGGGGCCGGATCACGTACCGATTTAAATAACCGGGAAACGAATTCCAAGGACGCCATGAAAGTTAAATCATCGGTGAAGCCGATTTGCTCGAAGTGCAAGGTGGTCCGTCGTCGCGGGATCCTGCGTGTGCTGTGCTCCAACCCGCGGCATAAACAGCGACAGGGGTAGCAGTGGTGAATCGTTCAACGTCAATCGTTAAACGGGAAGCCAGCGCTCCCACGGTTAACTCGGTAGAGTTGGGAGAACAAGGCTATGGCACGGATTGCCGGGGTTGATTTACCTCGGGAGAAGCAAATCCATGTAGGATTGACCTCTATCTATGGTATCGGGCGGCCATTGGCGAGACAAATTCTTGCGAAGGCCGGCGTGACACCGGGTACCCGGGTTAAGGATCTTCGCGAAGATGAGATCGTCAAGCTGCGTGAGATCATCGAGCGGGAGCACAAGGTTGAAGGCGATCTCCGCAAGGACGTCTCGATGAATATCAAACGGCTCGTCGATATCGGGGCCTACCGTGGGCTCCGCCATCGGAAGGGACTCCCGGTCAGAGGGCAACGAACCAAGACGAATGCGCGGACCAGGAAGGGACCCAAGGGCATGGGCAAGGCGCGAAAGGCTATGAGGACCGCCTAAGGGAGTTGCAGCATGGGCATCAAGAAAGGCAAAAAACGGGAACGGAAAGTTGTTCAGAGCGGCGTCGCACACATTCAAGCTTCGTTCAATAACACGATCGTGACCATCACCGACATGGGCGGCAACACGGTGGTGTGGGCGAGTGCGGGGAACCAGGGTTTCAAAGGGTCCCGTAAGAGCACCCCATTTGCAGCCACCCGGGCAGGGGAGGTGGCGGCCAAGAAGGCGTTGGAATGTGGGATGCGGCAACTTGATGTGTATGTCAAGGGCCCGGGGTCCGGTCGTGAATCCGCGATCCGGGCGCTCCAGTCGGCCGGCTTGCGGATCAATATGATTCGGGATGTCACGCCTATTCCCCATAACGGTTGTCGGCCGCCTAAGCGCCGTCGGGTCTAAGAAGACGCTGGAAGGAGAGGAACCGTGGCTAGATATCGTGGTCCTGTCTGTCGCTTGTGTCGCCGGGAAGGCGTCAAGCTTTTTCTGAAAGGCTCTCGCTGTATGACGGAGAAATGCGCTATTGAGCGGCGGGCCTACCCACCAGGGCAGCATGGACAGGGACGTCAGAGGGTCTCGGAGTACAGCGCGCAACTTCGTGAGAAGCAGAAACTGAAACGGATTTACGGGGTCCTTGAGCGCCAGTTCCGTGGAACGTTTTCCAAGGCTGAACGCCAACATGGAATCACGGGCGAGAACCTCCTTCGCATGCTTGAGCGCCGTTTGGACAACGTCGTCTATCGTTTGGGCTTTGCCGCGTCTCGTAAGGAGGCCCGCTTGCTGGTCATCCACGGCCACTATCGGGTGAACGGGCGGAAAGTGGACAAACCCTCGTTTCTGGTACGAGAGGGCGATGTGATTGAGGTCAGAGAGCGAAGCCGGACTCTTTTCCCCATTAAAGCCGCCCTCGACGGGGTCGACTCACGGGGGGTGCCCGTGTGGTTGGATTTGGACAAAGCGAATTTGAAGGCGACCGTGCGCGGCATGCCCGCAAGGGACGAGATTGCCATGCCCGTGAACGAGCAATTGGTGGTGGACCTCTATTCGCGTTGATTTGCATGATCGCCGGATCGGGGCAGACGGCCGACGGGACGTCCCCCCCCTGAACCGGCAATAAGGGAGCCAGTATGCTGAAGGGTATGCGAGATTTCCAAATTCCGATTAAAGCCGATGTCGACAAGGAAACCTTATCGACGATGTACGGTCAGTTCATCGCCGAGCCGTTCGAGCGGGGGTTTGGTACGACGGTCGGGAATGCGTTGCGCCGGGTGCTCTTGTCGTCCCTCTCAGGAGCGGCCGTCGTCTCCGTGAAAATCGAAGGCGTGCTGCACGAGTTCGCGACGATTCCCGGCATCACCGAAGATGTCACCGACATCATTCTCAATATCAAGAAGATACGCTTCAAACTCCATGCGGATAAACCCAAGACGATCCACCTTCGTAAGAAGGGGCCGGGTATCGCCAAGGCCGGCGATGTGTCGCACGATGCCGATATCGAGATCCTGACCCCTGAACTCCACATCGCAACGTTGGATAAGGGCGCCATGCTCGACGCCGAGATGGTAGTCAAGCGGGGCCGAGGGTACGTCCCGGCCGAACGTAACAAGGAAGAAGGGATGTCGATTGGTGTGATCCCTGTGGACGCGATTTACTCTCCGGTCACCCGCGTCAACTATTTGGTCGAGAACGCCCGCGTCGGCCGTATGACCGATTACGACAAGTTGATCCTCGAGATCTGGACAGACGGAAGTATTGCGCCGGAGGACGCCTTGTCGGCCGCCGCCCTGATCGTGCGTGGGCATCTCGATATCTTCATCAATGTCAAGGATATAGAAGAGACGGTTAGCCAGCCTGCGGCCGAAAAATCCATCACGGAGATCAATAAGAACCTGCTTAGGAGCGTGAACGAGCTCGAGCTTTCCGTCAGGGCGGCCAATTGTTTGAAGAACGCCAACATCAAAACCATCGCGGACCTTGTCCAGAAAACGGAATCCGATATGTTGCGGACCAAGAACTTCGGGAAGAAATCTCTCAATGAGATTAAGGAAATTCTTGTGGAGATGGGGCTCAGCCTTGGCATGAAGCTGGATCATCTCCCGGAGGGTGCCTCCTCGGACAAGCGAGGGGAGTAGGCTGGAGCCATGCGCCATCGGAAGAGCGGCCGTCAACTCGGACGGAATACCCATCATCGGGGAGCCTTGTTTCGGAATCTCGTTACGTCCTTGTTGGAGCACGAGAGAATCGAGACCACGGAGGCTAAGGCCAAAGAGGTTCGTATCCTGACCGATCACATGATTACGTTGGGCAAACAAGGCGATCTTCATGCTCGACGCCGTGCGTTGGCCTACGTCAGGACGGAGAATGTGGTGGCCAAGCTCTTCAAGGACCTCGCGGGACGGTTCTCGGATCGTCGGGGAGGCTATACCCGCCTTATTAAGACTCGGCGCCGCATCGGTGATGCCGCCCGCATGGTCGTCATTGAGTTGGTGACCAGGCCTGCCGAGAAAAAAGAGCCTACCAAGAAAGAGACTACGGACCAGCCGGATCCTGCCGGGAAGACCACCAAGGCCGCATCCTGACACGGTTCAGGGGAAGCCCGCACCAGGCAGATCTCTACCCCGTGGGGATAAAGGCCCTTCCGGCTCACGTGGGACCAGGGTGACCCGCCCGGGCTTTTGCGAGTCTTTACTCCCGGCAAAATGCTGTGTTATAGTCCCTGGCATGTTGTCGAAACCGATGTTGTCGGCGCAGCGCTTGGCTAGGGCCGGACTTCTCGGGATCATAGTTGCCGTGCTGGGAGCCATCCTAGTGTTTGTCCTAGGAGGGCCGTCGCGGCGAGTCCAGTCGGTTTCCGTCGCGGCCTTGTCTCAAGCGGCCGATGCGGGCTTACGAGAGTTTTCATTTACTCAGAGTAAGGGCGGGCTCGTGGATTGGAAGATTCAGGCCAGACACGCACAGGTCTTCGATGCGGAAGCTAAGGCTGTTCTGAGCGATGTCCATGTCACCTTAACGGGCACCGACGGCGTGTCCCTGATGGTCGAAGGCGATGAGGGGACCATTAATATCTCCTCCAAAGATTTCGTCGTGGGCAAACGTTCTGGCGACCTTGCGCTGGTCCTCAAGAGCGGGTATACGATCTATACCCCCCGTATCAATTGGGTCAACCAGGAGCATCGGCTCTGGACGGATGAACCGGTCAGGATCAAGGGACCGAGGTTGGAAGTTACCGGTCAAGGCATGGACGCAGTCCTCACGACCCGAGAAATGAGGATCCGTCGAGATGTCCGTGTGGGGATTCACTAGCGCACTGGCCCTCCTTTCGTGTGTGGGATTGGTCTGGGCGGCCGAGCCTCCGGATCGTTCCTCTGCCGCTCCTCCCGAAATCATTATCACCTCGCAGACCCTTGTCTTTAAAAACCAAGACAATACGGCGGTCTTTGAAGGGAAGGTGGTCCTGACGAAAGGTGTGTTCGTCATGCACGCTGATCACATGATCGTCTATTTTGACGGACCCTCCGCGTCACCCTCTCCCAAGGGCGGCAGCAACGCCTCGGCGCCCCCAAAGCCTGCCACCCCCGACCTGCCCTCGTTTGGGAACCGGGCGGTCTCAGTCATAGATGCCACAGGCAACGTTGCCATGCAGCAGGGAACCAAGCGAGCGAAGTCGAAGAAAGCCCTCTATTACCAGCAAGAAGAAAAACTGGTTCTGACGGGTGACCCTGAGGTCTGGGAAGAGGGGTACCGGGTCACTGGCTCCAAGATGACTATGCTATTGAAGGAAGATCGGAGCATCGTCGAAGGCAGCAGGGTTATTATCAACGACACGAAATCGGCACCCCGGTGAGCAGTCTTACCCCGTCCTGTGGGAGGGGAGGAGAGGCCTTTGACGTTTGAGGCCAGCGCCCTCGAAAAAGCTTACCGCGGTCGCCGTGTGGTCAAGGGCGTCAGCCTGACGGTCAGGTCAGGCGAGATCGTAGGTCTCCTCGGGCCTAACGGTGCTGGTAAGACCACGGTGTTCGACGTGATGGTTGGACTCACGGTGCCGGATAAAGGAGAAGTATTTCTCGACGGGAAGCCGATCACGGACCTGCCGATGTACCAACGGGCTCGTCGCGGGATCGGCTATTTACCACAAGAATCGTCGGTCTTTCGGCGCATGACGGTCGAGCAGAATCTGCTCGCCATCCTTGAATTGCTTGACCTGAGTCGAGAGGAACGCCGAGACCGGATGGAGACGGCCATTAAGGATATGGGTCTTGACTACGTCCGAACAAGCAAGGCTTTCAGCTTGTCGGGGGGAGAACGACGGCGTGTGGAGATCGCCAGGTCGCTGGTCACCCGACCGCATTTTCTCATGTTGGATGAACCCTTTGCCGGTATCGATCCGATTGCGGTGGGAGATATCCAAGGGATCATTCGCGGACTTAAGGGCCGCGGGATCGGCATTCTGATCACCGATCACAATGTCCAACAGACGCTCTCCATCACGGATCGCGGGTACATCATCAATGAAGGCGTGATTCTGGAGGAGGGCTCGCCTGCGCATATCGTGAACAGCCGGCGGGCCCGTGAAGTCTATCTGGGAGAAGGATTCCGCCTGTAGCGGAAGGGATCGGACGTATGCAGCCGAGACTTGACCTTCGCCTGTCGCAAAAGCTGATCATGACGCCGCAGTTGCAGCAGGCCATCAAGCTGTTGCAGCTGTCCCGCCTGGAGTTGCAGGAGGCCCTGACCCAGCAGCTCGAGGAAAACCCCATGCTCGAAGAAACGAGCCCAGAAGTTGAAGAAGGCGAAGCGGAGCTGGGGCCCCCCGAGGAGGCCCAGGGAACAAGCAAGGCTGAAGAAGCGGAGCCCCCCGTCGGTACCGACGGAGAGGGAGCGGAGCGGGATGACCTGACATCCTCGTGGGATGCGTATTTTGACGACGATCGCAAGTGGGGAGACGTCGAGTCATCCCGCGTCGGGCGTGATGAGATGCCCTCGCTCGATCAGACGATGGCCAAGACGGCCTCGCTTGAGGAGCACCTCCTCTGGCAGTTGACGTTATCGCCGCTGGACAAGACCGAGCACGAAGTGGGGCGTGCGATCATCGGCAACCTCGATGAAGAGGGATACCTTAGAATTCCCCTCGAAGATTTGGCGGTCACGACTGGGACGTCCGTTGAGCGAATCACCCAGGTGCTGAAGGTGATTCAAGGCTTTGACCCCACGGGGGTGGCGGCCCGCGACCTCAAGGAGTGCTTGTTGGCCCAGGTCGAACAGTTGGGATTGAATGGCTCGCTCGTCGAGACCATCGTGCGAAACCATCTCACCGACTTGGAGCGCAAGCGATATTCGGTGATCGCTAAAACTTTAGGGGTTTCGGTCGAAGCCGTCCTTCATGCCACCAAGGTGATTGAGGGCCTGGAACCGAAGCCCGGCCGGCCGTTTTACTCGTCCGATACACATGCGATCATTCCCGACGTGTATGTGGTGAAATCCGACGGAAAGTGGGTGGTCATGCTGAACGATGATGGAATCCCCCGATTCAGCATCAGTTCATACTACCGGCGTTTCCTGGTGGGAAAGCGAGATCCCACCGATGCCACCCGTGTGTTTCTTGATGAAAAGCTCAAGTCGGCCCAGTGGTTGATCCGAAGCATCGAGCAACGCAATAAAACGATCGTGCGGGTCGTTGAGAGCATCGTGAAGTTCCAAGAGCCGTTCTTCGATCACGGCATCCAATACCTCCGGCCGATGATCCTGCGGGACGTTGCCGAGGATGTCTCCATGCATGAATCAACCATCAGCCGCGTCACCTCCAACAAATACGTCCATTGCTCTCAGGGGATCTTCGAGTTGAAATTTTTCTTCAATACGAGCATCCCCCGGTCTCAGGATGGCCTGACCGAACTGTCGTCGGTGGCTGTCCGTGAGATGATCCGGAAGATGGTGGGCCTGGAAAACGCCAACGCGCCGTTAAAGGATCAGGAAATTGTCGCGCGGCTGAAAGCGCAGAACGTGGTGCTTGCCAGGCGAACGGTGGCCAAATACCGCATGGAATTGAACATCTCGTCCGCCAGTCGTCGCAAACGGCTGTATTGAACCCGACGGGGCCGCTCCTTCTCCACATTCCCGCTGGATCGGCTGCCGTCGAAGCGTCTCCTGCTTAAGGTTATGGTCGGGCCCCGTGACTCGGAGGGAGTAGGCGCATCCGCTCTGACCTATTTGACGGTGAGAGGATTTGGGAGGGGCCATTGCGCTGCCAAAATAATTCTTGACATTAAGATTATATTAACTATACTTAATACGCTATCACCGAGCGTGGCGGTATCAGGATGAAAGCAGTCGCTTTGAAAAAGAGGGGTGGCGTCGAGTTGCGCCCCAATCGAGTCCAGGTCCGCCGGTCCTACTCGACAATTGAGGTCTGCCAACTTTTTGATATCTCGAAAGCCACTCTGTATCGCTGGGAGCGTGAAGGGCTGATCTCTATGCCGAATCGTGATTGGCGGAACTGGCGCCTTTACACCACAGCCAATGTTGAAGAAATTAAACGCCTGATTCGGCGGCGCAGTTCGAATTAGGGAAGCGGGAGTAGACTCACGTGATTTTCAAGTCCAAAGGTTCCTTGGTCGGGTTGGACATCGGGTCCGGCTTCATCAAGCTTTTGGAGCTCAAAGAGGCGAAAGGAAAGCACAAGGTCGAGCGGTTCGGCGTGAAGGCCCTTCCGGTTGAAACGATCGTGGATGGGGCAATCATGGACGGCCTGGAAGTGGTCTCGGCGATCAAGGCCCTCGTGGCGGAGCAAAAGCTCAAAAATAAAAATGTTGCCCTGTCGATTTCTGGCACCTCCGTGATCGTGAAGAAGATTGCTCTGCCTCCGATGTCGGAGGAGGAGCTCGATCGCCAGATTAAATTTGAGGCGGAGCAATACATCCCCTTCGATATCAACGACGTGTATCTGGACTTTCACATTCTCGCCAAGGATGAGCAGGCCGAAATGTTGGTCCTTCTGGTCGCGTCCAAAAAGGACAAACTGAACGACTATGCCAACGTCGTCCGAGAAGCGGGGTTGGTCCCGAAAGTCGTCGATGTTGACGCGTTTGCCATCGAAAACATGTACTGCGTAAACTACGAGACCTCGCCCGCGGAGTTCACGGCGCTTGTCAACATCGGCGCCAGCGTGACGAACATCAATATCCTGAAGGGCGGAGTCTCCGCCTTCACCCGTGATTGTACGATTGGTGGGAACCGCTACACCGAGTGCATTCAGCAGAATCTCGGGCTGACCGGCGAAGACGCCGAACTGGCCAAACGAGGTCAGTTGAGCGGGGTTGACGAAGCCGGCTTGCACGCGGCCGTCGAAACCGTGGACGGGGAGGTGGCGACCGAGATCAGCCGGTCGTTCGATTACTTCAGGACGACGTCCACGGAAGAGGCTGAGATTACACGAATCGTCCTGAGCGGCGGCTGCGCGAAGATTCCAACCTTGCCAGCGCGGATTACGGAGCAGTTGGGCATCGAGGCCTCCGTGGTGAATCCCTTCAAATCGCTGGATGTCTCGGGGCTCAAGATGAGTCCCGAAGAGCTCGCCGAAGTCGCGCCCTCGGCGGCCGTCGTCGTCGGGTTGGCGATACGGCGGGAGGGCGACCGTTGATCAAAATTAACCTCCTTCCGGTCGCGCGAGCCAAAAAGGCGGCACCAATCGATGAGGTGGCGCTCCAGATCGGCATCGGGCTGGCCGTCACGGTCGTCGTGTTGGGCGGTGCCGGATATCGCTGGCAAATGTTGGAGTCCGAGATCGCCCAACAGACCCTCATCAAGGAAAACAAGAAGAAAGAGGTCGAGGAGCTCAAAAAGCAGGTTGTTGAAGTAGAGAACTACGAGAAGACGAAGAGTTTATTGGAGAACCGAAATCGGATCATCGAACAGTTGCGGAAAAATCAATCCGGCCCGGTGCGCCTGCTGGACTTTCTCAGCCAGAGCCTGGATCCTCTGAAATTGTGGTTGATAACTGTGGAGGAAGGCGTCTCGGACATCACGATCACCGGCCG
Source organism: uncultured Nitrospirales bacterium (assembly GCA_964542245.1). Lineage (GTDB taxonomy): Bacteria > Nitrospirota > Nitrospiria > Nitrospirales > NS-4 > CAZITU01. Next base: position 6,311 of record CAZITU010000027.1, on the reverse strand, counting down.
GGCGCTCTCCAATGACGACATCGTGGAGTTTACGCGGAACCTGCAACAGGTGAAATTCTTTTCTTCCGTCCTCTTGGAGGAGAGCCGGCAAACGGTCGAAGAGGGCGTGACCGTCTACCAGTTCAAGATCAAGCTGAAGGTCAAGACCTGAGCCATGGCGCTGACTCTCCCTAATTTGGCTGCTTTCAAGGCGACGCCTTTGTGGCAGCGGGTATTTCTCCTGGCATTGCCCTCAGTCGCGATCGTCGGACTGTTTTATCAGTTCGTCGAGACCGACCGGCAAGATGTTTTGAATCGCCTATCGGGCGAGATCCAGACGCTGGATAACGAGATCAATACGAACAAGGCCAAAGTCAAGCACATAGCCGAACTGAAGCGGATAACCGTAGAGCTTGAGCGGCAGCTTGCCAAAAACAAAGAACAATTGCCTCCGGAGGAAGAGGCATCGACTCTCCTGAAGCAACTCTCCGACCTCGGGGTGCGGATCGGGCTTGAATTCAAAGTATGGAAACAGAACCCCCGTATCGAGGATGCCTCCAAGCTGTTTGTTCGCCTGCCGGTCGAAGTGGAGATAAGCGGGGGATATCATACCGTGGCATTGTTTTTTGATCGGATCGGCAAACTCCCGCGAATCATCAACGTCACCAGGATTCGGATGGGGGGCGCGAAGATTGAGCGCGGTCGTCTGTTCGTCCAGACCGCGTTTCAACTCACGGCGTTTGCGTCTTCCTCCTCGTCGGCCACGGCGCCGGGAGCCGGTAAACCCGACGCGGCCGTCAAGCCTGCGGGGAACTAATAACAGGGGTTGGTGCGCTCCATGACTGGAATACAGAAAAAGGACGGCGTGTGGTGCGGACTCGTCGTGGCGGCTGCTGTGATGTGGGGAACGCTGGGCATCCCGCTTCAGCCAGCGCAGGCTGCGGTCGATCGGGAGCGAACCCTGCTCGCAATGTCTCTTCTTGATTCGGTGTTGGGCAAAAAGGAAGAACCGACGCCTGCGACCCCATCTCCGAAGCCAGAGGCGCCTAAAGCACCGGCCAGTCCTGCGAAGCCTGTCACAAGCCCGAGTGCGCCGACCGCCACGACCGGGGGAACGCCTGCGGCAGGTCAGGCCCCCGTCGTGGTGCCCGGGACCGCTCCCAAGACTGCGGGGCCGCCCCCCCCGTCGGGCGTTCCGGCCGCACCGCCAGCCGGGTCATCGGCTCCAGTCAAAGCAGGCGCGGCGACGTCTGCAACGCAGTCCTCGGCTTCTCAGCCAGCGATGGGGGCCAAGCCCGGCGCTGCGCTCAATCCGGCCATGCCGGCCGGGAGCCCGGCTTCCCTCCCAACGGCAAGGCCGGAATCGGTGGCGGACGACTATTCGTATGACCCTAAAAGCCGCAGAGATCCGTTTCAGTCCATGGTCCTGATGGTTAAAATCGGAAAGGCCCACTCGGAGATGCCGCCCCTCCAGCGATTTGAGATCAGTGATATGAAGCTGCTGGGGATCATCTGGGGCGGATATGGATACTACGGGTTGATTCAAACTCCCGACGGAAAGGGATATACCGTCAAAGAAGGGATGCTTCTGGGAGCTAATAACGGGACCATCAAATCCATTTCCGAAAAGCGGATCCTTGTGTCCGAACCGACCATGGAAGTGACAGGTAAGAGGAGCACGCGGGAGGTTGAAATTTTCCTGCGAACGAAAGAGGGGACCCAATGAAGATACGAACCTCTCATCTTTGGATGGGCCTGCTGGGGGCCTTGGTTATAAGCGTTGGGCAAGGATGCGTCCTTCCGGAACCCGTCGGTGATCCCGCCGTCTCAGAAACCCAACCTGCGGCTCTTGCCGATGCGACAAAAGCGGAGAGCAAGCCCTCTCCGGATGACCACTCATCGAAGACCGACACACCCACAAGCCCGGTAGTCGCCGAAACGGGTTCCCAATCGTTACCTTCCACTGAACCAGACAGTGCCAGGCAGCTTGCTCCCGCCAAGACTCTGACGGACATTGAGGTTCAGCAGCAGGACGGACGTGTTGCCGTGATTGTCACGGGCGACGGCGACTTGACCTACCAGGTGATGCGGCTCGACGGGAATCGTCTCGTGGTGGATCTAGTGGAAGTCATGAACGGCACCAAACGCCAGAATATCCTGGTCGGACATCAATTGATCAAGCAGATCCGCATTGGATCGCACCAGCTACCCCAGCAGAAGGTGCGACTGGTGCTGGATTTGGGACAATCCGTGCCGTACACGGTGGAAAAAACGGGAGTTCAAGTACGGATCACTCTCTCCGATCAAGCCCGAAAACCTGGGAGCCTGGAAGCCCTCCGTCCTTTTGGCGGCGAGAAGGTGCGAAAAGAAAACCCAAGGCAGGGCGTCACAGCGCCCATCCCCGAACGGCTCAAGTTGCTTGATCCGGTGACCTCCCTGGCACAGCCCAAGCAGGGTGGAGGTACTCCCTCGCCCGAGAACGGCACGCCCGAACCTTCGGGCCGCTATACGGGCAAGCGCATTTCACTGGACTTTCAGGACGCCGACATCAGCAGCGTTTTGCGGTTGATCGCCGATGTCAGCGGCCTCAACATGGTCGTTGGGGAAACCGTCAAAGCCAAGGTGACCCTGAAGCTGTTGAATGTTCCCTGGGACCAAGCGCTCGAACTGATTCTCAAGCTGAACCAACTTGGACAGCTACGCGAGGGGAATATTCTCTGGATCGACACTCTCGGGAACATCGCCAAGCAGCAGGAGGATATACTCAAAGCCAGGGACGCGACGTTCAAGACCCAGCCGTTGGTGACACGAATCGTCTATCTCAACTATGCCGACGCGGCCAAGACCGTGGATGTCGCCAAGAGCAGCCTCAGTCCACGCGGGGAAATCAAAACTGATGTCCGAACCAATTCCCTGATCGTACGCGATATTGAGGAGAACGTCGGCAAGATTGCGAATATCGTACGCGAACTCGACCGTCGGACGCCGCAGGTTCAGATCGAAGCCCGGATCGTCCAGGCGAGTAAGTCCTTCGCGCGCGGCCTCGGCGTCAATTGGGGAATCTTTGGTCCGATCATCGCACAGGGCAGTAAGCAGGTTATCGGCATCTCTCCGGGTGTGGTGCCCAACCAATTAGCTACGGTCACAACCAACGCTGCCGGTCAGGAAGTGTTCACCATACCGACGACATTCCTGGTCAACCTTCCCGCCACCGCGACCGGCGTTTCGATTCCGACCAGCGCCATCGGGCTCGCCATTGGAAGATTTTTCGGGACCTCATCGGTACTCGACCTGCGCCTGTCGGCCGGCGAATCTCTCGGAATGAGCAAGACAATTTCCGCGCCCAAAATCATTACCTTGGACAATAAGTCCGCCAAGATCGAGCAGGGGAGTCAGGTTCCCTTTCAGACGACATCACTTCAAGGAACGCAGACGACGTTCGTGGATGCGACCCTGACCTTGAGCGTCACGCCACATGTGATTCCTCATGCCAACACGGTTCGTCTCGAGATCAAGACGACGAAAAACGCCGTCGGCGCAAGCGTGTCGTCGGCGGGACCTACAATCGATAAGCGAGAAGCTTCGTCGGAAATCCTCCTCCAGGACGGCGAAACAGCGGTACTCGGCGGAATATTTGAAGAAGCCCGGATTGACAACACTCAGGGCATTCCCTGGTTCAATAGGATTCCCTTTCTTGGCTGGCTGTTTAAAAATGAGGGGATCTCCAATGTTACCACTGAACTGTTAATTTTCGTCACTCCAACAATCTTGAAGGAGTGAAGGATTAAGGTGCGTCTTTCATGCTCCGATATCTCAATGGGGGCGAATCCCACGGCAAGAGCCTCACTGCAATCCTGGAAGGTGTTCCCTCCGGGCTTCCTCTGACCGCCGACGATATCAATCGGGACCTCTCCAGGCGCCAGAAGGGGTATGGTCGCGGCGGTCGGATGCGGATCGAACAGGATCGGGTCGAATTCCTCTCTGGGGTCCGCAAAGGGGCGACTCTCGGCACCCCTCTTACTCTCCTTGTTGCCAACAAAGACTGGGAAAACTGGAAAGAGATCATGGCGGCCGACCCCGGACCGCCGGCCACCGAGAAAGTGGTGACCTGCCCACGTCCCGGGCACGCCGATCTCGTGGGCGCGATCAAGTATAACCATCGGGATATCAGGAACGTGCTGGAGAAGGCCAGCGCCCGCGAGACCGCCGTTCGAGTGGCTGTGGGGGCGGTGGCCAAACGCTTGCTCGCTGAATTCAATATACTGGTGTATAGCTATACGGTAGAAATCGGTGGGGTCAAGGCATCGTTGGACGGACTGAAGACACCGGAAGAAGCCTTCCAACGAGCGGAGGAATCCGAGGTCCGGTGCCCTGACATCGAGGCGTCAGCCCGGATGATCGAGCGGATACGGGAAGCAAAGCACAAGGGAGATACCCTGGGAGGCGTCTTTGAAGTGGTGGTCATGAATCCCCCGATCGGGTTGGGGAGTTATGCACAGTGGGATCGCCGGCTCTCTGCCCGACTGGCCATGGCCTTGATGAGCATTCAGGCGATGAAAGGGGTAGAGGAGGGTCTGGGGTTTGAGTCCGCGCGCCGGTTCGGCTCGGAGGTCCACGACGACATTTTCTACGACAAAGCCGCAGGACAGTTTACCCGCGGAACCAACAACGCGGGAGGGCTGGAAGGCGGCATCACGAACGGACAGCCGATCGTCCTTCGGACCGCGATGAAGCCGATTTCGACGCTTTACAACCCCAAACACAGCGTGGATATCCAGACCAAAGAACCCCGTGAAGCGACGATCGAGCGTTCCGATATTTGTACGGTCCCGGCCGCCGGCGTCGTGGGCGAGGCCGTCGTGGCCTACGAGATGGCCGTCGCCATGGTGGAGAAATTCGGAGGGGACAACCTGGCGGAGATGCGCCGGAATTTCGACTCCTATCTGGCCTACATGAGACAGTTTTGAGCTGGTCCCTTTTATCTAACCGATCCCCATGCTATCCCAGCCTAGCGTGACCGCACCGACGGGTACCGACCGCATCCGTGTCGACCTTGCCGACCGTGGCTATGACATCGTGATCCAGGACGGTCTCCTCGATCGGATTGGGGTGCAACTCGTACCATTCGGGCTGGGCCCTGCGGTGGTGGTCGTCACCAATTCCGTGGTCAAGCGCTTGTACGGCGCCCGTCTCCTCCGAAGTTTGAAAGGGGCGGGGTTCAAAACGACCGTCCTGGGTCTTCCAGACGGCGAGCGGGCCAAATCGCTGAAATGGGCGTCCGCGATCCTTGATGAACTAGTCGGACGACGTTGCGAGCGAGCAACCTGGCTCCTTGCCCTGGGGGGCGGGGTGGTCGGAGATCTGGCGGGTTTTGTCGCCTCGACGTATATGCGAGGCATTCCGTTCGTACAAGTTCCCACCACCTTGGTCGCGCAAGTGGATTCGAGCATCGGAGGGAAAACCGGCGTCAACCATCCTCAAGGAAAGAACCTCATCGGCACATTCTACCAACCCAAGCTGGTCCTCATTGACCCGAACGTGCTCGGGACGCTTCCCAGTCGGGAGTACCGGGCGGGCCTTGCCGAGGTCATCAAGTACGGGGTGATCCAGGACGCCGCATTTTTCGAATTTCTGGAACGGGATATGGATCGGGTGCTGAGTCTAAATCCTTCGGTTACCCGCCGGGTCATCCGGACCTCCTGTGCGATCAAGGCCCAGGTCGTTTCCGCGGACGAGCGGGAGGGCGACCGCCGTCGCATCCTGAATTTCGGCCACACCCTGGGGCATGCCCTCGAGGCCATGACCCGTTACCGACGTTACAGGCACGGAGAGACCGTGGCGATCGGCATGGTCGGAGCGGCACGGTTGGCGGTGCGCCTGGAATTGGCCGAGGCGGGGGTGGAATCGCGGATTGTTCACCTCGTCAAAAGGGCCGGGCTTCCCGTGGACCTTCCCGCCTGCCCCCTCTCTGCCTTGCTTCGCGCCATGCGGCAGGACAAGAAGGTGAAGAACCGACAGATCCATTTTGTCTTGCCGAATCAGATCGGCCGCGTAGCGGTCGTGCCCGTGGACGAACCGATTATTCGCAGATTCCTCAAGACCGGGCGCCCTAGCGCCTGAGCCTCTCCTCATGCTATAGTCGGCCGCTCTGATGGAAACCATCCTGAGATGAAGCAGCTTCAAGGAGCGTCGGCGGCTGCGCTCCAACGCGCCCTGCGCGAGAAGACACACGAAGCCGAAATCTTACATGAGATTTGCGAGAAGGTCATCGGCAACCTCGACCTCGACGAGGTCCTGCGGGACATCGTGGACATTGCCGTCCAGGTCACCAA
>CAZITU010000026.1:0-28091 GCA_964542245.1 uncultured Nitrospirales bacterium | reverse complement strand
CAATGCCGGACTCGTTATGGGGGGGAGAGAGCCCAGGCCCTTCAGGCTGTTGGGCAAGATCCAATTGAGCTTTGGAAATGTCAATGCCGACAAACAGGGAACCGTTCACGATGATTTCCTCCTTTGTGGCCCGGCCTTGCAATGATGCGGGCTCGGATGGCCCAGGCAACTGTTCGGGCTCGTTGAAAGGCAGACGTGACGACCCTCCCTCGCCCACGGTCTCACCGGACCAGAGGGTATTCGGTCTGTCACGCCTGTGTTGTGCTGCATCACACCATTCATGATCTGTAGTCAAGATACAAGGGTAATTTCTATGAGCGGCGCCGGAAGCCTGCACAGCGAATGGCGGAGCCTCGGGTCACCGCACTTGCCGAAGACACGCGGTCCGCGTCGGCGGACGGCGAGGACTGTCTGATCCCCATCAGGGCAGAAGCCCTTTGACGGGGCAAGTTCCGCAGCCGAGCGGATGTGAGGCTTAGTGCGGTCGTGGCGCAGCCCCTGAGCAAAGCAGGCTTCCGACGCCGCTCCCTCATTTCCGCTGCACCCAGGTCGCCACCGCCACCAGCCCCATCGAGACCAGCACCAGGATCGCCGAGAGCGCGTTCACCTCCGGCGTCACGGCCGATTTCAGCATGCCGTACACCTTGATCGGCAGCGTCGTCGAGCCCACCCCCGCCGTGAAGAAGCTGATGATGAAGTCGTCCAGCGAGAGCGTGAAGGCCATCAGCAGCGCGCCGATGATGCCGGGCATCAGGAGCGGCAGCGTCACGCGCCGGAAGGCCACCCAGGGCGTCGCGCCGAGATCGCGGGCCGCTTCTTCCAACCGCGGGTCCAGCTTGCGCAGGCGCGCGCGCACGATCAGCGCCACCACGGGGAAGTTGAAGACGGTGTGAGCGATCGTCATCGTCATCAGGGAGAGCGGCAGCTTGATCATCACGAAGAACAGGAGCATCGCCACCCCCATCATGATCTCCGGGATGACGATCGGCATGAGCAGCAGTCCCTCAAACGCGGCCTGCCAGCGGAACGACCGCCGCTCCAAGGCTACCGCGGTCAGCACCCCCAGCACCCCGGCGATCGCGGTCGAGACCGTCGCGACGATCAGGCTGTTCACAGTGGCCGCCAGGAGCGCCTGATCCGTGAACAGCTTGCCGTACCACTGAAGCGAGAAGCCCTGCCAGCGAGCCGACAGCTTGGAGGCGTTGAACGAGAACACGACCAGGATCGCGATGGGCAGATAGAGAAACGAGAGGTCGGCCACGCTCGCCGCAATCAGCCAGGTACGGGCTTTCATGAGAGACTTTTCGCCCCACCCGCGCGGAGAAAATACAGGACCATGGCAAGCACGCCGGCCATCAGCACGAACGACAGCGCCGAGCCGAACGGCCAGTCGCGCACCACCAGGTACTGGTGCTGGATCAGGTTGCCGATCATCATGGTCCGCGCCCCGCCGAGCAGGTCCGGCGTGACGTAGGCCCCAAGCGAAGGGATGAACACCAGGACACAGCCGGCGATCACGCCCGGCTTCGCCAAGGGCAGAACCACGCGCGAGAACACTTGGATCGGCCTCGCATAGAGATCCCAGGCCGCCTCGATCAACGAGGGGTCCAGCCGCTCCAGCGCCGCGTAGAGCGGCAACACCATGAACGGCAGATAGCCGTAGACCAGTCCGATCAGAACGGCTGCGTCGGTGAATAAAATGTTGAGGGGTTCGTGAATAATTCCGAGACCTGCCAGGATCGTGTTCAGCAATCCCTCGGTTCGCAGAATAAACATCCAGGCATAGGTGCGAACCAGAAAGTTGGTCCAGAACGGAATGACCACCAGCAGCAACAGGATGCCCTGCCAGCGCGTCGGAGCGCGTGCGATGATGTAGGCAAGCGGAAAGCCCATGATCAGACAGAATCCCGTCGTGAGGCCGGCCAGCCACAGGGAGCGCCAGAAAATGCGGAGGTACAGCGGGTCCGCGATGCTGGTGTAATTGCCGAGGGTCACAACCCACTCGATCCCTCCATAGGTCCCCCGAGAGGCGAAGCTGACGGTCAGCACCAGGGCAAGGGGAACGAGGAAAAACAGCAGGAGCGTTGCCGCGGAAGGCACCACGAGCCAGGGGATCCGGCTCCCACTCGCTGGAGACACGATTTCCTTCACTCGGGAAGAAGGACAGTTTCAGCCGCCCGCCATTTGAGGTAGGCGGACTCGCCGGCGCTGAACCGCTTGGCCGTGCCGTCGGCATTGGGAAGGCGGGCTTTCCAGGTCTGACCGCCGGGTAGGGTCAATAGGTAGTGCATTTCGTTGCCCGAGTAAATCGCCTTGGCGATTCCGACGACCATCTGATTCTGATACCCGTCCGTGCCGGGATCTCGGGAGAGGTGGAGGCGCTCGGGCCGGATCGTCACCAGAACGGCGGTGCCCGCCCTCAATCCGGATGCCGCATGAGACCGGATGATCCCTATTCCCTCAACGGCAACCAGAGCCTTTTCCCCATCAATCTCCTGCACACGGCCGGAGAGACTGTTGGAAACACCGATGAAGTTGGCCACGAAGGCCGAAGCCGGGGCGGTATAGATCTCCTCCGGCGTGCCGACCTGCAACAGCCGCCCGTGATGCAGCACGGCCAGGCGGTCCGACATCGTCAACGCCTCTTCCTGGTCGTGGGTCACGCAAATGAACGTGATGCCGACCCGTTCTTGAAGGGCCTTGAGTTCGACTTCCATTTCGAGGCGCAACTGCTTGTCGAGGGCCCCCAGCGGTTCATCCAGCAGCAGCACGGCGGGGTGGTTGATCAGAGCGCGCGCCAGCGCCACGCGCTGCTGCTCCCCCCCTGAAAGGTGCGACGGCAGTCGGTCCTGTTTCCCGGCCAGACGGACCATCTCAAGGGCCTCGGTCACCCGAGGGGCGATCTCGGCAGGAGACAACCTCTTCATCTCGAGACCAAAGGCGACGTTCTTGGCGACGGTCATGTGGGGAAAGAGCGCGTAGTTCTGAAAGACGAGGTTGACGGGGCGATGGTTGGGAGGTACGCCCCGCATTGGAGACCCCTCGATAAGGATCTCCCCGGCGTCGGGCTGCTCGAACCCGGCGAGCAGGCGAAGTGTCGTGGTCTTGCCGGACCCGCTGGGACCAAGGATGGAAAAGAATTCGCCTTTACGGATATCGAGCGTGAGCCGATCCACCGCCACGGTCGCCCCATGACGCTTCGTCACCTCACGAAGCTGGACGCTCGTTCCGTTCACGTCCTCGAACAACCCTCCGCTGGAGCGGAATGGTAGCAAGAATTTTCCCCTTTTGCCATCCTCCGCGGGTATTGCTACAATGCCGACCCATGAAGAGCATCCTGACCATGATCCTGTCAGGCGGGCGTGGGGAGCGCCTGCACCCGCTGACGGCGGACCGCGCCAAGCCGGCCGTCCCCTTCGGCGGCAAATACCGGATCATTGACTTCACGCTCAGCAATTGCATCAACTCCGGGCTGCGCAACATCATCGCCCTCATCCAATACAAGTCCCATTCGCTCGATCGCCACATCCGGAGGGGCTGGAACATCCTCAACCCCGAATTCGGCGAGTACATCATCTCCATGCCGCCTCAGCAACGCATCAGTCAGGACTGGTACAAGGGAACGGCCGACGCGGTCCACCAGAACTGGTTCATCGTGGAGGACAAGCAGCCCGAGTATCTCTTGGTCCTGGCCGGCGACCATATTTACAAGATGAACTATAAGGAGATGTACAGCTTCCTCCAGCAGAAGCAAGCCGACGTGGTCGTGGGCGCCATTGAATATCCCCTTGCGGAGGCCTCCCACTTCGGCGTCATGACCGTGAACAGCGACTCCCAGATCATGCGTTTCGATGAGAAGCCCGCGCATCCTACCCCCATGCCGAACGATCCGGGACGGGCTCTGTGCTCGATGGGCATCTACCTCTTCCGGACCGCGTGCTTGCGGGACCATCTCCTGGCCGATGCCGAACGCGACACCGCGCACGATTTCGGGAAGGACATCATTCCGGGCATGATCGGCAGCCGCCGGGTGTTCGCCTACAATTTCCGCGACGAGAACCGCAAGGCCGTCAAGTACTGGCGCGATGTCGGGACGCTGGATGCCTACTGGGAAGCCAACATGGATCTGGTCTCCGTGGATCCGTTGTTCAATCTGTACGACCAGAACTGGCCGATCCGGACATACCAAGGGCAGTTCCCGCCCGCGAAGTTCGTCTTTGCGGAGGAGGAAGACCCCGGCGGACGCATGGGCGTCGCGCTCGACTCGATCGTCTGCGGCGGCTGTATCATCAGCGGCGGCCGCGCGCAGAACTCCGTCCTTTCGCCCAATGTCCGCATCAACGATCACGCCGAGGTGTACCAGTCCATCTTGATGGAGAACGTCGTGATCGGCGACCGCTGCCGGATCCGACGGGCCATCATTGACAAAGATGTGACGATCCCGCCGAAGACCGAAATCGGCTACGATCCGGAGTCCGACCGTAAGCGGTTCACGGTTACGGAGTCCGGCATCGTGGCCATCTCCAAGGGCATGAAGCTCGACCCGGTTGAACCGGCACCATGACCTCCGAACTCCCCGACAGATACGGCCTGACCGAGTTGGTCGTGATGGTGGTGGACCCCTTCCACCTCTTCGCGTACTGGGAGGTGACGCCGGAGAGCCTGCGGCAGGCCCTGGACTCGTTGGGCGCGGAGATGGATGGGGCGCGGGCCGTCATCCGGATGTACGATGTCTCGCTCATTCACTTCGACGGGACCAACGCCCATCACACCTTCGACATAGATATCGGCCTCGAAGCCCGCGGCTGGTACGTCCCCGTCTGGACGGCCGAGAAATCCTATTGCGCGGACCTAGGCTTCGTGGCCCGCACCGGACGCTTCCACGCCATCACGCGCTCGAACGTCATCCACACCCCTCGGGCCGGCGCTTCCCACCTGACGGAGGAACGCTGGCTGCGCGTCCGGTTCGTCCGCCGGCGGAAGCCCGACCCCGCGCGCCCGCTGGAATTCGTCCCCGCGCCCCTCGTGATGGGGAGGCTGTCTCCTGAGGAACTCCGCGCCCTGCGGGAGCGCTTGGCGCAGGAGGGGGCCCTGGCGGCCGCACGCTTCAGCGCCGGCACGTTGCCCACGTCACCTGAGAAAGGGCCCCGATGACCACCCAGCCCGTCGGTTACCTCTGCCTGGTCCTGCACTGTCACCTTCCCTTCGTTCGTCATCCCGAGCATGAATCCTTCCTGGAGGAAAACTGGCTCTACGAGGCGATCACGGATACCTACGTACCGCTCCTGCGGGTCATGAACGGCCTGGTCCGCGACGGCGTGGACTTTCGGCTGACGGCGACGCTTTCGCCCCCGCTGATCTCCATGCTCTGTGATCCGCTGCTGGTCTCCCGGTACGAGCGGCACGTCAATCGGATGATCGAGCTGGCATCGAAAGAGGTGGACCGCACCCGGCATCAGCCGGAGTTCCAACGGCTTGCCACCATGTACCTGGAGCGGTTCATCCAAACACGGCACGTGTTCGCGCAAGAGTATGGGCGCGACCTCGTCGCCGCTTTCGCTCATCTGCAAGATCAAGGCAAATTGGAGATCATCACCTGCGGCGCCACGCACGGCTTCCTGCCGTTGCTCAACGTCGCCCCCGGCACCGTGCGCGCGCAATTGCGGGCGGCTGTGGCCCACTACGAGGAGACCTTCGGACGGCCGCCGCATGGGATCTGGCTCCCGGAATGCGGCTATTACCCCGGCCTCGACGAGGTTCTCCGTGACGCGGGGCTCCAGTTCTTTTTCACCGAATCCCATGGCCTTCTGTACGCCGAGCCGCGCCCTCGGTACGGCGTGCACGCCCCCGTCTTCTGCCCGACGGGCGTCGCTGCATTCGCCCGCGACCTTGAGTCCTCCAAGCAGGTCTGGAGCGCCGAGGAAGGCTATCCCGGCGATCCGGCCTACCGCGACTACTACCGAGACGTCGGCTGGGACTTGGACTACAACTACATCCAGCCTTACATCCACGTGGACGGCGAGCGCATCAATACCGGCGTCAAGTACTACCGGATCACCGGGAAAACCGAGCACAAGCAGGTCTACGATCGGGCCTGGGCGCTGGAGCGGGCCGCGGATCACGCCAGCAATTTCATGTTCAACCGGGAGCGCCAAGTCGAATGGCTCAGTCCGGCCATGGATCGCCCGCCGATCGTGGTGGCCCCATACGACGCCGAACTCTTCGGGCACTGGTGGTACGAGGGCCCGGAGTGGCTGGATTACCTGTTCCGCAAGCTGCACTACGACCAGCAGGTCGTCAAGCCGATCACGCCCGCCGAATATTTAGAGCGGCACGAGATCAACCAGGTCTGCACGCCCTGCGGGTCTTCCTGGGGCCACAAGGGCTACCACGAAGTGTGGCTCAACGGAGGCAACGACTGGATCTACCGCCACCTGCACGCAGCGGCCCGGCGGATGGAAGAGCTGGCGCAGCGATTTCCTCGCGCGGAGGGACTGACGCGACGCGCGCTCACGCAGGCCGGGCGAGAACTCTTGTTGGCGCAGAGCTCCGATTGGGCCTTTATCATGAAGACCGGGACGATGGTGGAGTATGCGGTCAAGCGCACGAGGGATCACCTCGCCCGGTTCACCCGCCTCTACGAGCAGATCCTGTCCCGTCGTGTGGATGCCGGCTTCCTCAAGGACCTCGAAGAGAAGGACAGCCTTTTCCCGAACCTCGACTATCGCCACTTCTCGTGACACGCCTCAAGCACGAACTGGAAGAGGCGTGTCGCCTGGCGCGGGCGGCCGGCGCGATCCTCATGCGGATCTACGCGACCGACTTCGCGGTGTCCTACAAAGGGCCCAATGATCCGGTCACAGAAGCGGACAAGCGGGCCAACGAGCTCCTGGTCGTCGGATTGCGGGAGGCGTTCCCCGACGACGGCGTCGTCGCCGAAGAGAACGCGGACAACGCAGACGCGCTCCGTGCAGGCCGCGTGTGGTACGTGGACCCGCTCGACGGCACCAGCGATTTCGTCTTGAAGAACGGCGAGTTCTCCGTGATGATCGGGCTGGCGGTGAACGGCGACGCTCGCGTCGGTGCGGTCTATCGGCCAGCGGGCGGCGTCCTCTTCGCCGGCATCGTGGGCCAGGAAGCGTGGGTCGAGGAGCAGGGCCGGCGCAGGCCGCTCTCGGTGTCGAGCCAGACCGATCTCTCCAGCCTGAGATTGGTCGCGTCACGCTCGCACCGGCACACGCTCCTCGACGCGATCAAGACCCGGCTCGGCATCGGCCGGGAAATCCGGTGCGGGAGCGTCGGGCTGAAGGTCGGACTCATCGCCGCGCAGGAAGCGGATTTCTACGTGGAACCCTCGGAGTTCACCAAGGCGTGGGACTCGTGCGGGCCGGAGGCCATCCTCCGCGGAGCCGGCGGCCGCATGACCGACCTGACGGGGCGGCCGCTCGTATACGGCGGACAGGACCTTCGCAACCGCGCAGGTCTCGTCGCCACGAACGGCGTCTGCCACGACCGCGTCATCGCGGCCATCGCCCCGCTCGTCCGCGACGCCAAGCTGATCTCTTAAGGACAGGGAGGGACTGTGAACGATCACCGGCGTGACATTCAGCACATGCTCGAGGCAATCCCGAAGGCGGAAGTGACGCGACGTGGCTTTGTGATGACCGCGCTTGCCACGGGTTTTGCGCTGGCGGTTCGGCCGGTCTCTGCCGAGACGGTGGCGACGGATGCCAATGGGCTGACGGCGGGAGAGGTCAAGGTCCCGACGAGCGATGGCAGCATCCCAGCCTACCGGGCGCTGCCGGCCCGCGGCGGGCCCTTCGCGGTGGTCATCGTCGTCCAGGAGATTTTCGGCGTACACGAGCACATCAAAGACGTCTGCCGTCGCTTCGCCAAACTCGGCTACTTGGCCGTCGCGCCCGAGCTGTATGCGCGGCAGGGCGATGTCTCCAAGCTGTCCGACATCAACGACATCGTCACGAAGGTCGTCTCCAGAGTGCCGGACTCGCAGGTCATGGCCGACCTGGACGCCACGGTCGCGTGGGCCAAGCAGTCAGGGGCCGGCAATGTCCAGCGGCTGGGGATCACGGGCTTCTGCTGGGGGGGACGGATCGTCTGGCTGTACGCGGCTCACAGCGCGCAGCTCAAGGCCGGCGTGGCCTGGTACGGGCGGTTGGTCGGCAAGCCATCCGAGACGCAGCCACGACATCCCATTGACGTGGCCGGATCCCTCAAAGCGCCGGTGTTGGGACTGTATGGCGGGAACGATCAGGGCATTCCGCTGGAGACCGTCGAGCAGATGCAGAAGACGTTGAATGCAGCCGGCAATCCCTCCCAGATCATCGTCTATCCGGACACGCCGCACGGCTTTCATGCCGACTACCGGCCGAGCTATCGCAAGAATCAGGCGCAGGACGGCTGGAAGCGCCTGCAGTCCTGGTTCAAGCAGCACGGCGCCGCGTGATAACCAAGCTGTGTCATCCTGAACGAAGCGACGGATCTTGTTTCGTTCGCACCGAGCCCTTCGAAGTGGGGCGAGGGATTCAAGAAGATCACCCGGCGGCGCGGATGCCGATCTCGTCCAGATGCTTCATCAAATCGGCCGGATCCTGATACACCCGATAGGCGCCGGCACGGATCAACTCCTCCTCTCCGTAACCGCCGGACAGCAGGCCGACGCCAAGCGCCCACGCGCGGCGAGCGGCCAATTGATCCCAGACGCTGTCTCCGACGACGACGCATTCTGAGATAGACCGGCCCAGTCGTTCGGCCGCTGCCAGGAAGAGATCAGGGTCGGGCTTGGCGTGCGCTACTTGATCGCGGGTGATGATGGGAACCTCGGGCCGGACATCAAGGACTTTCAGTGTGTGCTGCGCGGTCTCTAAGTAGCCGCTGGTAGCGATCGCGTGTGGAATTTTCTTTTCTGAGAGATACGCGAGCAGTTCGCGCGCCCCTGGAAGCGGGCGAACTTGTTGAACCATGCGCGTGTACGCTTCCCGGTGCCATCGTTGGATCCGCTGCGCCTCCTCGGCGCTCACCTGGCGCCCCGTCTCTCGCATCAGCGCATTCACGAACAGCCCGCCGCTCATCCCGATCTGTCGGTGGATGCGCCAGACCGCCAGTTCGATCCCCGCCTGCTCGAACGCCTCCCGCCAGGCCAACACATGCTCGTAGACGTTGTCCACCAGTGTGCCGTCCAGATCGAAGAGGAGTGCCGGCTGACGAGGAGTCGTTCGCGATTCTCCTGATGGTGGGACCATTGCGCTTCCCTTTAGTGTGATACTCAGTCGGCCAAGGTTAGCACAACTGGGGGATCATAAGGAGATGCTTCGAGATCCTTAGCACGAACGGATTACAAGATGCTAACGTCACGACCTTCACCCTGCGGTGCGAGAGCTTGGCATCTGAAATCTGTTTCCTCTCAAGGCCACCAGCATCCAGAGGGCGCCCAACGCGCCAACCGCTGCCGCAATGCCGAAGGCCAAGGCGGGCCGTCCGGCCTCCAGCAGGAAACCGACATAGAGACTCGACGCCATGTCGCCCACGGCATTGGCGCAGGCCAGGATGCCAAAGCCCAGGCTGCGCAGTTCACGCGGGAGCATTTCCGCCGCCACGGCCTTCTCCAACGTTTCCTCCACGGCGATGTATACGCCTGAAAGGACGACGACCGCGACCAGCCAGCCGAGCGAGCCACTGAACAGAGCCAGGAGCACGTTGGTGCCCACCCCAAGCCCGTACCCCCACAGCAGAATCCGGAGTTTGGGTAGGCGATCGCCGAGGCGACCGACAGGATAAGCCGCGCCGGCGCTCACGAGGTTGTGCATCGTATAGAGCAGCACGGCAATGGAGACTGCCCCGGCCGCGTGACTGCCATCTTCACCCAGTCCTTTGGCAGCCAGCCAGATCAGGAACGTCCGGGAAAAATCTCCGAGGCCGAACAGGAGCACGCCGATGAGAAAAATCCAGAAGACGCGTGGGAAGGGCTGCCGTCGCTGCCCCGGGGTCTTTTCCGGAGCAGGGGCGATTGGCGTCTCGCGCTCCTTCGTGAGAAAGAACATCGAGCCGGCGGCAAGAAGTCCCGGGAGCAACGTCCAGAGAATGACGGTGCGGAACTCGACTCCGGCCCAGACAAGAAGCGTTGCCATAAGCGGGCCGGCCACCGCGCCGAGCATGTCGCCGGCCCGTTCGAGTCCATAGGCACGGCCGTAGTGGGTCGGCTCTACAGCGTCTGCAAGCAGATAATCACGCAGTGGTCCCCGGAAGCCGCGCCCAACCCATGCCGCGCTCCGAAGGGACACCAAGGCCGCAAGCCCTCCGACGAGCGCGATCGCACCCGTGGCCACCGTCGTGACGAGATAGCCGAGCGACGCCCAGGGCCGCTTGTGGCGAACATGGTGCCCGACCACACCGCCCGCGAGCTTGGACAGACTGACCAGAAAATCCGCCACGCCCTCGATCAGGCCCAGCGCCGCAGGCCCCAGACCTAGCGTCGCGAGATAGAGCGGCAGGACCGCCGTGCACATCTCGTGACTGAAGTCCGAGAAAAACGTCGCCAGCACGATGCCGACGACGGTCGGCGTAACCCACGAGCGAGTCACTTCACGACCAGTACCGTGCAGGGCGACAGTTTGGTTAGGTTCTGGGACGTGCTTCCCCAGATCCGGCCGAAGATCTTCGAGTGGCCCATGAAGCCGATGACCAGGAGATCGAACCCGTGGTCCTTGGCGAAGGTCACGATCGTTTCCACTTCGTGACCTGGCAGCACATGGCATCGGAGCGTCACACCAGCCGCCTTGGCTGTCTGTTGCGCTTCCGCAGCAATCTTCCGAAAATACTCCGCCGCTTCCTGCTTGCTCTCCATCACCTCCCCAACCGTCGCCGCGTAGTGCGGGAGTTTCTCTTCGACCGAAATGGTATGGATCTCGGCCTCGAGTTGCGATGCCAAAGTGACAGCGACCGATAGGGCCTTCTTGGCCCCTTCCGATCCATCATGCCCAACCAGAATTTTGCGCCACATACGCATCTCCTTTTGAGGACTGGTCGCTATCGGCTTGTCGCCTGCGGCTCCCAAGTCCTATCGAGCCGAAGACCGACGTTCAAGAGCTTCTTCTCCAGGCTCACCTCCTGGTGCAAACCAACGCTCAGCAATCAACGTTGGCACCACTGCGCTTAAGATCACGACCGTGACTAGGATGGCATACTGTTCCTCCGTGATGTAATGATTTGAAAGGCCATACAATGCGGAGATCGTACCGAAGGTCAAGCCCGTGGACATCAACAGGGTAAGGTACAGCCCTTCCCGCTGCCCGAGTCGAAAGGCGTGGGTGAGCGGCCAGACGCCGATGAACTTGGCGGCGACTTTCACGCCCAGGAAAATCCCGATCAAGCCGACGCTATTGAGGATGGCGCTCAAACCGACAAGTACACCGGCTTTCAAGAAATAGAATGGCGTCAGGATCGTGAAGGCGATCACCCGCATCCGTTGGGCTAGGGTCTTGTTGGCGAGGAAGAACGGTGCCAACACCATCCCAACCAGATATGCCGGCAGGACCGCTTCGCTTTTGGCGGCCTGCGCCAGCCCGCCTAGGGCGAAGAGGGTCAAGAGGAGAAATTTCGTTTCGGGCTCGCTGATCCGGCTGCCGACCCTGGCAAAGAACCACGGGGTAAAACGCGGCAAGAGCCACAAGGCCAGCCCTGTCCCCGCCCCGAACGCCACCAGATGCCAGTCGTAGTCGGCAAACAGGAGCCCGAGAGCCAGTACCGTTCCGAGGTCCGTGATGAAGCAGGCCGCCAGGATCATCTGGCCGAACCCGGTTTCGTTGTACCCTCGCTCGACCATCACCGCGTACACGACCGCCACTGACGTGGTAGAGAGCGCGATGCCGGCGATCTCAGACGCCTCCAGAGACCATCCGGCCACCCAGTAGGCATAGGCACCGGCGCCCAAGAACGGCATCAAAAACGACGCGAACCCGATGGAGAGGGTTTCCCGCCACTTGTCCTTCATAGCCTGAATGTCAATTTCGGCTCCGGCAAGAAAGGTGAGGACGATGCTGCCGAACCCCGCCAGGAAGTTGATCCAGGGCGTGAGCCTGAGGTCCAGCAGGTTCCCGCCGATGGTGCCCACCACGATCTCGACCAGCGCCACCGAAACGCCGATTCGAATCGAGATCAACGTGGCCGCAAGGGCCATACCGATCCAGACAGCCGCAATCCCCCACGTCGCTTCCATGACTGACCCCTCTCTCCGCCCTCGAGCCCGCACATCTCCGGTGGGATCGGGGCAACAAAAAACCCCTACCGGGTCACCTCGGTAGGGGTCATCAGCCGTGGACACGGCGGTCAAAGGCGAACCCCATCGCCTTACGTTTATAAGCCTATCAGATGCATGCCAAGAGGGTCAAGCACATGGCACATGGGTCGTGCTTTATCCAGACATCTGATTTAAATCCTGTTGTGCCCTCGTCCTGCACTCTTCAATGACTTCTGGTGGAATCATCTTCAGAGCCAGGAAGATGAGCCCGGGAATGATAATGACATCATCCAAATGACCGATGACCGGAATAAAATCAGGGATGAGGTCAATGGGGGATAACGCATAGCCGACTGCCAAGCCGAGCAGCCACTTTGCCGGCCTCGGCACTCGACTGTCTTGGAGCATGAACCGATAGGCTCTCAGTTCGTGCCGGAAACGTTGCCCCGCCAATTTCAGCCGAGCAAACATTCAGACGCTAGGCTCTCGGCCAATACATGATCACGGCCATACCTGTGAGGCACAAGACCGCCCCGATGGCATCGAACCGGTCCGGACGAATGCCGTCCAGCCCCCACCCCCACAGGAGCGACAAGACGATGAAAAGCCCGCCGTAGGCCGCATACACACGCCCGAAGTGCGCCGGCTGAAACGTGGGAATGATGCCGTACATTATCAGCACCACGACCCCGGCAAAGGCGTAGCCGATCGGCTTGCCCTCCCGCAGCCAGAGCCAGACCAGATAGCCTCCGCCGATTTCACAGAGTCCCGCAAGCACGAAGAGCCCGATGGACAAAGGAATTGGCATCGTTACCTCCTAGGGTTTACGCATTCGGCAGTGCACATCTCATGGCTGAAGTCCGAGAGAAACGTCGCAAGCACGATGCCGACGACAGTCGGCGTGACCCAGGTAGGCGTCAGACGAGTTACTCCACCACCCGAAGCGGCTGACCCGTCGCCGCCGCATAGGCTTCGGCCAGTGTCCTGACTTCCGTGAGCTTGATCTCGTACCCCTTCCCCTTGAAAAACAAATCTGTTGAGGTCTGGTCGGAAGGGATGATCATCTCCCTGAAATTGAGCTGACGGCACCCTTTGATCTTTTCCTCCAAGCCTCCGACCGGTCCCACCTCCAGCTTCCCTGTGATGGCTCCCGACATGCAGACATCCGGACGGATTGAATCGCCGAGGATGGCAGACGCGACGGCCACGGCCCACATCGCGCCGGCGCTGGGCCCGTCAATCGTGAGCGCGCGTTGTAGGAGCACGGTCTGGATGGACAGGCGGACCTCAAGAAACTGCGGGTCATACCCCATCGCCTTCGCCGCCGCGTAAACGGCGGTTTCGAGAGCCATCCTGCTGGTCTCCTGAAAGTGATCATCGGAGGACACGCGTGGGCCGGTCCCGTCCGCGACGTAGGCGATCCTCAGATCCACGAGGGCAATCTCGCCGCGATCGGCTAAGTAGAAGCCCTTTTCCCGCACCGAGGACGGAAGATCATGTACCAGGAGGATGGGCACTTGGCGGGTGGTTGAGGGGATCGGACGCGATTTCAATTTAGCCGGCATGGAAGGCAGAGACGCTTTTGGTGACAAAGAAGGCGCCGGCGTGGAAGACATCTGGAAAGAAGGATGGTGGGAGGCTCCCTTATAAATCTGAACGGAACTGTCTCCTCCCAACTTCCGGCATCCGGGCTCTGCGCGGTCGGTATAGAGCTCCGCCCCGTCTGGTTGCGGGCACACCCAGGTATCGGCCAGGACCATGGGAGCAGCCAAGGCGAAGATAGCGCAAGCGATGAGGGTCAGCAGAGAGGACCGGCGTGGCATGGAAGACCTCAAGCCCGGGAAAGACAAAAATGAGTCTAGCGCGGTCTTCCACGAAAAGCCAGCGCGGAAGCGGCCATAACCTTTCCTTCCCCGTCTCTATATCTGCTGGGGATTGTTTAGGACGCGCAGGTACAAGTCCACGTACTGCCGGGCGGAGTGCTCCCAGGAGAAGTCCTGCCGCATACCCCGCCGCATCAAGGCATGCCACTCCTCCTTGTCTCGATACACCCGCAAGGCCAGGAGAATGGTGCTCAGCAGCACTTCAGGGTGGGGAGTTTCGAAGGCGAAGCCCGTGGCCGTCGCCCCCGCATTGGGGACCGGCAGATAGGGGACGACCGTGTCCGCCAAGCCCCCGGTTCTTCGGACGATGGGCACCGTCCCGTACCGGAGACTGTAGAGTTGGTTAAGCCCGCAGGGTTCGTACCGGGAAGGCATGAGGAAGAGGTCCGCCCCGGCCTCGATCCGGTGCGCCAATCCATCGTCGAACGCAAGACGCACGGCCAGCTTGTCGGGATAGCGCTCGCTGAGCCCCGTCAAGAGCGCGTGATAGGAAGGCTCGCCGCTTCCCAGCACCACCATTTGAACGTCCAACGCCAGCAGCTTCGGAAGCATGTCCACGATTAAGTCAATCCCCTTCTGGAAGGCCAGCCTGGACACCAGGCCCACCAGCGGAACATCGCGTGGGGGCAGCTTCATCTCCCGCTTGAGGGCGGCCTTGCAGGCCTTCTTCCCGGAAAGATCGTCCGCCGAGTAGCGGGCCGGCACGTGTGGATCGGTCGCCGGATTCCACGCGTCGTAATCAATGCCGTTGGTCACCCCGAAGAGCCGGTCCTTGCGAACCTGGAGCACGCCCTCGAGGCCGTTCCCGAACTCGCCCGTCTGAATCTCGCGGGCGTACGTAGGGCTGACCGTGCTGAGGAGGTCCGCGTACACCAGCCCGCCCTTCAGCAGATTCACCTGTCCGTAGAATTCAAGGCGCTCCGGGGTGTATTCCGACCATGGGAGGCCGGTCGCGGGATACTCCGACACGGGAAAGAGCCCTTGGTAACCCATATTGTGGATGGTGAAGAAGGAGCGGGTCGCGGCCCACCGGGGGTCGGCCTGATAGAGAGTCTTCAAATAGACGACGGCGAGCGCCGCCTGCCAGTCATGCGCATGCAGCACATCCGGCGTCCAGTCTGATTGCGCGCATGCCTCCAGCGCCGCCCGGCAGAAGAAGGCGAACCGTTCCAGATTATCGGAATAGCCGCCGCCGGCCTCACCATAGAGCCCGGGGCGGGCGAAGAAGGGATCATACCGGACGCAGACGAGCGAAACCGTTCCGTCCCCCAGCGCGCCGATTTCGATCCCTACATCGAGGTGCCCTTCGCGCGTCGGCACGGGGATCGTGTGAGCCTCCCGCAGACCGGCCGCGGCGACCTCGAACCCGGTATAGCGCGGCACAACCAGCCGGACCTCCTGCCCCAACCGCGCCAACTCAAACGAGAGCGCCCCCACGACGTCCGCCAGGCCGCCCGTCTTGGCCAACGGGACCGCCTCGCTCGCCAGCATCAGGATTTTCATCGGCCGTCACTCGGGGAACTTGGTTTGTTCGTAGAATTTCAGGCCCCAGCCGGCCAGCCGCTCGGTGACGAACCCCAGGGGAAGAACAGTCCGTCCATCCTCCTGCGTGAGGACATCCTTGCCCAGGATCGCCCTCAGGCACAGCAGGCAGTCCTCGGCCTCATAGAACAGGAAGAACACCGCCTGACCCTTCAGGTTGACCCATTCCATCCGGACCGGCTGCCCGTGGGCCTGCACTACCTCGTTGAGCGTCATTCCCTTTTTCAGCGCGTCCCGGTCGAGACCGCCGGCCCATAGGGGCTCGGCCGGCCCGCATAGGGCCACAACAGTCAGGAGGGTCACGGTCAACCACGACAGTCTTAGCAACATCAATCGTCGCAAGGTTGAGGCCTCCCGCTCACCACTCCGACCCGATCCCGGCCAGCAGCTTGAGGGTCGGCTCCGCCAGCTCCGCCAGTTGTTCCTCGCTCACGGGCGTCCTGCGAAATCCCGTCAACGGGGCCGGATCAATGATGTCGGGCTTGAGCGGAATCTCGTAGGCGCCGTCAATCAGAATCCGCTGGCCCTCCGACGACAGCACGAACTCAATGAATCGTTTGGCGGCGTCCTGACTCGGCGAGCCTTTCACCAGCGCGATCGCATTCAGATTCAAGAGGGTCCCCAGGCCGCCGTCCTCCTGATCCGGATAGACCACGCCGACCGGGTATTCCGCCTTGCGTGCCAGGAAATAATTGGGCGAGTTGGTGAGGCCGAGGGCGAACTCGCCGCGCCCCACCCCTTGCCACACGTCCGTGTTGTCCGGAACGATCCTTAATCCATTCGCCTGGAGTCCGGCGAGGTAGTCCCTGGCGAAGTCGGCCCCCTTGGCGGCGACCAGCGCGGATACCCAGGACAAGGTCGTCCGCTCCCGCGTGCTGGCGATGGCGATCTTCCCCTTCCATTTGGGATCGGTCAACTCAAGCACGGAACGAGGAACATCCTTGTCCCCGACCAAGGTCCGGTTATAGATGAGCACGCGGGCGCGCGAGGAGATGCCGGTCCAGCGTCCTTCCCTGTCGCGCAGGCCGGGCTCCAGACCCTTGGCGGCGGACGGCACGTAGGTCTCCAGGACGCCGTTCTTCGCCAAGACCTCCATCACCCCGGCCTCCGTCGCGATGAAGACATCCCCTCGCGGACGCGCCTTCTCCTGGATCAGTTCGTTCGCCAACCCGGAGGTCTTGCCGACCTTGAGCTTGACCGGGATGCCGGTCTTTTTCTGAAAGGCCTCCACCACCGGCTTGATCGCGCTCTCCTTCCGCCCTGAATAGACGACGACTTCATCCGCCGCCAGTGCAACGCCGGAGAGAGAGGCCACACCGACGGCCAACACCCCGAGCACGCTCCACGCGAGCGCCGACCGGTTCACTTGGTGTCCTGCCAGATCCGCACGCGGCGGGCATGAAGCACGCCGTCGATCCGTTCGATGGCCTTGAGGACGCGGTCCAAATGGCCCGTGTTCTGAACCTCGACGATAAAGTCGAGCACGGCCTTCCGGTCCTCCCGCGTCGTGATCTCGGCCCGGCTGATGTTGGCGTCGGCGTTCGTGATGGCCGCCGAGACGTTCGCCAGCATGCCCGGTTTGTCTATGGTCAACGTGGTGATCTTGACGGGGACGGCAGCGATATGCGCCGTGTCCCAATCCACCTCCACGAGACGCGCCTTGTCGTAGTCGAGGGCATCCATGTTGGGACAGTCCACGGTGTGGATGGTCAGGCCGCGGCCGCGGGTGATGTAGCCGATGATGCGGTCGCCCGGAACAGGGCCACAGCACTTGGACAGATGCATCATGAGGTCGTTGATGCCCCGGACCTTGACGCCCTTTTCATCCCCGGTCGCGCCCCGCTTGGCGACGGCCTTATCTTCGAGGTCTGTCACGGGCCCGGTTTCGGCGGCGGGCCGTTCCGCCCCCTCAGGAGACAGCCGGTTGGCGACATGGACGGCGGAGATCCGGCCGTACCCGATCGCCGTGATCAGTTCTTCGGGGCCGGCCAAGCCCGACTCCTTCGCGACCTCCTGCATTCGGGAGCCCCTCAGCAAGGGACCCAACGCCAGGCTGTGCCGACGAAGCTCCCGCTCCAGCAGCCGCTTGCCGATCTCCAAGCTGCGCTTGGCCTCTTCCGCCCGCAGCCAGTGCTTGATCTTGTTCTTGGCGCGCGGGGTCCTGACGAACTTGAGCCAGTCCTTGTGGGGAATTTGGGTGGGAGCGGTCATGACCTCCACGGTATCACCGCTGTGGAGCTGGTACTTGAGCGGCACCATCTTCCCGTTGACCTTGGCTCCGCTGCAGTGGTCGCCGATCTCGGTGTGGATGGCGTACGCGAAGTCAATGGGCGTGGCGCCCTTCACCAGCTCCTTCACGGCCCCTTTGGGAGTGAATACGTAGACGACGTCCGAATAGAGGTCCAGCTTGACCGATTCCATGAACTGACGGTTGTCGGCCAGGTCCTGGTGCGATTCGAGGAGCTGGCGGAGCCATGTGAAGACGCGTTTCTCCGTCTCGTCAATCTCGCCCCGTTCCTTGTACGTCCAGTGCGCCGCGATCCCTTCCTCGGCGATCCGGTGCATCTCGCGCGTCCGAATCTGAAACTCCACATGCTCGCCTTTCGGCCCGACCACGGTAGTATGAAGAGACTGGTAGTGGTTGGACTTGGGAACCCCGATGTAGTCCTTGAAACGACCCGGGACCGGCCTCCAGAGCGAATGGATGAGGCCCATGATGGCATAACAGTTCATCTGAGTGTCGGTGATGACCCGGATGGCGGTCAGATCGTAGACCTCATCGAAGGAGATGCCCTGGTGCTCCATCTTCTGGTAAACGGAGTATAGGTGCTTGGGGCGGCCGGCCATCTCTCCGACAATTCCGTGCTCGGCCAGCTTGGCCCGCACGATGCCGATGACTTCACGGATGTACCGCTCGCGCTCCTCGACCCGTTTGGTGACCCGCTCGGCGAGCGCCGCGTACACGTCGGGCTTCAGCGCCCTGAAGCAGAGGTCCTCGAGTTCCGCCCGCATCCAGCCGATGCCGAGCCGGTTCGCCAGAGGCGCGTAGATCTCAAGCGTCTCCTGCGCGACTTTCATCTGGTGTGAGGGGTTGAGGTGCTCCAAGGTCCGCATGTTGTGTAGGCGGTCGGCAAGCTTGATCAGGATGACCCGGATGTCGTCGGCCATCGAAATCAGCATCTTGCGGAAATTCTCGGCCTGCTTTTCTTCATAGCTCTTGAAGTGAATCTGGCCGATCTTGGTGACGCCGTCTACGAGACGGGCCACGTCCTTCCCGAATGTCTCCTCGATTTGCTCCTGCGTGCAGACCGTATCCTCGACCGTGTCGTGGAGGAGGCCGGCAACGATGGCCGGGACGTCCAACTTCAAGGCCGTCAGGACCTCGGCCACGGCCAGAGGGTGTCGCAGGTAGGGTTCGCCGGAACGGCGCACCTGGCCCTCGTGGGCCCGGGCCGAGAAGTCGTACGCCTTGCGGATCAGGTCCACCTGGGCGAAGGGGTTATAACGCTGGACCTTCTCGATCAGGTCGTGGATGTCCGTGACGGTCGTCGTCGCCATGCGCGTGTTACCGATCCACACTTGCCCGCAGATCTTTGAGGCGAAGCTGCACCCGGTCCGCCCCGTTCCAGGCATTGATCTCGAGGGCGCCGGCCAGGTCCACCGGATCGGCCGGCGAGAGCCCCTGCGACTCCAAGGAACCCATGCGGAAGCCGATGGCGTCCAGCAGGTTCCCGCCGGTGCGTGTCACCGCCAGCTTGAGATGGTTGTGCCCGACCTTCCTCGCTGAAACGATCCGAAGCCCTCTGAGGACCAGGATGGGTTCGGGGTTCCCCGCCCCAAACGGACCCAGCCGCACGAGTTCGCGGGCCGCAACAGGGGAGCATTCGCCGGGTTCCACTTCGGCATCGCAGACCAGCCGCGGACGCGCAGTCGCGCCGCTCAGCTCCGCGTCCAGCGCCGCCGCCAAGCGGTCCCGAAAGGCCGGAATCCGCTCTTCGCGGATGGTCAGACCGGCGGCCGCCGCATGCCCGCCGAAGGCGTCGAGGTAGTCCCGACATTGTGCGATTGCCTCGAACATATTGACGCCGGCGATGCTCCGCGCCGATCCCCTACCAACCCCATCCTCATTCAGCGCGATCAGTACGGCCGGCCGATGATACCGCTCCACGAGCCGGCCCGCGACGATCCCGACCACTCCAGGATGCCATGACCGGGAGGCCAGCACGATCGGGCCGCTCGCCGAATGCGCGGCGCTCTGGACGGCCTCGGCGGTGACTTGTTCCTCGATCTGTTGCCGCTCCCGATTCAGACGGTCGAGCACTCCGGCCAGATCCTCGGCTTCACGCTGGTCCCCCGTGAGCAGCAAACGCACGGCATCGCCGGCATCCCCTAAACGGCCCGCCGCATTGATACGGGGAGCCAGCGTGAACCCGACCGTCCCCACCCCGCAAGGCCCATCTATTCCGGCAACGGCCTTCAAGGCGCGGACTCCGGGGCGACCGCCGGCAGAGATCGCGCGGAGCCCTTGCCGGACCATCCTTCGGTTCTCAGCCTGAAGCGGGGCCACATCCGCGACCGTGGACAGGGCGACCAAGTCAAGATGACCATCAGGATCTACGCCTGCCGGACCGTACTTTGTAGCGTAAGCCGTCGCCACTTTGTAAGCAAGTCCACCCGTGCAAAGCCCCTGAAACGGATAAGCGGAATCGGCCCGACAGGGATTCAACACCGCCAAGGCTGGAGGAAGGGTTGCTCCCGGCAGGTGGTGATCCGTCACGATGACGTCCGTGCCCAGGGACTGGGCCAGAGCAATGTCCCCGTGCGATGTGGTGCCACAATCGGCGGTAATGAGCAAGGACACACCGGACGCGGCAATCCGTCTGACGGCGTGAGCATTGAGTCCGTATCCGGCCTTCAATCGGTGGGGGATACAGAACCCGACCGTGTGGCCCAGTTCCTTCAAAAAGCCCAGGTAGAGGCTCGTGGCGCAAACCCCGTCCACGTCGTAATCCCCGTAGACGAGAACCCGTTCTCGGCATCGGACCGCGCGATGAATCCGGTCCACCGCCTTCTCCATGTCCGGGAGCAGGAAGGGATCGGGTCCCGGCTCTTCCACTTCGGCCAGAGCCGCCCGGGCGTCGTCGGAAGTGCGATGTCCCCTCGCCACCAGGACCGCAGCCGTCACCGAGTGCAGGCCCAGGGCTTGGGATAAGGCCCTGCGCACCGCGGGGTCGTGAGGCCGGATCACCCATTCCCTGGAAGCCGGATAGGACACGCGCGCTCCTTAGAAGCCGACTCGCACCGCGCGGACTTCGATCCGAATCATAGTCTAGGGGAATACCATTGTCAAACAAGGGATAAGAAACCCTAAGCGTAAAACCAGAGGAGCCGGCGGGAGAAGCCTCAGAGCCTTGGTAACGGCCCTCTCAGGAGGCCGTCTTGGGGGGAAGGACCTTGAAACGCAGGGTGCCGACCTGGCTGATGTCCGTGATCTTCATCCCGATGTGAATCTCGACTTTGTAATCCCCGACCGGCCAGCCGGCACTCGGCCGCTTCAGGGACACGTACCCCGATTCGTCCTCGAGCGCCAGATACATTGAATCGGTGCCGAGCAAGTGGTTCCGAGCGACTCCTTCACTGTTTTCGACGAACCACCGACCGAAGACCTGATACGCATTATAGTGGGGATGGACTTGGAAGACGACGAAAATCTCCGGAACGTCGGCGGAGAAGGACTCGCTGGGCTTGACCGGTACGATTTCATAACTGCGGTACTTGCCCATGACCAGTTCCTGGCCGTGAGCCATAACGATTGAGATAAACAACCCCTCTGGAGGCCGGTCCTCGAAACCGCTCTTGTCATCCGGGTGAGGAGGAAGCGTGACCGATTGGACTGTGGCTGGGGGAGGCAGGGTTAAAAGAAAGCCGAGCAGGACGGCTGAGATCCTCACTCTCCGCCCTTCTGAACGTAATTCTTAATGAACTCTTCAGCATTTTCTTCGAGCACGTCGTCAATTTCGTCCACGAGCTTATCCATTTCCTCTTTGAGTTTCTTGCCGGCCTCGACGGCCTTCGGATTGGCTTTGACGTCGTCCTTGGCCTGCGCGCCCCCCCGCTTGGCGTCCGTCTTCTTCTCCTGTTTCTCCATTTCGGCTCTCCCAGGCTCCTTGGCGCCCAACGTCTCAGGTGGAGGTTCTCACCTAGGCCTCCACGTTTTCAGCATACCCTACGGAAGAAACACTCGTCAAGAATGAATGGACGGCCCATTCTAGACAATCAAGGACACGATCAACAACGCGACGATGTTGATGACCTTGATCATCGGGTTGATGGCCGGGCCCGCCGTATCCTTATAAGGGTCGCCGACCGTGTCGCCGGTGACCGCGGCCTTGTGAGTCTCCGATCCCTTCTTGCCCTGCTCTTCGATGAACTTCTTGGCATTATCCCATGCGCCACCGCCGCTGGTCATCGAGATCGCCACGAAGAGACCCGTCACGATGGTGCCGACCAGGACGCCCCCGAGCACCTTGGGTCCGAGGATGAAGCCGATCAGAATAGGAGAGACAACCGGGATCGCCCCGGGAATCATCATCTTCTGGATGGCGGCCTTCGTCACAATGTCCACGCAGGTGCCGTACTCCGGCTTGCCCGTCCCTTCCATGATCCCCTTGATCTCGCGGAACTGCCGGCGGACCTCGCCGACGACCTCGCCGGCGGCTTCTCCCACCGCCTTCAGGCACAGGGACCCGAACATGAACGGGAGCATCCCGCCGAGCAGCAAGCCGACGATGACGTTAGGGTCCGAGAGATCGAACCCGCCGACGCTCTTCTCCCCACCAACCGCGCGGGCATACTCGGCGAAGAGGACGACCGCGGCCAGGCCGGCGGATCCGATCGCGTATCCTTTGGTGACCGCCTTGGTGGTATTGCCGACCGCGTCCAGCGGGTCCGTGATGCCCCGAACTTCCTTGTCAAGATGCGCCATCTCGGCGATGCCGCCGGCGTTGTCCGTGATCGGGCCGAAGGCGTCGATCGCGACCACGATGCCGGCCATGGACAGCATGGAGACGGCCGCGACGGCGACGCCGTAGAGACCGGCCCCTTCCATGCCGCCGCAGACGATATAGCTCCCGAGGATTGCCGCACCGATCACCACGACCGGCCACGCGGTCGCCTGCATGCCGACCGCCAGCCCCGCAATAATGTTGGTGGCGTGGCCGGTCTCGCTGGCCTTGGCGATGCCTTGAACCGGCTTGAAGCTTTTGGAGGTGTAATAGTCGGTGATGAAGACGAGCGCGATCGTGACGCCCAGGCCCATCAGCGCGCTCACATAGTAGGCCAAGCCGCTCACGCCGCCCACGCCGTCCATCAGCCAGATCGTGGCTGGATAGAAGCCCACCGCAGCCACGCCTCCGGCCCAAAACAGTCCCTTGTAGAGCGCGCCCATGATGCTCCCGCTTTCGCCGACTCTCACGAACCAGATCCCGACGATCGTGGCAAAGATCGTGATCCCACCCAGCAACAACGGATAGAGCAGCGCGGCCGTGAGGCTCTGTTCCCCGGCGCCCTTAAAGAGCGTGAAGCCCAGGACCATCGCCGCGACGGTCGTGACCGCATAGGTCTCGAACAGGTCGGCGGCCATGCCGGCGCAGTCGCCCACATTGTCGCCCACATTGTCGGCGATGACGGCGGGGTTCCGGGGATCGTCCTCGGGAATCCCCGCTTCGACTTTTCCCACCAAATCGGCGCCCACATCAGCCGCCTTGGTGAAGATCCCGCCCCCCACGCGCGCGAAGACCGAAATCAGGCTTCCCCCGAACCCGAGCGAGAGGAGCGCGTGCACGGCTTTCTCGCTCCCGGCTATCCCCTTCGCTACGTAATAGAATCCGGCGACGGCGAACAAGCCCAAGCCGATCAAGAGCAGCCCCGTCACCGCCCCGCCCTTGAACGCCACCTGCAGCGCCGCGTTGAGGCCTCCATGCGCCGCCTGCGCGGTCCGCACGTTAGCGCGGACGGCGATTTTCATCCCGACGTACCCGGCCGACGCGGAGGCGACGGCGCCGATGAGAAAGCCGACGGCCGTCAGAAAACCGAACTTCTCGGACCAGAGCCCGGCGGCCCAGAGGATCACGAACAACCCGGCGGCGACGTAGGCCACCGTGGTATATTGGCGGTTCAGGTAGGCATTGGCCCCTTCCTGTATCGCCTTTGCGATGGCCTTCATCTTCTCGGATCCCTCTTCCAGCTTCAGAATCCATTGAATCAAATAGGCGCCGTAGGCGATCCCGACGAACGCCGCCACGACGGCAAACAGAACGATCCCAGCGGTCCGATCCATCAAGCTGATCTCCTTTTACGCAGTGGTGGCGATAGCTCAACAGTAGCGATGAAATGGCCGCTCATTCTATACGGACCCATTCTTCAGTTCAAGCCATGCGACCGCAGAGGCGGCAAACAGCTTTCCCAGTGAAAAACCGCCGATGAGCGAGGTGGTGAGGCTTGCCGAGGCCGAGGCGACCTGCTATAGTTGCTTAGTCCCTAACGCCAGACTCGGTGGCTATGCCCGTGGAACCGCAATACATCGTGGTGGATCAAAAGACCTTCACCAAGGAGGACTTGGTGCTGGACAACCACGTGTACAAGAACTGCCAGATGGACAGGTGTCGGCTCTATTACAGCGGCGGGCCGTTCGAGTTGATCGACACGCATATCACGGAATCGGAGCTCGTCCTCAACCAGCCCGCCAAGAACATTTACGCGGCGATCCAGATTTTCCGCACGAAGTCGCCCGGCTCCACCGTGGTATTCGAATAGCGCGGGGCCGCGCCCGTCACGGACACGGCAGCTTTCTCAATTTCCCCTCCGCGGTTTTCGTATTCCCGCATCGGCGGGTGATCTCCGAAGGCTTGAAGACCGGGTCCGTGTGTCCTCTGGGTGTAAAGGACGCCACCCGCTTGGCAAAGGCCTCGGTCCACCGGTCGGCCGCCGTGCCGTAGTGAATTGAAATCAACGTGTCGAAGGAGGGCGTTCCCTGCGGGGTCGGGAAGGTGAAGGTCTCCACGCGAGTCTCCTCCGCCTTGAGGACCGTATCTTCCACCATCTTGACCGCGTCGTGGTCCATCAGCGTCTTGTTGCCCTTCGCGTCCACGAACGTCCGGCCATAGACGCGCTTCTCGCTGAAGACCTCCCTGAGATTCAGCCCCCTGACGCTGACCTGGAGGTAAACCTGATTCCAGATCGGATGGGAGGTCGGGACATTATGCGGGACGAGGTTCTTCACCTTGAGCGTCAGCTTCGTCTGTCCTCCCTGAACCTCAGTCTCATAATCCAGGTCGAAAGCCTGCTTTCTGAGAGCCTCGGTTTTCCCATTGAACTCATGCCCGGCGATATCCCGCTTTTTCTCCTCGTTGGCGGAAGCGTCAAACCCCTGGGGCATGTGGCAGGTTTGGCAGGTCTTGCCGTCCTTGGCCGCCTTGCTGCCCTTCCAGTTGCCGACGGCCTCAGCCTCGGGAATGCCCGGCGGGGCGATGGTATGGCAGGCAAGACAGAGGTCGGATTTCTTGAAGATATCAAGATACTGTGAATCGTGGGCCTTGCTCTCAAGGAAGTCCTTGTAGCCTCCATAGACGGTCCGCCCGGGCTCCAATTTAACCGAGGGCTGGCCCGGTTTGGGGTTCGGGTTGACGGCCTTGATGAGATGACACTGGATGCAGCCGACGCCTTCGAACGTCGGGTCTCCGGAAATGATCTGCTTGACCATCGAATCGGACAAATCAGGAAAGACCGTCACCTGGGGCGCGTGGCAGTTCAAGCAATACCGCTTGTCCTTCCCCTTGCTGGCATAATCCTCCAGCATGGCCCGGAATGTCGGGGTCACGATGGCTCGCGCGACCACGGATTCTTCGTATTCCTCGTGGGCTCGGATATGACACTTCTTGCACTTGGAAGAGGCCGGGAAAACTTTTTCAGGAGTCAGCGGTTCTTGAGCCGTGGCAAAGGTGCCCTCGTACCACATGGCCCCGCCCACCAGGGCCAGAACGGCGAGACCGATAGTGAATGCCTTGACTTGCCGAGATGTCAGTCCCATAGCTCGCATGCTCCCTGGTTCCCAGTATGCAGCCACGCAAGGCGGGGTGGCTTAGAGAGGCTTCGTTCTGAACGTCAGAATGCGGGGTTCCGCATAGTCCGCAAGGAGGCGCTTCACGCGCTCCCGCTCGGCATCCGTCGGGAGGGTCTTCAAATAACCGTTCAGCAGCTCCGGTTCCGGCTTCGGAATCAGGCTGTACGTCAACAGGGCGTCGATCGTCCACCCTTCGGCCTCCTCGCTCAACGTGAGGGCGAAGGGGATCCGTTTGGTCGTTCCCCCTTTCACCAGGATATCGCCCAGGGGTTGGTCGAGGAGCTGGGCGTAAGGGGTGCCGAAGACCTTCTGTGTTGAGCCCAGCGTGCGGCCCTTCTTATCCTTGACCATGACCGTGATATAGAACTGCTTGAGCACCGGATCGCCATCGGGGAAGTTGTGCGGGACGGCCCCATTCATGACGGCCACCTCGCCTTCCACGCGGGTCCCGTTCCGTTTGACGTCAATTTCAAGACGGGGCATCCACTCGGCCTGCAGGTTCCGGTTCTTGAGCATCAGACCGGGAATCACGATGCCGCGGAAGTAGTGCCGGCCGATCTCGCGGGTCAAGGCGCCCCGTTTCGAGGTCGAACTTCCCGTGGACTGTTCCATGTGGCAGGATTGACAGACAGTCCCTTCGAGAATTTCGCTGTCGATATTGGGCATGCGGTGGTCACGAAGCTTTTCGAAATGGCAGGCCGTGCAGAAATTAGCGCCCTTGTAAAGGTTCGAATGAAAGGAGGTGTGGACCATGTTGTCTTCCGAATCCTTGAAGGGGCCGAACATGGTCTTGCCGGCGGTCAATTGATACGCCGGGACTTTCTTGGGATCATCGTCCAGCTTCTCGACGAGGTGGCAGGAGGCGCAACTGATCCCTTCCACCGTGACCTTGCCGGTCATGACCTGCTCGATGATCTTATCCGTGTGTTGCGGAAACACCTGGACGGCAGGAGCATGGCAGGAGAGGCACTTCTGCCTCTTCTCGGCGCTCGGATTGGTCTGGAGCCAGACCCCCAGCACAGCCTTGAAGATCGGCGACGGCAAGGCCGTGCCGTGCAGTAAGGCTGCGTCAATCCGGCCCATTTGTTTGAGGTCCATCGTCATCTCGCGAAGCCCGGCCATCTCTTCGTAGTGCCGGTCGTGGCACTGCCGGCAGACTTCCGACCGGATGAAGACTTTTTCAATCTCTTCGATCCACGGCTCCTTCTGGATCTTCTTCTCTTGCCCGACGCCTTCCTGGACCACGGCGGCCCCGATCCCGATCAGGACACATGTCACAACACCCGCCACGAATGCGCCCCGCTTCATACGCGGCCCCCGTCTGCGCCCGACACCCTCTCGCGAGAACGACCCGACATCCTAGTCCACGCGCTTGGGAACAAAATGGAAATTCATCTGTTGACCTAGTCCCTGGTTGTCAGGGTTGGTGGGTTCCCACGTCCCAACGGTAAAATTGCCCTTGTCCAGGTTCTCAGCCAGCAATCGGCCGAAGTCATCAAGGTTCCGGACCGGCTTCTTATTGATCTCGGCGATGACCGCGCCGACCTTGATGCCGGCCACTTCCGCCAAGCTGTCGCCGATGACTTCGAAGACCGCCACGCCTTCCGCCGACCTGAGATTCAATTCCTTGCGGATGTCTTCGGTCACCGGCCCGACGATCAACCCGAACTGCTCGGCCATCGCGATGATGGCGTCGGCTTTCTTCTCGCCGTCGGCCTTCGTGTTCGAAGCCACGGCTTTTTCGGAAGACTCGAACGCGGACGCCAAAGTCAAGCCGAGCATCCCACCAAAGACAATCCCGCCGAGAAGCACTCCCATGTAACGCATATACCCTGCACCCATCCTCTGACTTCCGCGTTGACCCATCTCGGCTCTCGCCCTTACGATACCGGATCAATGATTAATTGGAGCCAGGGCGCCACGGCCTTCTGTCCGTTGCGCTCCTTGTTCTCACCGTTCCACACCGCAAAGGCCATCGTCTGGGTACGGCCGGGGCTGAATGTGGCATCGTTGTCCGGGTCACGCGTCTCCAAGGACCGTTTGTAGACCACCTTCCACCGCCCCTGCTCCCAAACCGCATTCCCCAGCACGGTCCCCTGTCCTCGCTTGCTGGTCAGCGTGCTGAACCCTCCGCCCAGGAGATCCTCCACCGATGAGGCCCTGCGCGGAATGACCTCGAATCTCCGCACTTCCCCCTCGACACCACCCGCTTTCCGCTCCGCCTCCTTCGCCTTCCGCCGCTCGATATCGGTCTGCCAGTCGGCCTTCCAATGCCAGATGTTCAAGTAGTGGT
>CAZITU010000025.1:0-28194 GCA_964542245.1 uncultured Nitrospirales bacterium | reverse complement strand
AGGAATGGATCTTTGGGCGTTCAGCGTCACGATGAACTATCGCGTGATCTATCAGAGAGCCAAAGACAGCATCACGATCATGGCGGTGGGAACACACAAAGAAACGTTAGGTTAACCTCCAGGCTATCCAGGACATGGAGAAATGCGGCAAATAGCAAATGTAGGGGCGGGCAACCCGGCCGCCAAGCCGGGCTAAATGATCCCCGGCCGGCCGGATCCGAGTAGATGGGCGCAATGAATTGTGCCCCTACATTTCAGAGGATGAGTAGTAAACGCGGAAGGAGGAGAGGTTTTAGCGTATCCGGTTGAGGAATTCACGGGGAGACACGATCTCGATGCCTCGGAAGGTTTTGAGGGGTTGCAGATGTTTTTTGTCGCCGGTCACCAGATAGTCAGCATCGGCGGCCAGCGCGCATTCCAGTATCCGGTGATCCGGGTCATGGGAGACAATGCCCGAGAGCTTGGCGGAAGGTCTGATCAGCGTAGCGAGCGAAATGACCTCATCCAGCGCCTCTCGGATCTGAAACTCCTCCCACTCAAAAGTCTGCCCGAGTACCGACTGCAGTTCTTTCTGAATAGCCGGGGAGATGAAGAGTTCCACGACTCCGGCCCGTGCCAGCGCGAGAATTGTCTCGCAGGTTTTTCCGAAGACGATGGCCGACACATAGACGTTCGTGTCGGCAACGACCCGGATCACTTCTAGGCCTTACGCCGTCTGTTACGCGCTTTCTCGATCAGGAGGTGGAGATCGCTCTCGGTCTTGAGCCCGAGGCGTTCGGCCGACTCGGTTCCCCATTGGCGCAGCCGCTGCCAGCGGCGGGAAGTGAGGTATTGCCGGAGAGCGTCACGGATCAGTTCACTCCGTGTGCGCGTCTCTTCCTTCGCGACCCGTTCAGTCTCACGTAACAGGTCGGCCGGCAACGAGACGGTGATGGGTTTGGTCGTGCGCATGAGCCCAGCCTTTCATTGATGTTACTGCGTAATACTTTACAACTTGGGACTGTGGCGAGTCAATATCGCTAATTGCGGTTGCCGCCGGCCGGGCCGATCAATACCCGCCCGTCTGCTCCGGCCGCCGGTTGCCCTGAGTTAGCTTCGGTGTATCCAATCCGATAAACGCGATTTCTCTTCGACAATACACGTATGCTTGACAAGGTAACGGTTTTGGAGTAGCTCTGCGCCTACATCCTGGCAAAAAGAGGACATCATGCGTAACTCGGTAGCGCTGTTGCTAATGGGGCTCCTTGTGGTTGCGATGTCACTAACGACTGGCTGTGCCACCATCGTGAACGGTGATATGGTGAGTGTGCCGGTCTATACAACTCCTCCTGAAGCCAAGATCTCCGTGGCTGGGCAAGAATTGAGATCACCGGCCACAGCTCAGATTCCTCGGGGAAAAGGCGATTTCAAAATGACCATTGAGAAGGAGGGCTACAAGACAGGCTACGTGCTCCTCACGCAATCACTCGATGGATGGTTATGGGGCAACATCCTCCTTGGTGGGTTGATCGGCTTGCTCGTCGACTTTATTTCAGGTGACGCCTATGACTTGGAACCTGAACTTGTGAATTTTGACTTGGTCAAAGGTGAATTGATAGGGGCTCCGCCACCTGAGGCCAAACCTGAAGCGCCGAGTTCGCCTTAATGACAAAGCGTGGCAGGTTGCGTGTTCCCTAGTCGTTTGGTGAGCTCGTCATTCCGATATGGGTCGCATCGACATTCCGAGAGGTGGCTGTATGGACTACGATAGGGCAAAATTCACGTCACTTCAACAGACGACCAGAATGGTTGCAATCTCGTTGCTGGCACTCTTGGGATCCGGGTGTGCCTTCACAGAACATACCGTGATGCTGCCAACGGCGACTTCAGCTGGTATTTCCTCTGGCGGCGACGATCGGGTCGTTGTTCTACCGCCCTTCATTGATCAGCGAGATGTGCGTACCCGGATCGGTATGAAAAAGAACAACTTTCAAATGGACACCGCCAATGTATACGCCAACCAGGATATTAACGCCTGGCTGGGTATCAGGCTGGGGAAGGAACTGAAGTCTTCGGGATTCAAAGTTCAAGAGGAAGGCACAGGAACAAAAGCGATCAGGATACAGGGTCATACGTTGAAACTGTTCATCGAGCCCGTCGTTCAATGGACAACTGTGGATATGGAGACTGACCTTTCAGTGCGAATAGTGGTCGCGCGCGGGGATGGTTTTGAGGCGGAGCGAACATACTTCGTGAAAGGGCTAAGTCAGGCTTTGGCTGGTACCGGTCAAAACTATGATGTGTCCCTCAATAACGCGACCGATTCGCTTATGAAACGGCTTGTCGCCGATCTCATAAACCTGCTGAATCGGTATCCTTGACTTGCAATGAGACCCCGGCAGGGCTTGAAGAGGGGGTGTAGAAATGCGTGGATGCATGGTCAGGCTCTCCTTCGTTTTCCTATTGGGACTGATTTTCGCGGGGTGCGTGAACCAGCGCACCTTTGTGATCCCGCCGGAGGAAGTGGCAAAGCACAACGACCCGGAGTGGAAAGTAAAGAAAGAGCCTGCTCGCTCTCAACAGCCTGCACCTCGTTAGGGCTTATTCTTTTAGCCCTAAGCTCTATCGCTTTTGTCGCTGGTTGTGCCGAGAATTCCTTCCAGGTGCGCGATCCTGCCCAAGAGCGAGCATTAAGTTCACCGCTTGCCTCAGAAGTGTTACTCGAAATAGATGATGCCTCCGTTAAATGGGGTGCTGGCAAAGTAGGTGCTGCCTTAAAAACTGCCTTGGTCAAAAGGCAGATATTCGGTCAGGTGCATTTTCCTATCTATCCAACGCATGTGGTTCCTGTAAAGCTTCGAGTTGAAGCTCGAGGCCAAATCGAATCTGAATCTAGGGCAGGGTTCATTAAAGCTATTTTCACAGGTCTTCTGATGTTTCTTCCCGTTGGAGTCATTCAGTATCAAGACACGTTCACGATAAACGCGGAGGTAGCTGTTGTCCGCAATGATCGAAGCCTTGGTTCATTTAGAAGCCAGTCCGCGGTAGATGCGGACCATATATTATTTGCCACTCCAGAGTCCTACTCCGCCCGGGCTGCAGAGTTGGCACTCGACGACTTGGCAAATCGTATCTCGGAAGCTCTGAGCCAACGTCGCGAGTGGTTTTCGCAGGGGAAGTAGATGAAGGAAGTGGCTGAGAAATGGGGACTGATTTATTTTTCCCCTGCGGCGCTCCTTCAGTTCGATCTGGTCTTCCTTCAAACCTTTCTCGCCGATCACCACCTGATAAGGGTAGTTTCTTGTCTCTTGGGATTGAATGCTGCTAAGGTGGGCGCATGGCGACCCCGACACAGTTCACAATCGAACTGGAACGCGAAGAGGACGGCCGCTGGATCGGAGA
Organism: uncultured Nitrospirales bacterium; assembly: GCA_964542245.1. GTDB lineage: Bacteria > Nitrospirota > Nitrospiria > Nitrospirales > NS-4 > CAZITU01. The sequence goes on along the minus strand of CAZITU010000025.1, from coordinate 24,813 downwards.
TGTTCCGACCCTTCCCGGAGTCATGGCTTACGGTCGGACGCGTGAGGAGGCGCTGGCTACTGTTCAGGCTTTAGCTCTCCGGGTGCTGGCCGATCGATTGGAACATGGCGAGGCGGTTCCCGACGAGTTGCTGAACGTTTCCTTTGTCGCCGCCAATAAGGCGATGGCAGAGCTGATTCGCCGAAAAAAGATTGAGAAGCTGAAGTCACTGAGCGGAAAGATTCACGTCACCCTTCCTCCCCGCACTGAGTGCTAGCCGTAAGAGTGATCTAGCCCAGAACTGGTCCGAGTAGTTCTTTCAAGCGGCCTGCGATGGCGGACGATGCGAGCTTGGTGACGGCGCCGGTGCGGCGCTCCCGAGCGCGTCTGGCCTCTATCTGGCTGGTGTGTAGCGGATCAGGCCGGGGATTTTTTGAAAGTGGGCGTCCAAGCTGTAGACGGAACACCGATGTTCGATCGCGGCCGCGGCAATCACGAGGTCGGTTAGCGGCAGCGTAATCCCTCTTCGGAGCAGACCGGCAGAGATTTCCCCAGCGGCAATCCATGTCGCCTGGGACACTCCCAAGTAGGGAAGCGCCAGCAAGGCTTCCTTCAGTTCATCCCGGTCCTCTTGGGACCGGCATCCCTGAAGCAGTTCGGCCAGGACGACGCCTACAACGGCGACGTCGCCACTGTCAAGCAACGATTCAATGATCTGTTTCTCAGTGGACTCCGGGCGGTTGAAGAAGGGAATCCAGGCCGAGGTGTCAACGATGACCATGCCACCGGCGGGCAAGCTTTTTCTGATGTCTTATCTCAACATCCTCCTGCTTTTGCCAATCCAGGTTGATCCGGATCTTCCCGCTCAGGGACTTCAGCTTCTCCAGCTTCCGGCGACGGATCATGTCCGTGATGGCTTGGTGGATGGCGTCGGTCTTGGTCTTGGCCCGGGTAGCCTTCATCAGCTCGTGAACGAGGTCTTCGTCCAGGTTCAGCGTGGTTCGCATCGGCAACCTCCATGGTATGCATCAAGTGTATGCATCATTGATGCATATGTCAAGAAGGCGGGATCCTACCCCACCTAGCCTCCCCTTACAAAGGGGAGGGATCATTGGTTTAGGGAGCGTCAGTTCAGAACTGGTCCCAGCAGTTCTTTCAGGCGGGCAGCAACTTCGGGGGGCGCGAGCTTCGTGACGGTACTGGTGCGGCGCTCCTTGAGCTCGACCTGGCCTTGGGCGAGGCCCTTCTCGCCGATCCCCACCTGGTAGGGACAGCCGATCAGGCCGGCGTCGTCCGTGCTTCGACATGCTCAGCACGAGCGGCATGGAGTCCTTGACGCTTCGTTTCTTGTGTCTTCCCGCCGACGCTGCTAAGATTCCCGGCAGTCTTTTGTGAACCGGTCGGAGAAGATGTCCCTAGGGGTGCCAGGATGAAGCGGCTATACGCCTTGGATGAGGCAGCGCGTGCCCGCATCGAGAAACAGTTGATCGCCGAGTTGGCCGCCATTCCTGAAGTGGCGTTTGCGTACCTGTACGGTTCCTTCATCGGGTCAGAGCCGTTCCACGACGTTGACGTCGGGGTCTATCTCAACGGCCCCGACCCTCACCAAGACATGCCTTTCTCCGTCGTCTTAGCCCAGCGTCTGAGCAAGCGTTTACAATTGCCGGTGGACGTCCGAATCTTGAACGGAGCACCGGTTTCATTTCTTCATCACGTCTTGAGAGGCAGGCTCCTTGTGAGTCATGATGATGACTTTCTTGGAGATGTCATGGAAGACACCATCCGACGCTACCTCGACATGGCCCCCATCCTTCGCCGGAGCACGAAAGAGGCCTTCGCGGAATGAGTCTGAACGCCGATCTCGTCCGGGCAAGATGCAACGAGATCGAAGAGTCCGTGAAGCGGTTGGAGCAGTTCCAATCCCTCAGTCGCGAGGAATTCCTCTCGAATCAAGACACGATTGATATCGCCTGTCATCGCCTCCTCATCGCTTGCGAGGCGGCGTTGGCGTTGTGTTATCACGTCTCAGCCAAGCGATTGCGGAAGGTGCCTGAAGAGCACGCCGAGTGTTTTGGCCTTCTCCGGGAAGCCGGACTCCTATCAGCGGACCTGGCCGGTCGCCTTCAACAGATGGCGCGGTTTCGCAACCTGCTGGTCCATGTGTACTGGAAGGTTGATTACGGGCAGGTCTACGAGGTGATCCAGAAATACCTGAAGGACTTGCGCGACTTCCGAGCGGTGATGGCTAGGCTGGTGTGAGCGTAGGAGCGAGAAGTTCGGCAAGCCGGCCTGCGACCTCGGCTGGCGCGAGCTTCGTGACCGTACCGGTGCGGCGCTCCTTGAGCTCGACCTGGCCTTGGGCGAGGCCCTTTTCGCCGATCACCACCTGGTAGGGGCAGCCGATCAGGTCGGCGTCGTTGAACTTCACCCCGGGACGCTCGTCCCGGTCATCCAGCAGCACCTCGATCCCGGCTTTCTCCAGGTCTGCTTCCAGTGTGTGGGCCATCGTCAGGACCTTCCCTGTTTTGTCACCGAGCGGTAGGATGTGCACATGGTAGGGCGCGATCGGCGCCGGCCAGATGATGCCCTTCGCGTCGTGGTTCTGTTCAATGGCGGCGGCGGCGGTCCGCCCCACGCCGATTCCATAACACCCCATCACGATGGCCTGCTCCTGGCCCTTCTGGTCGAGGTAGACGGCCTTCATCTTCTCGCTGTACTTGGTCCCCAGCATGAATACGTGGCCGACCTCGATGCCGCGAACGATCCGCATCGGCTTTGTGCATCGGGGGCAGGCGTCGCCCGCCACGGCGTAGCGGAGATCGGCGTAGCGGTCGGGCGTGAAATCTCGGCCGGGAGTGACATCTACCCAGTGCCTGTCGGCGGCGTTTCCGCCTACGACAACGTTGACCAAACCTTTCAAAGCTAAATCGGCCACGAGGCGCACTCCGGATAATCCCATGGGTCCGGCGAACCCCACCGGCGCGCACGTGAGTTTCTCCACTGTGGCCGGGTCGGCCATAACCAGGTCCGTTGCCCCCAGGACTTTCTTCACCTTGACCTCATTGACGGCGTGGTCGCCGCGCACCAGGATCGCCACCTGCTTGCCGTCGGCAAGATACAGGAGCGTTTTCACGAGCTGTGCGGCAGACACCTTGAGGAAGGCCGTGACCTCCTCCACGGTCTTTTGGCCCGGAGTGGGAACGAGCCGTTTGTCCCGCAGGGTTTCCGGAGGCGGCTTGTGCGCGTGCTCCTGTAGCTCGGCGCGTTCCAGGTTCGCCGCATAGTCGCAGGCGTCGCAGACGGCGATGCCCTCCTCGCCGGTGTCGGCCAGGACCATGAACTCGTGCGAGGAGGTCCCGCCGATCAGGCCCGTGTCGGCCTCGACCGGGCGAAAGGTGAGTCCGCAGCGCGCGAAGATGGCCTTGTAAGCCTCGTACATCTTCCGGTAGCTCTCCTTCGCGCCGGCCTCGTCGGCGTCGAACGAGTAGGCGTCCTTCATGATGAATTCGCGCCCGCGCATCAGGCCGAAGCGCGGCCGGATTTCGTCTCGGAACTTGGTCTGGATCTGGTAGAAGTTGGCCGGGAGCTGCCGGTAGGAGCGCACCTCGCGGCGGACCAGGTCGGTGATGACTTCCTCGTGCGTCGGGCCGAGGCAGAAATCCCGTTCGTGACGGTCCTTGAGCCGAAAGAGTTCCTTGCCGTAGAAGTCCCAGCGGCCGGTTTCCTGCCAGAGCTCCGCCGGGGATGCGATCGGCATGAGCACTTCCTGCGCCCCGGCCTTGTTCAGCTCTTCCCGTATGATGCGCTCGACCTTGCGGATCACGCGCAAGCCCAGCGGCAGGTAGGTGTAGATGCCCGCGGCGACTTTGCGGATCAGGCCGGCGCGCAGCATCAGTCTGTGGCTTACGATTTCCGCTTCCCCAGGGTCCTCCCGCAAGGTAGGGATGAGGAATTGTGACTGACGCATTACTTCGGCCAGACGTTCAGAATGTCGTTGCGGAAGGCGTAGAGCATCAAGCAGATCAGCAGGAAGAGTCCGATTTGCTGGGCGACCTCGCGGCTGCGGATGCTCACGGGCCGGCGCATGATCGCTTCCAGCGTGAAGAACGCCAGGTGGCCGCCGTCGAGGACGGGGATCGGGAGCAGGTTCAGGACGCCGAGGTTGACGCTGAGGATGGCGATCAGGAAGAGGTAGTTGGAAACACCCTGAGCCGCCGCGTCCCCCGAGATCTTGGCGATGGTGAGGGGCCCGCCGATGTTGTCGGTCGAGATCTCGCGGGTGATCATCTTGGCGATGCCCACCACGGTCAGTTTCGTCCACCCCCATGTAGCCTCCAGGCCGTCCGCGAGCGCCGCCACGGGGTTCTCGCTCCGGAGCACGGCCTTGTTTACCTTGGTGATCCCGATTTGGCCGACCTCCATTTCGGTCCCATCCGCCAGTTTCTCCTTACGGGAAGCCGGCGTGATCGTCAGGGTCTCGGTTCGGCCCTCGCGCTCGACGATGACCGGCAGAGGCTTGCCTGGATTGCGCTTGACGAGGTCCGTCATTTCGTTCCAGGTGGTGATGCGCTTGTCGGCGATCTGGACGATCTTGTCGCCCTTGCGCACGCCCGCGGCCTCAGCGGGAGAGCCGGCCACAACCGACTCCACGATCGGCGCCAAGTCGGTGAATGAAGGAACGAACAAGGGCGCGCCGGCGGCAAGCCAAGCCGTGAAGATGAGATAGGCCAGGACGAGGTTGAAGACCGGGCCGGCCGCGACGATGGCGAAGCGCTTGCCGAGAGGAGCGTGAGCGAACGACCGCCGCTTGTCTTCCTCGCTCACCTCCTCGCCGATGTCCTCGCCCAGCATCTTGACGTAGCCGCCGAGGGGGATCGCCGAGATGACGTACTCAGTCTCCCCAATCTGCCGACCGGCGAGTTTGGGCCCGAACCCAATGGAGAACTTCAGAACTTTCACCCCGCAGCGCCTGGCCACCCAAAAGTGGCCGAACTCGTGGAAAGCCACGAGCGCCCCCAGGGCGACGACGAACGCAGCGGCATAGAACCCATAATGTTGGATGGCTTGCATGATGCTCCTAGTGTAACACAGTGGTGTTCGCCGATTATTGTACCACGGCGGTTGCCGGCAGGGATCCGACGATCTCGGCGGCCTTCGAGCGGGCCCAGGCGTCCGCGGTCAAGGCGTCGTCGAGGGTGACAACTTCGACCGGAGTATGCGCCTGCATCGTCCGGCGGATCGTCTCGGCGATCCCAAGGAACCCGATTCGGCGATCCAGGAAGGCCTGCACGGCCACCTCGTTGGCGGCATTCAAGGTGGCGGGCATCGTGCCTCCGGTCCGCAACGCCTCGTAGCCGAACCCCAGGCACGGGAACCGCTCGTGGTCGGGGTTGCAAAAGCTCAGCGTGCCGACCTGAGCCAGATCGAGTGACGGGAGGTCGAGCGGGATGCGTTCCGGGTAGTTCATGGCGTAGGCGATCGGCGTTCGCATGTCGGGGAGACCGAGCTGGGCGATCACCGACCGGTCCGCGTACTCGACGAGTGAATGGATGATGCTTTCGCGGTGCACCACCACCTCGATCTGCGAGGCAGGGATGTCAAAGAGCCAGCGTGCTTCGATGACCTCCAGGCCCTTGTTCATCAACGTGGCCGAGTCAATGGTGATCTTGGGGCCCATCTTCCAGTTGGGATGCCTGAGAGCCTGCTCCGGCACGACCTCGCGCATCTGTTCTCGCGTCATCTCCCAGAGCGGGCCGCCCGAGGCGGTCAGGATGAGCCGGCGGATGTCTTCGATACGGTGTCCTTCCATGGATTGGAAGAGGGCGCTGTGCTCGCTGTCCACCGGGAAGATGCGGACGCGGGCCTTGCGGGCCTCTTCCTGCATGAGCCGGCCCGCCATCACCATCGGCTCCTTGTTGGCCAGCGCGATGGACTTCCCGGCCCGGATAGCGGCCAGCGTCGGAACGAGTCCTGCGCCTCCCACGATGGCTGAGATGACGAGATCGGCCTCCGTCAGGGTCGCGGTCTTCACCAACCCGTCCACGCCGCTCAGAATCGTCGTCCGGAGCCCTTTGCACCGGGCGCGAAGCCGGTCGGCTGCGGCTTCGTCGGACATAGCCACGACCGCCGGCGAAAAGGTCCGAACCTGCTCTTCCAGCTTCTCGACGTTCGTTCCGGCCGTGAGCCCGACGGCCCGGAACTTCCCCGGGAACTTGGCGACAATGTCCAGCGTGTTGGTCCCGATGGACCCGGTAGACCCCAAGATGACGATCTGCTTCATACCGCGACTTCTCCTTACGGCGTTCGGACGGAAAGCAGGTAATAGTAGAATGCCGGGGTCGTAAAGATCAAGCTGTCCACGCGGTCCAAGATGCCGCCGTGTCCGGGAATGAGCGCGCCGGAGTCCTTGACGCCGGCACCGCGCTTTAGGACGGATTCGCAGAGATCGCCGAGGGGGGCCGTCATGCCCACCAGCAGGCCGATCAGGAGCGTGTCCACCGCGTTCAGCGATTCCAGGAACCACGCCCGGCAGATGAAGGCCGCTGCGACGGAACAGAGAAGCCCACCTCCTGCGCCTTCCCACGTTTTCCTAGGGCTGATGCGCGGGGCCAGCGGGCGACGGCCCCACAGTGATCCGACATAGTACGCTCCGGTATCGTTGGCCCAGGTCACCAAGAATAGAAAGAAGGTCAAGGCGATCCCTTCATCGAGCCGCCTCAGCAGGATCAGATGGCCGAGGAGCCAGGCGATGTAAAAGACCCCGAATGCGACGACGGCCGTGTCCAGGAATCCGGACTTGATCTCGCGTCCCGCCAGGAGCTGGCTCAAGAGAACCGCTGCGACAATGAAGCTGATGTTCGCGGTGTCGGACAGGAGCCCGGGAAGGGCAAACCCGGCCGTGACTAGAAGCCCAAGCCCCAGTCCAAGCCCCATCGGTGGCGACCAGCGTTCGGGAAAGTGAAAGCGATAGTACTCGTATTGGGCGAGGAACACACCGGCGGCGACGAAGCCGGAAAAGGCCATGGGCGGGAGATACCGCACCAGCACGTAGAAGCACGGGAAGAAGACGAGTGCCGAGTAGACCCGGCGACGATCCACTAGGCGGGCCTTTTACCGAGGGTGTTGTCCAGTTGATCGCGGAGAGGATCCTGGATTTGGCCGTAACGGCGTTCCCGTCCCTGGTACTCGTGCAGGGCCAGCAAGGCTTCGCGTCTGCGGAAATCCGGCCACAGGGTGGGGGTGAAGTACATCTCGGTATAGGCAAGCTGCCAAAGCAGGAAGTTGCTGATCCGGGTCTCGCCGCTGGTCCGGATGAGGAGATCAGGGTCCGGAAGTCCGTGCGTGGAGAGATAGCCTTCGAGCAGGGCCTCGTCAATCTGGTCGGGTTCGACCACGTGTCCCTTTACGTCCTCGGCGAGTCGGCGCACGGCGTCCACGATCTCCGAGCGCCCTCCATAGCTCAGCGCGACGGTCAGGTTGAGCGTGTCGAGGTGCGCGGTCGCCTGCTCCACTTTTCTGACCCATGCCCGGGCCGACTCAGGCAGGCTGTTGACCCGTCCGATCGCGCGGAACCGGGCGCCTTTTTCGATGAGGGCTTCCATCTCCATCTGAAGGTACTGTTCAAGCAGCAGCATGAGTGCGTTGATTTCGGGGACCGGCCGTTTCCAGTTTTCCTGGGAGAACGCATAAATCGTCAGCGCCCTGATGCCGAGGTCGCGGCAGAGGGTGATCATCTCTCGGACGGACTTGATCCCTTCGGTGTGGCCGGCCATCCGGGGCAGTCCTCTCTGGGCGGCCCACCGGCCGTTCCCGTCCATGATGATGGCGATGTGTTGAGGAAGCAGGTCGGGGTCCAGGAGGGCCTGAAGTTCGGCCTCCGACAGGTGTTCGAGCGCGGATGCGGTTCCCTTGGTCATGGGGGGAGGAAGCCCTGCCTGATGGACAGTGAAATTGAGGCCTCAGTCTACAGGGGACCCCCAGTATTGTCAACGCGGAGAGTCCCATGGGGAGCGGCCCGCCTTCCGATTACTCAGCTCCTCATGCTATATTCGCTCGACGATGGATGTTCTGAAGGAAATGCGCCGCGATGGCCACGAGCAGGTGGTCTTCTGCCACGACCGGGAATCGGGGCTGCGCGCCATCATTGCCGTCCACAGCACGGTGCTCGGCCCGGCCCTGGGCGGTATCCGCATGTGGCCCTACGCCTCGACGGACGAGGCTCTTCAGGACGTGCTGCGGCTTGCCAAGACGATGACGTACAAAGCCGCGGTTGCAGGACTCCCCCTCGGCGGTGGGAAGGCCGTGGTGGTCGGGGACCCGCGCCGGCAGAAGAGCGAAGGCCTGTTGCGGGCGCTCGGTCGCGCTATCGAGAGCTTGAACGGGCGCTATCTGACGGCCGAAGATGTGGGCATGACCGTTGCCGACATGGAGGTCGTTCGGAAGGAAACCAAATATGTAACCGGAACATCTGAGAAGAAAGGCGGAAGCGGGGATCCGTCCGTGCTCACCGCGAAGGGCGTGTTCTATGCGATTGAGACATGCCTTAGAGAAATCCATGGGATCTCCTCGCCCCGAAACCGGACCGTGGCAATCCAGGGGGTGGGCAAGGTGGGCTACCACCTGGCGGAGCTCTTGGCCACGGCCGGGGCGCGCCTCGTCATTGCCGACACGGACTTTCAGCGTGTCGCCCTCGCCCGGCGCGAATTTGAGGCGTGGCGGGTGGAGCCTGCGGAGATACTGGAGGCCGAATGCGATGTCCTGGCACCGTGCGCCCTCGGCGGGGTGTTCAATCGCAAGACCATACCCAGGCTGCGGTGCCGGGCGATCGCGGGAAGCGCCAACAACCAATTGGAGCAGCCGGCGGATGCCGGCCGGCTTGCGGAGCGTGGTATTCTCTACGCGCCGGACTATGTGGTCAGCGCCGGCGGGATCATGAACATTTCAGTGGGATTGCAGGGGGGCCGCAAAGGGTACGACCGGGGTCAGGCCGAACGGCTGGTCCAGCAAATTCCTACTATTCTGAGACAGGTGTTCACCACGGCTCGTGTGCGGGGCGTCACGACCGCCCAGGCCGCCGACGAGCTGGCCGAGGCCCGGCTCGAAGAGGCCCGCGCCAAGAAATTGGATGTAGGGGCACGGCATGCCGTGCCCCTACGAGGTCAAACCAAAAGGACGCGAGTCAGTCGTTAATATCTCGTAATGGGAAAAGCCCTTTTCGTCGCAGCCCTGAGCCTGGTCCTGGCCGGGCTGGGCCATATCTTCCTGGGTTTGTGGCGAGGACTGTGGTTTGCGGTGCCGAGCGCAGTCCTCCTCTATGTCCATTTTACTGGGGCATTCGAACTGGCCGACGCCGTGTTCATGGCGCTCGGGATCTTCTCCGCCTTCGATGTGTTCTCGTTCGTCCGGCGCGGGCATGGCATCATCTAAGGGGAGCAAGAACGGCCGCCTGATTCTCTACGACTCGATGGCCGTGCCCGGGCAGCAAGTCAGCCTGGTCGCGGATTTGCTGGAAGAGGCCCTATTCACCCACGCACCGCTGGGTGGCGAGGTCTTGCTCTTTTTGCACGAAGGCCGTGCCTTGGGCCGGGCGATGACCGGCGGCGATGGGCGAGCGGTCAAGTCCTTTGTGCCGTCAGCCTTCGGGGTTGCGGCCGTGACGGTACGGGTGGAGGATACGCGGAGAGTCACGGCGCCTGAGTCCACGGCGAGGGTCTTCATCTGGAACCGGAAACGGCCTATTATCATCGGCGCTCTTTCCGCCCTGGTGCCTCGGTCCCGCGGGCCTGCTGTCGGTCTTCCGATGCCGGACTTCGGAGCCAAGGCTCAGCCCCCGGATGGCAAGGCTATCGAGGCCCTTTCCGCCGTGACGCGGCACGCGAACCTGATCTACGTGACCGCCGCCGATCGGATGGAGTTGTCGGAGCTCCGGCGGTGGGCGAACCAACATCGGCTGCCCGCCGGTCCCATCTTCCTTTTGAAGGGAGGGTCTCGGGGACTGGCCCGCGAACTGGAGGCCTGGCAGCGCGAGGGGTGGAGCAATATCAAAGGGGGCCTCGTCGGAACCGCCGACGAGGCCAAGGCTTTGTTGGCCAAGGGGGTGAAGGCGATCGTCTCTCCGGGAGCGTCCCCCAAGGAGAAGTGGCCGGATAAAACGATCAAAACCAAGGATTGGACCGATGTCGCTCAACAGCTCTTATCGTAATGCGCTTGTCCATCTCTTCGTGGCGGTGGCGATTGCCGTCCTGCTGGCGGCGCCCGGGTTTGCGCAACACCATGATGCGGCGCCCGATCCGCCGCATCAACAACACGGCGCGGCGATCGGTCCCGGCGACCGATGGGAGGGGTCTGCCGAAGGAAAGGCCTATTCTGAATTCAACCATCACCTGGCCGGGGTGTTCGTCCTTCTGATCGGGCTGAGCGAGCTCCGCACGGCGTTGGGGGTCGCCATGCTGGCTTGGACGCGGTTCTTGTTGCCGGTTGCGATGCTGGCTGCGGGAATGTTCCTCATGATCTGGAGCGATCACGACGCTTGGCCGATCGGATCGCAGAGCTTCCTCCAGAGCTTTGTGACCGGAGATTTCGAGACGGTTCAGCACAAGCTGTACGCCTTCCTTCTGCTGGGGGTGGGAGCCATCGAGATGCTGAGGCGAGGGCAGCGGATCGAGCACACCGTTTGGGGGATACCGCTTCCGGCGTTCGCCGTTCTCGGGGGGATCATGCTGTTCCTGCACAGTCATGGAGCGCATCCGGCGGCGCACAAGATCGCGCTGAACCATATGGTCATGGGCACGCTGGCGATTGCGGCCGGCTCGTGCAAGGTCGTGAAGGCGCGCAGTCAGGTGGCGAGTGCCAGGTCCGGCTGGGAACTCGCCTGGGCTGGCCTCGTCCTGATGATCGGCGTCCAACTGCTCGTGTATACCGAATAGTCGGTCCTGTGATTGACCTTTTGGGGACGCTCCTTTATGATTACGGGCACGACCCGTGCCCGGGAAATTGTCCTTCGTGACGCGACCCAAGACGACCTTCCGTTGCCGGCACTGCGGGTACCAAAACCCGCGCCAGTTGGGGCGCTGCCCAGAGTGTAAGAACTGGAACAGTATGCAGGAAGAGCGGCCTCCCGAAACCGGGAAGGGGCGCCCTCGTGGGGTCGGCGGGCCTACCGGGCCGCTCCCGCTGGCGGCGATTGAATCAGGGGATGAGCTTCGGCTCCCCACGAACGTCGGCGAGTTCGACAGGATCCTGGGCGGAGGTGTCGTCACCGGGTCGGTGGTTCTCATCGGCGGCGATCCCGGCATCGGCAAGACAACCCTGCTGCTTCAAATCCTCCCTCGCCTGGCGGAGCGTTCCGACCGGGTCTTGTATGTTTCCGGTGAAGAGTCGCCCAGCCAGATCAAAATGCGGTGCGAGCGGCTTGGGATCGAGTCGGAGGCCCTTCTGATCCTGCCTGAGACCAACCTCGAGGAGATTCTCAAGACCACGCAAGCAACGGACCCGGCGGCGCTGGTGGTGGATTCGATCCAGACCACCTACACGAGCCACCTCACGTCGGCGCCCGGCAGCATCAGCCAGGTTCAGGAGGTCGCCGCCCAGTTGATGTTTTACGCCAAGCGGAACGGTACCCCGGTCTTTCTGATCGGGCACGTGACGAAGGATGGCGCGATCGCCGGCCCGCGGACGCTGGAGCACATCGTGGACACGGTCCTGTATTTTGAGGGTGAAAAGGGCCATGCGTATCGCATCCTGCGGGCGGTCAAGAACCGCTTCGGGTCCACCAACGAGATCGGCGTCTTCGAGATGACGGACGCCGGACTCCGGGAGGTCGCCAACCCCTCGGCCTGGTTCCTCTCCGAGCGCCCCAAGAAGGCGACGGGATCGGTGGTGGTCGCAAGCCTTGAGGGCACGCGGCCGATTTTGGTCGAGCTGCAGGCCCTCGTGTCGCCCACCGGCTTCGCCATGCCCCGCCGGATGGCGAATGGGGTGGATGGGAACCGCATCGCCCTCCTCGTGGCGGTGATGGAAAAACGGATGGGTCTGAATTTGGGAGGGCAGGACATCTATGTCAATGTGGTGGGGGGACTCCGGATTGACGAGCCGGCGCTGGACCTCGGCATCGTCGCCGCCGTGTCCTCCAGCTTGCGGAACCGGCCGATCGCTCCTACGACGGTAGTCTTCGGCGAGATCGGTCTCGGTGGCGAGATCCGCGCGGTGGGACAGACGGAAACGCGCTTGCGGGAGGCGGCCAAATTGGGTTTTCAACGTTGCCTGTTGCCGGAGCGGAACCTCGTGAAATTGCCGCCGGTGGAGTCAATAGAGGTGATCGGCGTCACCGAAATAGGCGAGGCTTTGGATGCGGCGCTCGCGTAAAGTAAGGTGCCTGAGCTTCATGGTTGGACTTGCCCTCCTTGCCGGGTGCGCCAGGGCGCCTATGGTTCCATCCACTCCGCCTGCTCCGGCCGCGGTCACGGCGGAAGAGTTGGTCGCGTTGCTCCAGGAGCGAGGGGCCGCGATCCAAACCATGAAGGCGCAGTTCTCGGTCGAAACGACGGGTGGAACTCTCAAAGGGCCCCAACGCCTGGAGGCGGCGCTCGTGTACCAACGCCCCGGCTCCATCCGTCTCCAGACCTTTACGAGGATCGGCATTCCTTTTTTCGATCTCCTGTTGGCCGATGATTTCTATCAGGTCAAGTTCCCCATGAATGGGAAATCGCAGAAGGGGCGCGTAGCCGAGTTGGACCGCCAAATTGGTTCGGGGGCGCCGATCACGCTGGGTCTCCAGGCGACGCTGGGAAACCTGAGCGGCTTTTCGATTTCGCCGACGGACCATGTGGCTCTTCGCGAGGAGGGTGGTCAGTACGTGCTGGATGTGATTCCCACGGGAATCGGTGAGGCCGGTGCGCGCCGCCTGTGGGTTGACCGCGGCACGTTGGAAGTCAACCGCCAGGAGTTCCTTGGCGCGTCCGGGGAGCTCACCGCGACGGTCATGTTTCAAGACTATCGCGCGGTCGGCTCGGCGGCAGGCCGACGGCTCATGCGGCCGTATCTCGTCCGGGCGGAGCACGTACGTAGCCAGACCGTGCTTGTGCTGACGTTCCGCGAGATCGTTCCGAATCCGGAGTTGACGCCTCAAGATTGGGGGAGCCTGGGACCTGAGCCGAAGGCGGAGCAGGCCGCGCCGAAGGGAGACGGCTGATGCGGGTGCTCGGCATCGAGTCTGCGACCCTCGCGCAAGGCGTGGCGCTTGTCGAAGATGAGCGTTGCGTGGGCGAGGTTTCCTACCTTGCCGAGGGCACCCGCGGCGGGCGGTTATTGCCCGCGGTGGACGACGTGCTGCGAAAAGCCGGAGTCGCGCCCAAGGACCTGGACGCGGTGGCGGTGTCCGTCGGTCCGGGGTCTTTCACCGGGTTGCGGGTAGGGCTGGCGACCGCTAAGGGCCTCGCGCTCGGGACGGGAGCCTCGCTGGTGGGAGTATCCACGTTGGAGGTCCTGGCCGAGGGATATTCCGTCCCGGCTGGTCCGGACATCACGATCTGCGCCCTCCTTGACGCGTACCGTGGCGAGGTGTACATGGCTCTCTTCCGGTGGCGCGGCGAGCGCCTCGAACGGCTGAGCGCCGATGCCGTTCTGGCTCCCGATGCGGTGGCGGCCGCCGTTGAAGGCACGGCGCATCTGATCGGCAACGGTGCGGCGCGTTACCGGGAGCGTCTTACGGCCGCCTTCGGGGCTCGCGCCGTCTTGACGGAAAAAGGGCTCCACGCCGTTCCTTCCGCTGCAGTAGTCGCGCGGGCGGGTATGCGGCAGCTTGTCTGTGCCAAAGGGACGAATCCGGATCAGCGGCCGAACGCCGAGGTTGTGCTGGTCTATCTGCGTCGGGCCGAGGCCGAGGTGAACTGGGAGAAGGGGCTCGTGAAGTCACCGCTAGCCAAGGTCGCGAGGTGAGAGAGGTGCGCGCAGTCCAGGACGAGGGGCGCTTCACACTGGTGTCAATGCAGGAGAGCGACCTCGACGAGGTCCTGGAATTGGAGCGGGCGTCCTTCGGGGAACCGTGGACGCGCAAGATGTTCCTCGGCGAGCTAAAAGGCAATGCCTTTGCGACGAACTTGGTCGCTCGGGCGGGAGACGCCGGGTACGGGACCACGCTTCCGGCAGGTGCGCTTTTGGGGTACGTGATCTTCTGGGTGGTCTTCGAGGAACTGCACATGATGAACCTGGCAATTCGACCGGAGGTTCGGCGCCGGGGGATCGCGCGGCGGCTGGTCCGGCACGCCCTGTCGGTCGGTGCGTCGCGGGGCGTCAGGATGGCTCTGCTGGAAGTTCGGGCTTCGAACTCGGCCGCCATCGCTCTGTATGAGGACCTCGGCTTTGTCAGAAAGGATGTTCGGCGGGGATATTACGACTATCCCCGTGAGGATGCCGTGATCATGGTTCTTGAGAAAGGAGGGGACACGATGTTGAGTGAAGATCCGACCATCTTGGAGTTGGTCCGTAAAGAAACCCCCGAGTTCCAGACTCTGGAAGCGACCCACCAACGGCTTGAAGCCCAACTTGCCGAGCTGACGAAGCTCCACATCCTGACGCCCGAGGAGGAGATGCGGAAGAAACACATCCAGTTGGAAAAACTCGCGACCAAGGATAAGATGGCCGAGATCCTGCGTGTCTTTAAACACAACCGGCCTGTCTCAACCGAGCGGTCCTGAGCGGGGTAGAGCGAGGCGTGGTGGGGAGCATGACGGGACAGGCAAGAGGACAAGCTGTGGCCGGCGAGCCGGTCCGAACCCCGTTACAACGCCACCTCTCTTCCCTCAAACGCCGGCTCTATTGGTGCGGCTTTACCTTCCTCGTCGCGTGCGTGATCACGTTTCCATACGCCAATGACATGATCGCCTGGCTGAAGAAGCCCTATCCCGACGACCTCATTTTCTATGCGCCCGCCGAGGCCATTTTCGCCGCCATCAAAGTGGCGCTGCTCGGGGGCACGGCGCTCTCCATGCCCATCATCGTGTACCATCTCTGGAAATTTTTTGAGCCGGCCCTGCTGCCGAGCGAACAGCGGTGGATCATTCCCTTCTTGGCCATTGCATCGGCGTTTTTCGCTCTGGGGGTGACCTTCGCCAATTTCGTGATCGTCCCTCTGGCCCTTCAGTTCATGCTCCAATTCGGCCTCGACCGTGCGCTGGTTCCGCTGCTCGGCGTCGGATTCTACGTGGACTTCAATGTGAAGTTCCTGCTGACCTTCGGCGTGGCCTTCGAGCTGCCGCTCGTGATCACCCTGCTGTCCCGGTTGCGCGTGATCACCCCGGACCTCCTGGCCCGGTACCGCAAGCACGCCATCATGGTGAACCTGATTCTTTCGGCGATTCTCACGCCCACGTCGGACCTCTTCAACCTGTTGCTTATGGCAGTGCCGCTGATCATCCTTTACGAAATTGGCATCCTGAGCGCACGCGTGTTCGGGCGTCCGTCCGTCCGCCCGACGGCTGAGACTGGAGAAGGCACCGGCAATGATGTGACGTCTGAGATGCCCGTGGGGACGGCGGGGAAGCGGGTCGTCTGATGAACCGAACGACCGTGGCGATACGGGCTTTCCTCGCAATGAGCCTGGCCGGCATGGTCGGCCAGTCCGGGATGGGAGGATCATCCTCGGCCCAGACCCCGGAAACCTTCGTCAGCATCCAATCGCTGGTCCTGGGAGAGGGGCAGATGGTCTATGCCGGAAGCTTCGGAAAGGGAATCTTCAAGAGCGAGGATGGAGGAAAGGCTTGGCAACCGGTGAACGAGGGGCTGACGGATCCTTTCGTATACGTCATCATGGTCGGGCCGGGCAAGGCCGTCTATGCGGGGACGCTTCGGGGCGGCGTGTTCCGGACGCGGGATGGGGGCAAGTCCTGGGCGGCGATGAACACCGGCTTGGATCGCCTGGAAACGCACGTGTTGATGTACCACCATGGAGTGCTGTATGCGGGAACCGGGTCCGGAGTCTATCGCTCCACGGACGGTGGGGAGCGGTGGACGGCCGACAACGAGGGGCTGAGCAACCTCCTGGTCCGGTCCCTGGCCGTGGACGCCAAAGGCACGATGTATGCCGGGACCACGGGAATGGGGATCTATCGCAAGCTCCACGGCACGACCAAGTGGATTCGGATCACCGCCTCGCAGCTCTCGCATCCACGGGATCGGTTGCCGGAGAACTTCGTCCGCGCGCTGTCTGTGGACGAGGCAGGCGACCTGTATGCCGGGACCGCCGATAACGGCGTGTACGTGAGTGGTGATCAAGGGGGGTCGTGGCGGGCCATCAGCAGGGGATTGGAGAATGCCTCCATCAGGGAAATGGTGATCGGTGGATCTTCCTGGTTCGTGGGGACCGGGCAGGGGATGTACCGGAGCGTGGACCGGGGCAAGAGTTGGGCTCCGATCAACCATGGGCTGACCGAACGCTCGATCCAGGCCTTTGTGGTGGGCAAAGACGGAACGCTGTATGCCGGGACCAGCGGCGGCGTCTTCAAGTCGGACGACGCCGGCGCGCACTGGGCTTCCATGAACCAGGGGATCGGCACCGCGCGTAAGCCCGTGGGTCCGGCGCATTAATCAATCGCATGACTTTACGGGTCCGATGGACAAGAAAGATACGCGAGCGGTGATCGGCACCAAGTTCGGCGAGATTGAGCTGCGGTTCTATTTCGACGTGGCTCCGCGTCACTGCGAGAACTTCCTGAAACTGGCTGGTGTCGGCTTCTACAGCGGCACCACGTTTCACCGGGTGCATCCGCCCGGCCTCAAGGTCATTCAAGGGGGTGACCCGAACAGCAAGACCCAGAACCGGGCGACCCACGGTCTCGGAGGGCCGGGCTATGCAATCCCGGCTGAGTTCAACAGCCGCCCGCATCGTCGGGGGACGTTGTCCATGGCTCGCGGGAACGACCCGAATAGCGCGGGCTCGCAGTTCTTTATTTGCGCCGACGATTGCGGGAGCCTGGACTGGCAGTACACGGTATTCGGGGAGGTGACCCGGGGACTGGAGACCGTGGATGCGATCCTGAACGCCAAAAAAGACGGCAACGACAACCCATTGGAGCGAATCGAGATGGCCATCACCGTGAAGGAGGGATCATGAATCCAATGAATCGCGTGGTCGGACTAGTGGGCATGTTGGCGATCCTGCTCGCGGCCTGCGCCGGGGGTAATGGGAAAGTCGCGGGCGAGCGGGATGCGGAGATGAACGACCTCCGTCGTCAGGTCGAATCGCTGCGTTCGCAGGTTGTCACGAAGGACCAAGAGGCCAAGCGCCTCGCGGCTGGGGCGGCTGCGGCCAAGAAACTGGAGGAGCAGGTCTCCTCCCTCGAGGAGCGTCTCAAACTGATGCAGGACATCGTGATGACCAAGGATGAGCAGGTGACTCGTCTGGAAGTCCAGATCGAGGACCTGAAAAAAGCGGCTGCTGCTAAAGGAGCGACGAAGAAAACGGCACCGACGAATGCGCCGGCGGTGAAAGCGAAGCCGAAGACCGCTCCGAAGGCCAAAGACAAACCATGACCCGTTGGATTGACCGCGCCGAGTGTCGGGGGATAGGTCGCCTTCTGACGATCGTGCTCGTCGCCGGCCTGGCGACGTCCTGCGGCTACCTTGTGACCGTCGCGCCGGTCGAGAGCGAGGTGGCGGTCACGGTGGCCACCGGGACCCTGCCCTCTTACGACCATCCGGTGCGCGTCTCATCGCGGGAGCTTGCTACCGTGCTGCAGGCAGTCCAGGTCCAGTTCAAGGCGAATTGGCTGCAGGTCCTCATCGCGGGTCCGCTGAAGCCGCTGCCGCTCTTTGATGAATCCTCGCTGGGCCGGGTGGTGCCGTCGCTGGTTGAGGCGCTGGAGCGGGCGGGGCCTCGCGAGCGGATTGTGTTTTACGTGGCCCAGCGACGGTCGGACTCTCGCCGAGATATCACCTCGGGTACGATCTTCGTGAAGGGCCGGCTGCTGCATATCACCCTTGCCAACTACCAGAATCGGGTGGATGTGCTTCCCGGCGTGCCGGCGTACGACCGGCAGGACCCGGAGGTGTCGGTTGCGCCGCAGCGCATGACTCTACTGTTCGACCGACCCGAATTCTTGAGTAAGCGGGAGCTTGACCTCGTGGATAGCTTGTTCGGGGCCGCTCCGCCTCGGTTGATGATTGACTACGCCCGGTTCCTCCAAATGACCATCCGGGACGGGACCCTCTCCGGCCTTAATAATTAGTTTAACGGGACGATCAGGTCGTTGTGGCGGGTGCGCACGAAGCACAGGCCCTGCCGCCCATTCTGCCGTGTTTACGTTCGGCTTCTCCGGTTCACGGGAACTGGCGTCGCGGGCTCCTACGGGAACGTGGCCTCAATGGTGCTCCGGAGGCCGCCGCGCGCGGTGAACTCGCCGATGACGCGGGCGTGCACCGGCCGGCAGGCGACCACAAGGTCTTTGAGGATCCGATTGACGGCGTTCTCGTAAAAGATGCCGAGATTGCGGTAAGCTTGGATGTACATCTTGAGCGATTTCAGTTCAAGGCATCGCTTGTCCGGGAGGTAGACGATGCGGATCGTACCGAAGTCCGGCAGGCCGGTTTTGGGACAGATGGCGGTGTACTCCGGAATTTCGATCGTGATCTCGTAGTTCTTGAATTGGTTGGGCCAGGTCTCGATCGCCGGCAGCCGCGCGTCCAGCCCGCTCAGGGCATGTTTGTCCGTGTATCCCCGCCGCCTCATACTCTCGTCATCCATTCCGTCTGGCCGAGCTTTTCTAACTCGAAATACATCACGACCCACGGACACATCATGTCGGGGAAGACTTCGCAGTAGCCGCCTCTCCGCACGCCGCCGCACGGGCCGTGGCTCATGAATTTGGGGCACTCGGCCTTTTCTCCCTCGCCGGGGATCGGCGGACGGTTGTGGATTCCACCGGGCGCGCCGGTACACGGCCGGTCGGGCTGGATCAGGTTGGCGGCTTGGGGCTTCTCGACGGCCATCAGAGCGATTCCACGTAGCTCGCGATCTCGTTAAGCTTCAGGCTGGAGACGGCGACCTCGGGGGCGTACACTACCTCGTCCGCCGCCCAGACGACCGTTCCCCGGCGTTTCTTGGTGATGCCGATGATGTTCCGCAGGACGCGATGGATATTGTCGTTGATGCGGACCGTATTGGCCTTCACCGGTGCGGCCAATTTTCCGTCCTTGATGAGAAATGAATCGCCAACCACCGTGCTGGTGAAGTCGCCGGCTCGCAGCCCATTGATGGGATAAGTGTACCAGATCCGCCCGATGTACACGCCGTTCCGGACCTCATGCAGGAGGTCCTCAAGGGTTTTCTTGTCCCGGCCCTCGATAAAGACGTTGGTGGGGGAGACGGACGGCTGGGTGTCGAATTGACGTCCGCCGCTGCCGGAGAACCGGAACCCGTTTCGAGGGACCAGGGCGCTCGTGTACTCCTCGGGGGGCGCGCCCAGCTTCTCTTTGGCGTCCGGGTCGCGCACGATCCGTTCGGTCTCATAAAAACTGGACAGGAGGCCGACGAGCATTCCGTTCTTGATCAGATCGGTCCGGCCGGTCGGAAGACCCTCACAGGTCAGACCCTTGCTGCCCATATGGCCGGGAAGGGCCCCGTGGTCGTAAATTGTCAGGGTTTCGTTCGCCACCTGCCGGCCGAGGTTGCCGTGGAAGGTCGAACTGCAGTCATAGAAGCTACCTACACTGAGGCTCGGCAATACGAGATTGTTCATGAGATCCGTGACCGGCTGGGGCCCCAGGACCACCGCGTACTCGCCGTCCTTGATCCGCACGCCCTCCATGGCGGCAACGGCATTCCGGGCCGCCTCGGCGCCGGCCTCTCCCCGGAACTTGTTGAGGTTGGTCGTGCAGGCGTAGCCGCTTCCCTTCGCTCCCTTCTGTTCGACCATGGCGGTCACGAAGGAGGCGATCAAGGTGGATTCGTCGGTCTGGACCTTGGGGAGGCGGAATGAGCCGATGGCCATCCGTTCCAGCAAGAGAGTGATGTCCCCACCGACGATGAGGCCGAGATCGCGCAGTTTCCGTTTGGCGTTGGGCAGGGCCTGAAGCGCGGGGGCTTCTCCGAACGCTCCGAGGGCTTGGGTGAGGAGTTGCCAGCCGACATGCACCAGATCGGCGTCTTTGAGGTCCATGACCTTGGGGTCGTGGTACTTGGTGAGGGTGCGCCGCTCAAGCGAGGGAGTCGGCAGGGTTGTAAAGTCGGGATCGTGGACCGCGACCCGGCGGGCCTTCTCCAGAGCCGCTTTGACCCCGTCCAGCGAGAGGTCGCCGGGTTCGCTTCCCATCCCGACGCGCGAGCCTTTCGGATCCCGGAACACCGCGCGGATGCTGAGACCGGAGGACTCGGTGGATTTCGGCTCTTCGACCCCGTTGCAGGGGATGTGAGAGGTGTAATTTAAGCGCGCGGTGAAGGTGGCGTTGCTGGCCACGAACACTTCCGCCTCGGCGATGTCCTTTTGACGTTGGAGGTACCGGAGCCCGTTGTCGGCCGTTTGCTTGAGCGTTGCGAGGCTGACCATCGCGGGCCTCGTCTATCCCATGCCCGTGAGACGGGCGCGACTCCGCATTGTGGGGCCGCCGTTACCGAGGCGTCTGCTCTGCATGGGTTGTCCTTTCCCGCAATTCGGAATGGGGTAGAGGCGGAAGTCCCGGCCTACCGCGTCTACCTTCATCAGGTAGTCCTTGGTGTCGGCCATGATGCCTCCGCCGCGGTAGAGTTGCCCGATCTGCCCGTTGCGAATCTCGTACACCTTCTGCGCGGAGATCCGGAAGTTTTCCCGGGACTCGGCGATTGAGGGGACCCGGTGTCCCACGACGTAGTATCCTTTATCGATCTCGCGGATAATGTCTCCAGGTGCCCGCGTCCCCGCGCCGAAGACCGTGTTCGACATGCGGATGAGGGGGACGAGCCCCGCTTCCGTGGCCATGTAGGATCCGTTGGGCGGAGCCCCGAGGATGGCGGCGGTCTGCCGGCTGTTCATGAAGCCCTTGAAGATGCCCTTCTCGATGTGCACGACTCTCTTGGCCGGCGTCCCTTCGTGGTCATACTTGTAGTGGCCGTAGCCGGGAAGTGACGGGTCCGAATAGGCGGTCACGAGCGGGGACGCCACCTGCTTGCCGATCTGTGTTTCCTTCAGGGAGCGCAGCAGCCAGCTTCGACCGGCGTACGCGGTCTCCATCTTCAGCGCCCGGTCCAGTTCGGTAGGGTGCCCGATGATCTCGTGGGCCTTCAGGGCGTTGTAATGCGGGTCGCTCACCACCACGACCTCCTTGTCGGAGCCCCGTAGCGGCGGCGAATTGGCCAGCTTGACGGCATCGCGGGCCAGATTCGTGGCGAAGGTGAGGAGGTCGAGATTTCTGATATATTCTTCGACGATGCCCTCCGTGACGACCTCCCATCCCCGTTGATGGCCGATGTAATCATACAGTTCCTGGTCGCCGGCTTCGCTGACGGCAACCACGTACGTCGTGCCCTGGGTCAGAGCGAACGACTGGTCTATGCAGGCTCCTTCGGAGCTGGTGAAGAGCTCCCGCGTCAACATCGTCAGGGCTCCCACGGAATTGTATCTGACCTGCCCGTCCACGTCCTGGACCGCGCGCGAGACCTCCGTGACGTAGCGGACCATATCTTCGATTCGGACCCGCCGAGGGTCCACGGCGTACTCCGCCTTGACCGTGTCCTGGTGCACCTCGATGGGGGAAAGCCGCGTATCGTAGAGGGACTCTCCAAGGTCCTTGAATTTGACCCTGGCGGATGCCTTCTCACGGGCATTGCCGAGGGCGCGCTCGTACGCGTGTTTCACGCCGGTGGCCAGCCTTGAGGGCAGGCTGGCGAGGTCGGCCTTGCCCAGAGTCTGCCCGAAATAGCCGGGTGCGACGGCGCCGTCTCCGGCAAGTACCCGGACACTGAAGGCGAAACGGCAATCCTCGCTGCTGAATTTCTGGTCGCCGTTCTCGGCGCCGGCGCGTTTCTCCTCGGTGATTTCGATCCGAAGATCCGCATACCGGCAGAACTTGTGCCGGCTGGAGGCCTCGGCTATGCGTTCGGTAACGACTCCCTTGAGCGTCTCGACAAGGTCGGTGGTGATGACTTTCGATGTGGTCGGCATAGGCAGAACCCTCAGGGTTTCGCCATACATATGGATTGGGAGTGTAGAATTTCGCCGATTATAGGGAATGGAGAAAGTGAGCGCAAGAGAAAGCTCACGGCTTTCTTCTTCAGAATCGCTCTTTTTAAATCAAAGAGCGAGTAACTTCAATAACTTATGAATTATAGGGCAAAAGACCTAACCCTGTGGCAGGACTTAGGCCGTCATAGGAGAATAGTAGGTCTTCTGTTTGCTTGCATTGGTTGCATGGGTTAGCTTACTGTGAGAAGCCGTGAAGGCTTTGCGGGGTGTCCGCAGCCATTTTTCACATTGACAAGAATCTCAGGCCTTTGCTAAGCTTGCTGCGCTTTTTCGGAATGAGCGCAGTCAACTTAATTCCTTGTAAGGCAAGAAGAATTTAGCCTGGTCTGTTCGGCAAAACGACGGAGTCACGCTTCACCCAGGGAGGGTACCGATATGAGTCTCGATTATGTCAAGTTTTCGCCCGGCTTTGACAAGTTCATGCCCAAGGAATACCGGGATATGGTGGAGCACGGTCCCTTCGGCAAGAAGGTGACCGTTTCGCAAATGGGCACCTTTAAGGAGATCCTTGAGGAGCATCCCATGTGTGCGGGATGCGCCATGACCTTGTTTATTCGGCTGGCGATGATCTCCTTCCCCAATCCGGAGGATACGATCACGGTGGGAACGGCCGGCTGCGGGCGTTTGGCCATCTCCCAGGCGGCCATCCCCTTCGTGTATGGGAACTACGGGGACCAGAGTGCCGTTGCCAGCGGGCTCAGTCGGGGACTGCGATTGCGGTTCGGCGATAAGCCCAAGGATGTGGTGGTGATGGCCGGTGACGGCGGCATGGCTGATATCGGCTTCAGCATGACCCTCCATTCCTGGTTCCGCAAGGAGCGGTTCACGACGATCATGCTGGACAATGAAGTGTACGGGAACACCGGCGGCCAGGAGAGCGGCATGACCAACAAGGGCCAGGTCCTTAAAATGGCCCCGCTCGGTAAGAAGTTCGAGAAAATGGACATGGTCGGTATGGCCAAGCTGGCGGGCTGCGCCTATGTGGCCACGGTCGTGCCGAACAATCCGCGGCGTGTCGAGAGCGTGATCAAGAAAGCCGTCCTGATCGCCCGCGAGGTCGGGCCGACGTACATCCAAGCCTATACCTCCTGCAACATCGAATATTCCATTCCGACCGACAAGGTGATGGAAGACGCGAAAAACGTCGAGAATGATCGGTATGCCTTCTCCGAGCACATCACCGACGAAGCCAAGGAATATCTGGCCACGAGATACGGGTTCAAGGAATATCTGCCGAAGCCGGCAACGGCGGCGGCCCTTCCGAAGGCCTAATTGCAAGTCCCTTCTTGCGGGGGGAAAGATTAGGGAGGAAGACAGATGGCAAAGCGCTTTAACATTCGGATGGCGGGCGTGGGCGGCCAAGGGGTCGTGACGGGCTCACACATCTTGAGCACGGCCGTGATCAAAGCAGGCGGGGAGAGCACGATCGTCCCGTTCTACGGGTCTGAAAAGCGCATGGCTCCGGTCGAGAGCTACGTGCGGGTCTCGGACGAGCCGATTTACGAGATCGGCGAGATCACCTTCCCCCACATCTGCATCATCTTCCACCCCCAGGTGATCACGCACGGCAAGTCGTACACGATGCCCTTCTACTTCGGGTTGAAACAGAACGGGGTGCTCCTCATCAACCACGATGGGCCGATGAAGTTGCCTCCGCAGGAGACGAATGAGCTCAAGGAACGGAACGCCAAGCTCTATTACATTCCGGCGACGCAGCTCTCGCTCAAAGTCGCGGGCCTTGACTTGGCCACGAACATGGCGCTGATGGGCGCGATTGGGGCCATCACCCGTTTGACGACTCTCGAGGCGCTCGGAGAGGCCGTGAAAGATCGATTCCTAGGGAAGGGCTTCGTCGTGTCCGGCGGGACTGCGGCGCTGGACAGCGTGGTGGAGAAGAAGTTCAAACAGAAGCAGGAGTTGATAGACAAGAACATAGCCGTCATCAAGGCCGGTTGGGACTACGCTGAGGAACACGGCTGGGGTGTTGAAGAGAGGGCTGAGGCGAAGAAGGCCGACGATCTGGCCGCCGCCGAGGCTGCCTCCCGCTGAGCCCAAGAGGAGGAGACCTGCATGTATCTCGTTGCCGATATCAACGTCGACATCTGCGCCGCGACGAGCTGTAAGCTGTGCACGCAGTATTGCCCGGAGGCCAACACAATTCTCTATAACGACAATGCGGGCAAGGACAAGGGCCTCAAGTACGGCTCGGCGTACGTGGCGGTGGACCGCTGCAAGGGATGCGCGCAGTGCGTGTGGGTCTGCGACAATATGGCCAAGCACCATGCGATCACGATGACGATGATCGACCAACTCCCCAAGGCGGCCATCACCGATCGCATCACCTACCTCGACAAGGGTGGGACCAAGGCGATAGCCGCTCCGGTTGAAGTAGCGTAAGGGAGGGAATGATGTTGCTGCAAACCCTCCCTGCTGAGAAAGAGCGCATCATAGTGCCTGGCCCGGCGGGCTTCATGCCGCCGTCCGCTGCCCAGCTCGGCGTGGAATTGCCTCCCTCGGGGGTCGGCATCGCTTACGGGCATCACACTCCGGAGGACATCGCGATCGCAGAGGTCGCCCGGCAGATGCTCACCAAGCCGAACGCCACGATCTTTCCCGGCCCCATGGT
>CAZITU010000024.1:3212-29475 GCA_964542245.1 uncultured Nitrospirales bacterium | reverse complement strand
CAACGGGTCGGTCTCCGGGTGCCGTTCCATGAGCTGGATGGCGATCTCTTCGGTGTCGTTCCAATCTATCTCCATGGGAGACCTCGCGTCATGGAATTTGGGAGAGTTTTTTGTCCTTCAGCGCCTCCCGCAGTGTGCTGTCCAGCAACCGCTCCGCCAGACCATGAGTCGCCTGGTTCAGCGCCTCAATGGCCCGACGGATGGGGCGATGATCGTCGCCGGCCAGGGCGTGTTGAAGGTCGGCGACGGCTGTCCGGATCGTCGTCAACTCATCGGGCCTGACCAAACGATCGGCACGGGTGAGCGCCTTCTCGGTGGCTCGCAGAATACTCTCCGCTTCGTTCCGTGCTTCAATCAACTGGCGCTCTTTGATGTCCTGTTGGGCGAAGATGAACGAATCCTTGATCATGCGCTCCACGTCCTGGTCCGACAACCCGTGGGAGGGTTTGACTTCGAGTGACTGGGCCTCGCCGGTGCGGACATCTCGCGCGGTGACGTTGAGGATGCCGTTCGCATCAATCATGAACATCACCTCGATACGGGGCACGGCTGCGGGGAGGGCGGGAATTTTGAGCTGAAAGCGGGCCAGGCTCCGGTTATCTTTGGCCAGCTCTCGCTCTCCCTGGAGAATGTGGATGTCCACCGAGGTCTGACCGTCCACGAACGTGGTGAACATCTCTTTGGCGCTGGTCGGGATCGTCGTGTTACGGCGGATCAAGCTGCTCATGACACCGCCCATCGTCTCGATCCCGAGGGTCAGCGGGGTGACGTCGAGCAGCAGCATATCCTGTATGCCGCCGGCCAGAATCCCGGCCTGAACGGCCGCCCCCAGCGCCACGACCTCGTCCGGATTGATCTCGCAGTGGGGGTGCTTGCCGAACAGCGCCTGCACGTTCTGCTGAATGAGGGGCATCCTGGTGGACCCGCCGACCAGGATGACCTCATCAATATCGGTGGGAGTAAGTCCGGCATCAGCAAGGGCCTGCCGCGTGGGTCCCAGCGTCTTCTCCACCAAGTCCTGCACGAGCGCCTCGACCTCGGCGCGTGAAAAAGTGCGACGGTATTCGCCGTTGCCGTCGGGGAGGGGCAGGCGAACGACGGTGCTGGTGTCCGTGGAGAGAGCGCATTTGGCCTGCTCGGTGCGGATGCGGATCTCCTGCTGGAGCGCAGGCTGGCCTTCAACAGAAACGCCTCGTTTCGACTTGAGCTCGGACGTGATCACATCCATCAGGCGCCGATCGAAATCGTCGCCGCCAAGGTGGGTATTCCCGTTGGTGGCCAGAACCTCAAAGATACCACCTTTGAGTTTCAGGATCGAGATGTCGAAGGTGCCGCCGCCCAGGTCATAAACGGCGATGAGGCCCTGCTTCCGCTTCTGAAGGCCATAGGCGAGCGAGGCGGCGGTGGGCTCGTTGACGATCCGCACGACCTCAAGACCCGCGATCTTTCCTGCGTCTTTTGTGGCTTGGCGCTGGGAGTCGTTGAAATAAGCGGGGACGGTAATGACGACCTTGCGGATCTCTTCCCCGAAGAAGACCTCGGCGCGGTACTTGAGCTGTTTGAGGATCATGGCCGAGATCTCCGGCGGCGTGAGGGCCTTGTCGCCGACATGCAGCCGGATGACGCCGTGCTGCTCGGTGAGCTTGTAGGGGAAGTAGTGAAGTTCCTGGGTCACGTCCGCCAGGCCCTGCCCCATGAACCGTTTCACCGAATAGACGGTGCGCTCAGGGTTCCGGACGAGCTGCTCCTTGGCCGTATCGCCCACCACGAGACCGTCCGGCGTATAAGCGACGATGGAAGGGACCAAGATGTGACCCTCGGCGTCCGCGATGACCGCGGGGGCCTTCCCGTTCATGTACGCGATCAAGGAGTTGGTAGTCCCGAGATCAATGCCGACGATACGCGCCATTTACACCAGGGCCTCCGCGATGTTGGCGAGCATGGTGTTGAGGTAAGTGCGTTGAGACAGAATGTCGCGCATTTCCTTCAGCGCCTGCTCCTTCTCGGCCTTGAAGGGCTGATCGTGAGACGACTTCTCGACCAATCGGTCCCAGATATGGAAGAGCTCTGCCAAACGGCTCTCCAGGGCCGCCCGTTTGGCATCCAGCGTGCTCTTTTCCGTCTTGAGTTGGGCGACGATGCCCTCGGTCGCCGGGTTGTTCCGGGCCTTGACCGCGTGAAGCGCTTCAAGGTGCTCCTGTATCTCCAGGAGCGTTTCGAAGAGGTCGGTCGGAGCTTTTCCGGGAATGTCCTTCGCGGACCCGGCTTCCAGCCGCAGTAAATACTCGACACGTTGAATGGGATCTTTCAGGGTGCGATAGGCCTGGTTGAGGATGGCGGAGTTGGCCAAGCTGACGGTGCGTTCCATTTCCGATTTGCCCTCGTAGAAGTCCGGATGGAAGGCCCGACTCATCTCGTAGAACTTGGTTTCCAGCGAGCCGGTGTCGATGTTCAGCTTGCGGGGGAGGCCCAGACACGTGAAATAGTCAATGTCTTTCGACAGGGGCTGGACCTTGACGCACTGGCCGCAAAAATACTCGCCGCCGATGTCGGACTGGCAGTGCCAGCACATGCTGCGTGCCAGGGGAAGCTCTTTTCTGACGGTCTCCATGACGTAGCCTCTCTGATGGACTCCTAAAGACACAACGGGCATGGCTCTCACATAGAACCATGCCCAGTATAGCGGTTTCTCCCCGTCGGAGGCCAGGGGGAGGAACGAATCAGGCTGAAAACGACTCCCCGCAGCCGCAACTCTTGGTGGCGTTCGGGTTGCTGAACTTGAACTGACCGCTCACCAAGTCCTTGTGAAAGTCGAGCTGGGTTCCTTGCAGATAGATCGCGCTTTTCATATCTACGATGACGCGGATGTCTTCCACCTCGTAGGTCTGATCGTACGGTCCGACTTCGGTGTCAAAGTTCACGGTGTAACTAAGACCCGAACACCCGCCGCCCTTGACGCCCAGACGCAGGGCGACTCCCTCGAGCCCTTGCACCGCCTGGAGACGTTTGACTTCTTTGATGGCGTTCGGAGTCAAGGTCACGACGGGCGTGACCGCCGCGGTTTCGTCCATGGGTCCGGTCCCTCTCTTTATGTTGCCGTCGTACTCTATTTTGCGGCTTGGGCCGGCGTGGCCTCATCTGCCGCCTTTTTCTTATAGTCTTCCAGGGCGGCCTTGATGGCGTCCTCGGCCAGAACCGAGCAATGGATCTTCACCGGCGGCAGGTTCAGTTCCTGCACGATGTCGGTGTTCTTGATCTGGCCGGCCTCTTCGACGGTGCGACCCTTGAGCCATTCCGTCGCGAGGCTGGAGCTGGCGATGGCCGAGCCGCAGCCGAAGGTCTTGAACTTCGCATCCACGATGACGTCGTTTTCGACCTTGATCTGCAGCTTCATGACGTCCCCGCATTCCGGAGCGCCGACGATGCCGGTCCCCACCTTCTTATCGTCCTTAGGAAGGCTCCCCATGTTCCGAGGATTATTGTAATGGTCAATGACCTTCTCGCTGTATGCCATGGTGTTCCCCCTTCTCGTTCTCTAAGCCGCTATGATAGCACGAGCGTTCAGTGAACCGCCCATTGAACGGATTTTAGATCAATACCTTCCTTGGCCATCTCGTAGAGCGGAGACATCTCGCGCAGCCGGGTCACGGCTTCCACCATCCGCTTGGCCGTGTAATCAACTTCTTCGTCGGTCGTGAAACGGCCGAGCCCAAACCGGATGGACGAGTGGGCCAGGTCAGACCCCACGCCCAGCGCCCGAAGCACGTAAGATGGTTCAAGCGTGGCCGAGGTGCAGGCCGAACCGGAGGAGAGCGCGATCTCCTTCACGCCCATGAGCAAGGCCTCGCCTTCGACGTACGCAAAGCTGATGTTCAGGTTGTGCGGCAGCCGCTCGGTCGAGTGCCCGTTGAGGTAGCATTCATCCAAGCTTCCCATGATCTGGGACTGGAGCCGATCCCGCAGGCCAGCCAGGCGCTTGCTCTCCGTGGGCATCTCTTGCTCGCAGAGCTCGCAGGCTTTCCCGAAGCCGACGACGAAGGGGACGGGGAGAGTTCCGGACCGCATCCCGCGTTCATGGCCGCCGCCGTCTATCTGCGGGACCAGGCGGACCCGCGGGGCCTTCTTCCGAACGTAGAGCGCGCCGACGCCCTTGGGACCGTAAATCTTGTGGGCGGTAAAGGACATGAGATCAATCCCGAGCTTCTCCACGTCCAGCGGAATCTTGCCGACGCCCTGGGTCGCATCGCAGTGGAAGAGGATGCCCTTCTCCTTGGCGATCTTGCCGATCTCGGCGATCGGGTGGAGCGTCCCGATCTCGTTGTTCGCCATCATGATGGAGATGAGAATGGTCTTGTCCGTGATGGCCTTCCGGACGTCGTCGGGGTTGACGCGCCCGTCTTTATCGACCGGCAGGTAGGTGACCTGGATGCCGCGCTTTTCAAGGGCCTTGCCCGTGTCGAGCACCGCACGGTGCTCCGTCATGCAGGTGATGACGTGATTGCCTTTCTCCTTATACATCTCCACAACGCCCTTGAGCGCCAGGTTGTCGGATTCCGTGGCCCCGCTGGTGAAGACCAATTCCTTGGCGTCGCAGTGGATCAGCTTGGCGATCTGCTTACGGGCGCCCTCGACCGCTTCCTCCGCTTCCCACCCGAATTGATGGTTGCGGCTGGCGGCATTCCCGAATTTCTCCATGAAGTAGGGCCGCATCGCCTCGAAGACTCGTGGGTCCATCGGAGTCGTTGAATGATTATCCATGAAGATCGGAAACTTCATTGCGTGGCTCCTTCGTTAACGCCTGTAGTTGAATGATCGTGGCGGCGGCTGAATGGTCGTGGTGAACGTGCCCATGTCCTCGATCGACATACTGTCGAGCAGCGCATAGATGCTGTTCTGTATGTTGCGCAGAGGGGTTCGGATGTTGCACCGAGGCATTTGGAGGCAATGGGAGTTTTCATTGTGGTAGCATTCGGTGATCCCCACATGGCCTTCGATCGCTTGGATGACTGAGAGCACCGAAATGTCGGTCGGGGACTTGGCCAAAAGATAGCCGCCCTTCGGGCCGTTTTGGCTGACGATGAGGCCCTTCTTTCCCAATTTCTGGAGGACCTTTGCAAGGAGTTCAACGGGAATGTGGTACTCTTCAGCGATCTCCTTCGTGTTGACCACGCGAGTAGCCTCTCGGGAGGCCATGTATTGAATAGCCATCAAGGCGTAATCGGTTTTTTTCGAGAGCTTCAGCATTTCAAAATGCGGCGAACATGTATCCGATTAATCTAGTCGCCGACTATTCATATCGGAGACCAACTTGGTCGGGTATATATACCATCTTGGGAAATGCCTTGTCAACGTAAAATATTTATATTATGTTTCAATTCCTTAAGAATGATCTGAAGGATTCGTAGAATGGCCCAAGTTCGGGTTCGATTTGCGCCAAGTCCTACTGGATACCTGCATATCGGAGGTGTCCGCACAGCCCTTTTCAACTGGCTCTTCGCCAGGCACGAAAGGGGGATGTTTGTCCTGCGGATCGAGGACACCGATAGGGAACGGTCCACACCGGAGGCGATTCAAGCGATCCTTGATGGTCTGAAATGGTTAGGCTTGGATTGGGACGAGGGACCGATCTATCAGACCACGCGCTTATCGCTCTACAAGGAGCATGCCGACCGGCTTGTTGCTGAAGGGAAGGCCTATCCCTGTTACTGCTCGGAGGAAGAACTGGAAGCGCGTCGCAAGGAGGCCCTCGCTCGGAAGGAGCTCCCCAAATACGATGGCAGATGCCGCCGTCGGTCAGGGCCGCCCCCTTCCGGAATCGCGCCGGCCTTGCGGTTCGTAACCCCTCAAATCGGCCGAACGGTGGTGCACGATCTCATCAAGGGGCGTGTGACCTTCGATAACACGCAATTGGACGATCTCATCATCATGCGTTCGAGCGGGACGCCGACGTACAACTTCGGAGCGGTAGTGGATGATGCCCTGCTGGGGATTACCCACGTGATCCGCGGCGATGACCATCTGAACAACACGCCAAGACAGATCCTGCTCTATCAGGCGTCGGGGTACGAGCTTCCACAGTTCGGGCATCTCTCCATGATTCTTGGGATGGATAAAGTCAAACTCTCCAAGCGGCATGGGGCCACCTCGGTGCTGGAATACCAGGAGGCGGGCTACCTGCCCGAGGCGCTCGTCAATTACCTGGTGCGGTTGGGCTGGTCGCATGGTGATCAGGAAGTGTTCTCTGTGCAGGAGATGATCGAAAAATTCTCGCTCGATCACATCACCAAGTCGGCGGCGGCGTTCAATCCGGACAAACTGTTGTGGTTGAACAACCATTACTTGCGCCATGCGGACGTCAAGCGTGTGGCTGATCTCCTCATCCCGTTCTTGCAGAAGCAGGGGGTCTTGACCGACCGGGACCGACCGGATGCCGCTTGGCTGGAACGGTTGATCGTGCTCCTGCGCGAGCGGTCGCACACGCTGCTGGAAATGGCCGACAAGGCAACGCCCTTCTTCCAGGACACAATCGCGGTGGACCCCGAAGCGGAGCAGAAATTCCTCACCCCGGCGATGAAGCCGGCCTTTACCAAGTTGGTCGCGGTCCTGGAGCGGGTTTCCTTGTTCGAACACGACGCGCTGGAGCAAGGATTCAAAACCGTGTTGGCGGAGACGGGACTTTCGATGAGCAAGCTGGCCCAACCTGTCCGGGTGGCGCTCACGGGGAAGACGGCAAGTCCGGGGCTCTTTGATGTCATGTGTCTTTTGGGACGGGACCGGACGGTCTCGCGGCTCAAGAAGGCCATTGACTTGATGGCGTGAGCTGCGGATAATACGCGCGCTACCACACTTCCGGTTGGGGGATCGTCTAGTGGTAGGACGACAGACTCTGGATCTGTCTACCGAGGTTCGAATCCTCGTCCCCCAGCCACTCCTCTTTCACTGACTTCCTGAGACTCGCTGTGGGCGCCGGGTTGAAACCGGCAGAGAGTATTGCGGCAGGATCCTGAAGACTGTGAGTCGGTTTAGAGCCTGGTGCTCAACACCGTGGGAGTGTCGGTCCATTTCGACCCGCGCTGGTCCGTCACCATCGAATGAATCGTGAGGTTGTCGAAGAGCACGGCGATTGTCCCGTACAGGCAGGGGCCGCCCTTGTCCACGAAATGATTCTGGTTGTACCGGCTGATCCGCTTTTTAAACTCGCTGATTATCTTCGCGCGATCCCTTATCATGACGGTTGAAAGGTTCACGACGTGCAACGTCGTGCCTTCACGCCAAACCATGCGCAGAGTCCGATTCGGCACGTTTTCCGAGTATAAGGAGTTCAAGAACTTCACGAAGTCATCGCGGACCGCTTCTTCATTGACCAAGACGGAGAACAGGCCCCCTGGGCTGTATTTTTTTTCCAGGTCAATGCCCTTGATCTGCTCGCACCACTTCGGAAACGTATCAATCTCATGAAAGGTGCAGCCAGCCAGGAGGGCCATCGCCAGGGCGAACGGCAGGGTGCGAACGGCGCGAGACATGGTGTCCCTTTGGGATTCAGCTGATTGCCTGTGCAAATGCAATAAATGCTAGAGCAGAGTCGGCGGTTCTGTCAACAGTCCCACAGCGAATGCCTTGAATCCATACGGGTCGGGTGGTAATCTAGCATCATCACTCATGCTTCGGTTCACCGGTTCCTTCCCGCTTCAGCGTTCATAATGGGCGAACCCTCGCAACGCGCCAGGATCGTCGGCGTTCGCGCGTTATCGCGGGCGGTGCGCGAGGTCTGCCTTCTCCCGCTGGAGTCACGGGTTTCTTTTCGGCCGGGCCAATGGGTTTCACTGAAGCTGCCGATCGGCGCGCGCCCGCCGTTGGTGAGAGCCTACTCCATGGCCGAGCCAGAGTCGGCTACCGGGCAGTTGGTCTTGACCTTCGACCGTGTGCCTGGAGGGCTTGGCTCCGGGTATCTTTTTTCATTGAACGAGGGTGACGAAGTCATCGCGTCGGGCCCCTACGGCAATTTTGTGGTTCCCCAACCGCTGAACCTGGATCTCCTTTTGATTGCGCGCTATACGGGGATCGTTCCGATCCGGTGCATCCTGAAGCATCTCTTCACCGGCCGACTCTCCCGAAAGGCGACCTTGATTTACGGCGCGCCGAGCCGGGCTGAGCAAATCTACCATGACGAGTTCACGGGCCTGGCCGCAGGACACGGCTTGTTCCGTTATATCCCGACGGTGTTGGGTGGGCAGGGACCGGGTGCCGGCGAAAGCCGGTCCGAGCTGGAAATCGTCGCGTCTCTCGGGGAGGACCGAACGAACATTCTGCCGATGGTGTGCGGCACCAAAGCCTTTGTCCGTCCGTTCAAGGCCTACCTGACGGAGCTTGGATTTGAACGAAAAACAATGAAAGTTGAAACGTACGATTGAGGGCCGGCCTGTTAATGCCCTTCCTTGACCAGGTTTTTGTTCCAGGCGGGAATCTCGATTTCAATATCCATGCTTCCGTTCGGCACACACTGGCAGCCCAGCCGCGAGTTCAATGAGATATCCGGCGCCTCGTCGAGTTGATCAAGCTCGTCATCCGTAGGCTCGTTGCAGGACTCCAGTCCCTTGACGACTTTCACGTGACAGGTCGAGCAGGCGCAGACGCCGCCGCAGGCGTGCTCCAATTCAAGACCCGCGGCCCCTCCGTTCAGCGCGATGTCCAGGATGCTGCCTGGCAGGCCCGTGGGGCCATAGGGGAGTTTGGTCGGGTCCACCTCGAAGACGATTGGGGGGCCGTCGGGCTTGTGAAAGGTCACCTTATACGCCTTTTTCGGCAGCTCGACTTCGGCTTTTTCAATATATGGATTCGTTCCACCCACAGAGACTCCTCATCTATTCCTATGTTGAATGCTGCGAATGTCAGGAACTTTATATCAGCAGGGGAACCGCCTGCGCAAGCCGACTAGTCACTGATTGCTGTTACGTGCGAGAAGTCCGCTCTTCTTCTTCCAGGCGGTCGAACATGAGAGCGACCGGCCCTGGGCTACCAAGCAAGGCCTTATCTGTTGACAAGACGGCCACGTTTCCGTTAAGGTACCGCCTGTCTTTTCCCACGCTGCGGTATTCCAGACACGACCAGGGGTCCCATCGTCTAGCCTGGCCCAGGACAGCGCCCTCTCAAGGCGTAAACACGGGTTCGAATCCCGTTGGGACCACCACCTACCAGAAGCAGAAACGGCAGAAACGGGGTCAGGCCTTGATATCTTGATTTTGTCGCGGGCTCGTGATATCTGAAAACATGGCCCGTCGTCCTCGCGTGTTTGCTCCTGGATTGCTTTATCATGTCATCGCCAGAGGAAATCACCGGCAGAAGACCTTTCTCCATGAGCAAGACTATCAAGCCTACCTTGAGCGCATCGCCAAGTATAGAAGAAAGCATGGAGTGGTGATCCATGCTTACTGTCTCATGCCCAATCACGTCCACCTGCTTCTTGAGACCACCGTCGAGCCGTTGGCCAAATTCATGCAGGGCGTGCAGCAATCCTACACGCAGTACTTCAACCGGGTTCACAACAAAGTTGGGCATTTATTTCAGGGCCGTTACAAGGCCATCGTGTGCGAGAAAGAGCCCTACCTGTTCGCGTTGATCCGTTACATTCACCTTAACCCGGTGCGCGCCAAGCTGGTGCGCTTGCCTGAGCAGTACCCGTATAGCGGACATCGGGTTTATCTCACCGGCAATGCGACGAACATCCTCGATCCGGCTGGAGGACTCGCGTGGTTCGGAGGCCGAGGTGCCTACCAACGGTTTGTACGCGACGGGCTCGCCGAAGGGCACCAGGACGAGTATTATGCGGTCGAAGATCAGCGGTTTTTAGGAACGGAGGGATTCGGGAAACAAGTGCAGGCGGAACGGGAGGACAAGCCGGAGCAAGCGGCCAAGCGGCCTCTCGAGAGCGCGCTCAAGGCTCTGGCCGCTTCCCTCAAGGTGGAGCCGGCGGTGCTAAGAAGTCCCGATCGGGGTTGGAGGGTCTCCAGGCTCCGAACCCTCGCGGCCTACACATTGGTAAGGCGGTGCGGATATGGGGTGAGTGAGGTGGCGGCGTGTTTGGGACGGGATGCCGCGACGATCAGTTCGTTGCTCTCCCGCATCGCCGGCCTCATGCAAACGGACTTGGGGACAAAGAAGGAAGCGACGAGGCTTGCAAAGATTGTTGAGATATAGAAGTTGAGATATAGAAGTCTGACCCCATTGCCGTTTCTTGTCGCGCTGGTATTGGCGGCGCCGGCCGGCGCGCAGAGTCCTATCACGGACCAGATTCTGGTGACGGTGTTCAGGGATCGAATCTTCGCCGCGACTCCGACCGAAGGGCTTATGCGGGTGGAATTGTTGGCAGGCGAGGAAGTCCTGAGCACTGTATCGAAAGGGTTGAATGCTTTGGTCCACACTTCCGCCAGGCTCCTGGGATTCTCTTCCCAAACGATGCGCTGGAGCGAGCTGCGCACTGATCTGTCTGAACGGGTTCAGGATCGTCGCGTGTCGCCGCGTCTGATGTTGGTGCGCACCGATAAGCACCTGTATGGCTTTCAGGGTCAACTCGGACGCTGGAAGACTGAGGACTTAGGCGTTCGGGAAGAGGTGCGCGACACTCTGATGGCTGATCACGTCGCGGTGGTGGTGACGGATCGCCGCGCGCTGGCCTTCTCGGCCTTCACCGGGGGTTTCTTCCAGCAGGATCTCTCCTCGGATGAACCAGTGCTGTCCGGCACAGTGAACGATAACGTCGTCATCTTGTCAACCGGTGCCCGTCGGTGGATCTTTCGCTCCCAGCTCGCCATCTGGGCCGAGCTACGATGATTGTTAAGATATCAAAGCCTGACCCCATCATGCATCATGCCGTCATGGTGCAGGTTGTGCCGGAGTGGCCGGTTGAGTCTGGGGGGGCGGCTGGGCAGTCGGTTGCGCGGGAGGGGGTTGCGGAGTCGAGGCGGAAGGGTATTGAAACACCCACGCATTGTAGCTGGTCAGTCCTTCGAAGTGCCGGACGGCTGGGGGGAAGCCATGCTGCTTGAACGGCTCCGCCTTGCTTTTACTCTTCACGCCCTTGATGCGTCCGGTCGGATCCCGGACATACTCCCAGTCTCCTCCGATGATGGGGTCCGTATAAGCCTTGCGTAGGAACGGCTTGGGTGACTTAGTGAGCTCTTCAAGAGTCAGCGGATAGATTTCACCTGGCACGACCCGCCCTTTTTTCATCGTCGCAGAGTAGGCCGCCAGCGCGGTCTGAATCTCAATCCCTCGAAAGAGGAGTTCGGCTTCCTTTTCACGTTGCACCATCGTCTTCCACTGCTTGGCTGCGACAGTGAGAGTGAGGCCCATTAGGACGATAGCCAGCATGAGGAAAAGGTAAGTGACACCACGGCTATTGCCCATTGGCGAGGTTTGTTTCATGGAGAGGTTATTCCCATAGTGGGACGGTAATGGGGGTCATGCCAATTTTCAGGTAAGGGTGTTAACCTGACATCGTGTCAGGTTTTTCCTGACAGGCATTACTAGGCGTATTCTACCGTAAAATTTGGCCTTGACACGTCGCGCATTCTAAATTAGGCTTCGCGACAACCAGTCGAAAGGAGGGCATCATGTCATTGGGCAGAGTCTTAGTAGTGGACGACGAGGCCGATGTGCGAACGTCCGTGCGTTTAATCTTGACCAAGGCCGGGTACACGGTGGTTGATGCCGAGGATGGGGAGAAGGGAATCAAAGCCATCAAATCCGACGACAATGCTCTGATGGTGGACACCATTATCTGCGACCTCTATATGCCCAAGATCAATGGAATGGAAGCCATCGCCTATTTCCGATCCCAGTTCCCCTCGGTCCCCGTAATCGTGATGACCGGATACCCTGAAGTCAAAGGCGCCGCGGAGCTGTTCAAGCAGGGCGTGGTGGATTACCTGATCAAGCCGGTTGAGCAGGAGAAGCTCCTTGCAGTGGTACAGAAGGCGGTGAAGGAGCACGTTCTCTTCAAAGACCAATTCATCACATAAGGGTAGCGTGTAGCGTATCCACGTTAGCCCGCAGAATCGAGATCTGCAAGTTGAAGGGGTAATCCGACAGCCTCCCTCACTGAGGGAAGGGACGCGGTTGCGCCTTTCATTTTCCTAAACCTGCCATAAAACCCCGTATCCCCGCATTTCAGTGGAAGCCACGGTCGGGCTATCCGGCGACAAAGTCACCCTGCAAGCGCAGGTCAACGACCTCAGCGCCGGTGGTGTGTCCGTCTATGGTCTCTTCCTCCGGTTGGACAAGGATGAGTTCATCCAGGTTCGCCTGCACCGGCCCAATGGAGATCAGCCGCTCATGCTGAATGCCAAGGTCGCGTGGATTGTGGAGGACCGGGCCGGGGTGATGGTTTTTCTTGATCGCATGACTGAGGACCTGGCGGCCATCGAGCAGTTCATGGCACGGCGGGGTCCGGCCTTTCCAAGCTGTCGTGAGACAAAAGGATGAAACGGCTGGTAAGAGGGTGAGGGGGGCAGGTGACTGTTCTGATGGTGGGTGGGGATGGCATGGTCCATTGCATGAGTCGGGAAGAAGGCGGACAAGTTGACCTGTATAATAGCTGGCTACTAAAATAGCGCGATCTACTCAGGAGGACCATTATGAAAGTTGCGAACACGGTCGAGCTAAAAAACAAGACCAACGCGCTGCTCCGCCATGTCATGAAAGGGGAAGCCGTGATCGTCACCTATCGTGGGAAGCCGGCCGCTTCTATTACCCCGCTCTCTGAGGATGACCTTGAAGACTTTGTCCTCGAACACAGCCGAAAGATCAAGGGGCTGATCGCCGAGGCCGAGGGCGATCGGACGGCTGGGCGGGTCATTCCTCTGAAAAGGTATTTGGCCCGACACAAGACCTGATGATCGAGTACACGGTCCGGCTTACTCGAGCGGCGGAGAAAGACTTGGACCGTTTGACTCCCTCTGATCGTGGTCGGATCAATCAGGCATTCTGTTTCTTGGAAGAACGTCCGTTTGGGAAGCTGCCTCGCATGAAACGCCTTAAAGGCTTTCCGTTTCCGCTCTATCGGTTGCGCGCGGGCGACTTCCGTATACTCTATCGGGTTGACGAAACAGTCGTGACTGTGATGCGGGTGTTCAACCGTAAAAACCTGGAAAGAACCATACAGCGTCTGAGGATGAAACGGCAGTGAATCACACTGGCCGGTGCTTGCCGACTATCAACGGGAAGCGCCTTCTTCCCTTTGCCATGCTTCGGTGAGCCTGATACAATCCGTGGCCATGCGGACTGAGGTCAAGCGCTTAATCAAACAGGCTGAACGCGACCTTGAGAACGTGCGCAAAAACATCACGATTGAGGCGCATGAGGTCGCGGCGTTCTTGGGGGAGCAGGGGGTTGAGAAATATCTCAAGGCGTACTGGATGATCGCCAAAAAGGAGGCGTCCCCCTTCACACACTCGCTCACCGACGGCCTCAGAAGAGGGGATCCTTCCGATCGGGGATCCGGTTCACTGAGCGACACTGGAAGGACGAACCTATGCCGAATGTTGACGACAGCCTTCAGGAAATCGGCCGTCTGAAACATGAGTTGGAGGCGATTCGCCGCCTCAGTCTGAAGTTTTTTCAGCATACCGACATAGACCAACTGGTCGAAACGGCCCTTCGCACCGCTCTCGAAGAAGTCGGCGCGGATTCCGGCTCGGTGCTCCTTGCCGATCCCCAAACCAAGCAGTTGGTCTTTCAGTACTCCATCGGGGAGCATCCGGTTCCTCGCGGGACGACCATCGCCTGGGATCAAGGGATCGCCGGCGCCGTCTTTCAGTCGGGGGAGCCTGCGATCGTCGGCGATGTCAAGAAGAGCGGCCGCCATTTTCCCGGCATAGATTTGGTGACCGGTTTTCAGACTCGGGATATGATCACCCTCCCGCTCAAGCGCTGGGAAGGCGAGCCGATCGGCGTGCTCAATGTCCTCAATAAGCGCGATGGCACGCTTAATGAAGATGACCTGGCGCTGCTGACGATCATCTCCGCCTTCGCCGCGGTCGCGATTCAGCAAGCGCGCCTCTTTGAGGAGGCTAAGCTGGCCGAGATGGTGCTCCTGCTGGGCGATATCGGCCACGATCTGAAGAACCTGCTTCAGCCGATCGTCTCCGGCACATCGCTGCTCAAAACCGAGCTTGATGAGATCTTCGGCAAGCTGCCGCAAACCGAGGTGAGTAAGGCGCAAGCGAGCCAGGAATTCTGTGATGAGGCGATCAAATTGGTAAAGAACACCTCCCGGCGCATTCATGACCGGGTGAAGGAGATCGCGGACTGCGTGAAGGGTTTAAGCGCGCCGCCGCAGTTTGCGCCGTGCCGGATCGCGGATATTGTTGAAAGCGTGCTCCAGACCCTGCGCTTGCTCGCCCAGGAGAAGGGCATTAGCCTCAGCACTGAAGGCCTCGACGCCTTGCCGCCGATCGTGGCCGACGAGCGACGGCTCTTCAGCGCCTTCTACAACCTGGTCAATAACGCCATTCCGGAGGTTCCCGCCGGCGGCTCCATCACCACTCGGTTGCGTGTGGAGTCCAAGGAGGGGATCGTCCTGCTGTCGGTCAGCGATACCGGACGGGGCATGCCGCCCGAAGTGCGCGATAGCCTGTTCGGCACCCGCGCCATCAGTCGGAAAGCCGGCGGCACGGGCTTGGGGACCAAAATCATCAAGGACGTGGTGGAGGCCCACGGGGGCCAGATATCGGTGGAAAGCGAGGTCGGGGTGGGCACCACCTTTCATATTCGCCTTCCGATCTCCCAGCCCGGCGTCGCCGCGCGGTAGTGGTTCGTCTGTTCATCATGAGCGAGGACTAATGTCGTATGTCTGAGAACGCGCCGGCCGGCACCATCAGTTACCTGTACAAATTTAGATTCCCCGACGGGATGGAGAAGGAATTTGAAGTGCGTCTGAACGCCGAAACGTTGGAACTGGAGACGCCGCGTGATGCGCCGAAGCCGGCCTGGACGAAGTTGAAATATCATCAGTGCCAAAACTGTCCCCTGGCGGACGATGTGGAGTATTGCCCGGTGGCGGTGAACCTTTCGACCCTGGTGGAATCGTTTAAAGACTCCATTTCGTTCGAGATCACGTCCGTCAGGGTCCAGACCCTCGAACGAACGTATGAAAAGGAAGCGCCGCTGCAGCGAGGGCTTAGTTCGATCATAGGGATTTACATGGTCACGAGCAACTGTCCGGTGATGGATAACCTGCGTCCGATGGTGCGG
This sequence comes from uncultured Nitrospirales bacterium, assembly GCA_964542245.1. Taxonomy (GTDB): domain Bacteria; phylum Nitrospirota; class Nitrospiria; order Nitrospirales; family NS-4; genus CAZITU01. Next base: position 14,226 of record CAZITU010000024.1, on the reverse strand, counting down.
TTTCACTTGCCGTTTGCTTCGATGGACGAGACGATTTACCGAACGGTGTCCATGTATTTGACGGCTCAATTTTTGTTGATGCGAAAGGGAGAGAAGCCCGATTGGGAGTTAAAGAATCTGGTTGAGATTTATAACGCGGTGGCGCCCGTCAACAGCGGGATGTCCAAACGTCTCCGGCACGCGTCCAACGAAGATGCGAATGTGAATGCCGTGATCATTCTGGCCACGCAGGGGAGCATGGTGCCCAATTACATTGAAAGTAGCCTCGCGGAATTGGAGCACATCTTCAGCAAATACATCCCGAGCAAGCCGGGCCGCTGAAACCATGACGAATAGAGTCGCCATAGCGGCGGTTGTTCTGCTCTGTGGGATCGCCGGTGACGCCGACCCAGGGCTGGCGGAATCCCGCGCGGCGACGCTGGGGCGGGCGGGGTGGGATGCCATCAGGGACGGCCGCGCGCAGGATGCCGCCCGCTCGTTTGAGGCCGCCATTGCGGCGAATCCACAGGACGCCGCGTCGTTCCTGGGCGCCGGACTGGCCTCTCACCTGCAAGGGCAGGAGCGTGAAGCCCGCGCGGCCCTTCAAGAAGCCGTGCGACTTAATCCCAAGCTCACGGCGGCGTCGTTGTTGCTGGGCGAGATTGCCTACCGTGCCGGCGATCTGGAGGCGGCTATCCGGACTTACGAAGATGCGCTCACGGTCGTTCCGGACCAGGCCCAGGTCCGGTCGCGGGTGGAGGCGTGGCGTAAGGAGGCGGCCTTACATGGAGGGTTCCAGAAGGTCCTGAGCCCGCATTTCACGGTTTTGTTTGAGGGGCCGGCCGAGCAACGCCTGGCGGCGGCCGCGCTCGACATGCTGGAGGCGGCCTACTGGCGCATCGGCACGTCGCTGCTGGCCTATCCGCCGACGACCATCACCGTGGTTCTCTACACGGACGAACAGTTCCGCGATATCACGCGCAGTCCCGCGTGGGCCGCCGGCGTCTTCGACGGGAAGATTCGGGTGCCCATGCGGGGCGCCCTCAACGATCCGCGACGACTGGAAAAGGTCCTGGCGCACGAGTTTACCCATGCCCTGGTCAAGAGCTTGGCGAGCCGTGGAGTCCCGGTGTGGATGGATGAGGGCTTGGCGGTGGTGTTTGAAACGGGCGATCTGCGGTGGGCGGAGAGGCTGGTTCGGCAGGCGCCCTCCGTGATTCCGCTGCCGCAGCTTCGGAGCGGTTTTCAAAACTTGCCGCCGGACCAGGTTCCCCTCGCCTATGCCGAGAGCGCGTTGGCCGTGCAGTTGCTGATCGAGCGGGGAGGGGTGCTTTCAGTGACGGCGTTGTTCCAGGATCTTGCGGAAGGTAAGGAGTTTGCCGAAGCCTTTGAGCGGCGGTTTTTCCTCTCGTTGGGTGAATTTCAAACCGCCTGGGAACAGCGGGTCCGATGAAGGGAGGTCATCGCCATGATTGCTGCCATCTGTAAGATGAAAATGGTGTCTGCCCCCTTATTCCTTTTTTCCCTCTTTTTGTCGGTCCTGCTTGCCGCCTGCTCGATCCTGGGGGGGGTGGACAGCGCGCTCGGGGATCGGTTCGTGGAGGAGGGCAAATGGGACGAGGCCGTGGCCGCCTACCAGAGCGCGCTGAAGGATGATCCGTTCGATGCGGCGCTCCAGGCCAAGTTCAACGCCGCCAAGGGACGCGCCGGAGCGCTGCATCAAGAGCGGGGACGGGCGGCGTTGCGGGAGCGCAATCTGCCGCAGGCGATCGAGGAGTTCAAGCGGGCCATGGCGCTGGACCCCTCCAATCCGGAAAGCCAGGCGGGGCTGGCCGAGGCGCTGCGGTTCAAGGACGCGCAGGACCGCCTGGCGGTCGGGCAGAAGCTGATGAAGGCCGGACGGCTGGAAGAGGCGGCCGAAGCCTTTGAGCGGGCGCTCGAACTGGATCCGGGCCTGAAGGCGGCGCAGGATGCCCTCGTTCAAGTCGCCGAAAGGCAACGGACGGCGCTTCCTCCCTTGAGCGGATCGCGGCAGCCCATCACGCTCAAGTTCCAGAACGCCCGGACCAAAGAGGTCTTCGAGGTCTTGGCCCGCTCCGGCGGGATCAATTTCATGTTCGACAAGGACCTGAAAGACGATCCCATCACGATCTTCATAAAGGACGCTTCCTTCGAGGAGGCCCTGAATCTGATCCTCTCCACGCAGAGCCTCTTCATGCGCCGGTTGGCGGCGGACATGATCCTCATCGTTCCCAGGACGAAACAGAAGCTGGACCAGTACCAGGATCTCCTCATCCGGACCTTCTATCTTTCGACCGCGAAAGCCAAGGACATGGTCAACCTCTTGCGGACCATGCTGGAGACCAAGCGGATCTTCGTGAACGAGGATCTGAACGCCATTGTGATGCGGGACAGCGCGGACAAGGTCCGGTTGGCCGAGCGCATCATCATGGCCAACGATCGCAAGGCGGGCGAGGTGATGTTCGAGATCGAGGTCTTGGAGGTGGACAAGACCAAGAGCGATAAGTACGGGGCCAACTTCGCCAAGCAAGCGGGCGCGGCGTTTCTTCCTCCGGGCATCACCACCTTCCCGGCCGCCAGCGCGTTGACCACCTTCACGTACCAGCAGTTGACCAACATCGGCACCAACAGTTACCTGTTCACGTTGCCCGCCAGCGTGCTCCTGGACTTCTTCAAATCCGAGTCCGACGCCAAGACCCTGGCCAATCCCAAGATACGCGTGGTGAACAATAAGCAGGCCAAGGTCAATATCGGCGACAAGGTGCCGATCCTGCTGTCCAGCACCAATACGATCCCCGGGACGGTGCCCGGAACGGTGCCCGCGACCTCCACCATCACCTCGATCGAATTCAAAGACACGGGCGTGAAGCTCACGGTGGAGCCCACGGTCCACCTCAACTACGAGGTGACCATTAAGCTCCAGATCGAGGTGACGCGGCTGGGCGATTTGGTCACGCTTCAGGAGAACCCGCTGGTGCGTCAGTTCAGGTTCGGCACGCGGAGTGCCGAGACCACGCTGAGCCTGCGGGACGGCGAGACCGTCGTGATCGGCGGCCTGATCCAGGACGAGGATCGTAAGAGCGTCCAGAAGGTGCCGGGGCTGGGGGATATCCCGGTGTTAGGTGAAATCTTCAGGTCCACCACGCTGGATACGGTCACCACCGACGTGATCCTGACGATCACCCCGCGGATCGTGAGGGCCCTTGAGATTCCCGGGGTGGACGACCAGGCCTTCTGGTCCGGGACCGAGGAAGCCTTTGGGCTCAAACAGTTGTTCGGGGAAGCCGGCGTAGGAACCGGCATGTCGGGTGTCCGTCCCTCGGCTCCGGCGCCGGCGGCTCCGCCTGCGCCGCCTGGTCCGGGGGGCCTTGCTCCTTCACCATCGGGTGGTCCGTCTTCAAGCCGGGCGGCGCCGGTGGTGCTCTCGATCCGTCCTCCGACCGGACCCGTTTTGGTGGGTCAGGACATCAGGCTGGACGTGCTGGTCAGCAACATTGATGAATTTGCCGAAGGCACGCTGACCATCAGCTATGATCCCAAGATTTTGGAGTTCCGCCAGGTGCTGGAGGGCGAATTTTTGAAGCGAGACGGGTCGGCGACGGTGTTCGCCGAGGTGAATCCGTCGGCCGGGACGGTGGTTGTGCGGCTCAAGCGAGCCGAGGGCGCCAAGGGGGTGAGCGGCGCCGGTGTGTTGGCCACGCTGGCGTTCGTCGGCAAAGGGCCCGGCCTCTCGCCGCTGGCGATCCAGACGCCCCAACTCCTGAGTGCGAGCAAGGCCCCCCTGCCGGCGAGCGGTGGCCAAGGGGTTGTGAGGGTGCAGTGAAAGAAAGCGAGCATCCGGCTCTGCCGGTGCGAGCGCGGGGTGCGGGGGCATCGGAGCCCGGGACACCCATTGCTCTTGCGGTGGCAATAGGTCAAGTGGGCGCACGGGCCCCTGCGAGTGATGGCCAGTTGGGGGTCACGCTTCTTGAACTGCTGATCGCGATCACCATCATCTTGATCCTGGCGTCGGTTGCCATGCCCCTGTCCAAGGTGTCGGGGAAACGGGCGAAAGAGCTTGAACTCCGCCACGAACTCCGAATGGTTCGCAGCGCCATTGATACGTTCAAGGTGGACTGGAACCGGGAGGGCGATACGTTGCTTGGGCCGCTCTGCACCAAGAACAAGCTCACGTGCAAGGAGGTCTCTGGCGTGTCGGGGTACCCGAAGACGCTGGAAGCCATGCTCGAGGTGAAGCTGACGGGCGAGGAAGCCACGCTGAAAGGCAGCGCGATCCGGCGCTATTTACGAAAGATTCCTGGTGATCCGATGACGGGCAAGCCGGACTGGAGAAAGCGGTGCTATGCGGATCCGCCCGATGCCGCGTCGTGGTGCGGGGACGATGTGTATGACCTTTCCTCCACAAGTCCCGACGTGGCGTTGGACGGGACGAAGTACGGGGACTGGTGAGCCATGGTGAGGGGAAGGAAAGGAGAGCGCGGGTTCACCCTCATCGAGTTGATGGTCATCGTCACGGTCGTGGGGATCCTGGTGACGCTGGCCCTGCCGTCCTACCGCCTCTCCGTGCTCAAGGCCCGCGAAGCGGTCCTGACGCGGGACCTGTTTACGATGCGTGATCTCCTGGATCAGTACCAGGCCGACAAAGGACGCTATCCCGGCTCGCTCAATGACTTGGTCACGGTCGGGTATTTACGCGCCGTTCCGGAGGATCCGTTCACGCGGTCCAGGACCTCCTGGCAGGAGATTTTCGAGGTGACGGAAGGGGGCGTCTTCGATGTCCATTCCGGCTCCAACCTCGTCGGTACCAACGGCATGCCGTACAACCAATGGTGACCCTGTGAGGTTCGCGCTTGTATTGATTGTCGCGCTCCTGCTGCTGGGCGGGTGTACCTGGTTTCGTTCCTCGGCCCGTGACCTCCGGGTGATGGAAACCGCGCTCAAGGCCGAGTCCGCGCAGGCCCAGCGCACCATGATGGAGTTGCGCGCAGAGATCCAGCGGCTTCAACAGGAGTTGGGAGCCGCCCGGACCGCGCAGGCTCGACTGGAAGGGGATCTCCGCGAGGCCCAACGTCGCTTGACGGAGACCCAGCGGACGGTGGAGGCGCAACGCGAGGACCTGGCCCGGGCTCGGGAGGAGCGGGATCGGCTGGCCCAGTCGGGACGCGAGTTCCAAGGGCAAATGGCGGAGTTGGGTCGTCTCCGTCAACAGGTGGCCGAGGCGGTGCGCGACCAGACTCGTGATCAGTCGCGGGACCAGGCGCGCATCCAGTCACTCGAAGCGGCCATTGAAAAGCAGTCCCAAGAAATGGCCGAACTCAGGGCATCGGTGCCGAGATCCTCGGCCAAGTCCAAATCTAAATCAGCCAATGCCGGGGCCCCGCCTGTCTCGGTCTCCAAGGGCGCACCGAAAGGAGGGGCGTCGGTCGGAGGATCATCCGGGCCGACTCCACGAACGGTGACGGTGGAACGCGGCGACACCTTGTGGAATCTGGCCAGAAAGTATCGGGTGGATCTCGCGGAACTGAAAGCGCTCAACCACATCGTCAGCGACCTCATTGTTCCGGGACAGGAACTGCTTCTTCCGGACTCTCCCCGTGGGTAACTCCCGCCCACGATAAAGGCCGAGATGCCTGCTTTTTTGTATAGGGTTGCGCGCGCGGACGGTACCACCGTGGAGGGCCGGATTGAAGGCGAGGATGAGCAGGCGGCCCGCATGCAGCTTGAGGGGCAAGGCCTCCTGGTGTTCAGCCTGCAACGACACGGAGCCTGGCCGGCCTTCTTGGATGTCCGCCTGTGGGTCCGACGCACGGTCCCGCTTCATGAGTTTTTGGTGTTTAACCAGGAATTCCTCGCCCTGGTCAAGGCCGGCTTGCCGATCCTCAAGGTATGGGACCTCCTGATCGAACGCGCGCAACGCCCCGCCTTTCAGGCGACGTTGCGGACGGTGCGCCAGGACATCCGCGACGGTGCCGCCATGGCGGAGGCCCTGTCGTGCCATCCCGGAAATTTTTCCGATCTCTACATCGCCTCGGTGCGGGCCGGCGAGCAGTCCGGCAACCTGCCGGAAGTCCTCCAGCGGTATATCGCCTATCTCAAACTGATCATCGGGCTCCGCCAGAAGATGATGAAGGCGCTGGCCTATCCGGCCTTTCTCGTGGTGGTGGGGGCGGCCGTCGTCGTCTTCTTGTTGACCTATGTGCTGCCCGTCTTTTCCGCCGTGTACGGGGACTCGGCCATGTCGCTACCCCCCGCCACCAAGGCGCTGATCGTGCTCGTCAACGCGCTCCAGGCAAATCTCGTTCCGGCCGGCGCTGCTGTGGTATGTCTCGTGGTCGCAATGCGTTTGTGGGTCCGCACCCAAGCCGGCCGGGTCGTGTGGGATCGAACCCTGCTGGCGCTCCCGCTCATAGGGGAGGCGCTGATCAATCACCACACGATCCAATTTTCACGGACGCTGGCGACGGTCCTGGCGGCGGGGACTCCCCTGGTGAACGCCTTGCAGATCGTCCGTGGGGCGGTGTCCAACCGGTTTCTGGCCGCCGGCCTGGACAGGACCACCGAGCGGGTCCGGGAGGGCGGCACGTTGGCTGCGGCCCTGGGAGAGGTTCGGGCTGTGCCCAAGCTGGCCTTGGAGATGATCGCGGTGGGGGAGGAGACCGGGTCGCTGGAGACGATGCTCAGGGATGTCGCTGAATTGTACGAGGGGGACTTGGACCAACGGTTGAACCAGCTTACCACCTGGATCGAGCCGACGCTGTTGTTGTTCATGGGCCTGACCGTGGGCGTGATCGTCATCATCATGTACCTGCCGATCTTCCAGATGGCCGGGACGATCCGGTAGGGAGCAGTATACCTGATGCTTCTCATTCACTGGGGGAGAGGAGATGGTGAGGGAGATCATCTGGCGGGAGTCGTCTGCATAGCAGAATATCTTAAGCCATAGCGAGGTGTCAGAAAACTTGACAGCGTTCCGTGGTTCCCCCGCCAGGTAACCATTTAGACACAAATGAACCAGCTGTACAATTTCAAATAGTTAGCCGTTTTGGTTGGGGTATTCAACCCACGTGTCAGGTTTTCCCTCTCACAGAAAACTTGACAGTTGACCCTCTCCCCAGTCAGCACGTTTAGAGTTTCTGGTGGTTATTCAAAAGGTTAAGTTTTGGCAAATATTATGCTTGATCATTCATTGGTGTCTGGTTTTCTCAGGTGATAGCTGTCTGTAGGTTGAAGGCATGCCAATCTCCTTCCGGAAGTTCTGCTTGCCCCGGGTTCTGCTCGTCCTGACAGCTATATCCGTCGGAGTCGTGGTCTTACTGGGTGTGATGTGTCCGGCACAGGCGGTGACCACTGCCGGCCTCGCGCGAACCTGGAAGGTGTGAGGACCATAAGAGAGCGCTCAGCCTCTGGACCTGAATAATTCGCATGGCAAACAATGTGCTTTCTACTAAAGTCAGATGACCTAGGCCGTTACACTTTTTGTGGGGTGGCTTTGTGATGAAGCCTCCTTCCCTCCCCATGCCCGTTCGGAAAATTCTTGGGTGGCTCGCCTTCCCGTGGGTGCTGACTACTCTATTTACACTCCCAGCAGACTCAGCGATAACTGGCCTCTTGCAGTTACCCGTGTCGTCGCCCCCGCCCTTGCCCATAGCGGCCCAAGTGCAAGACCATTATGGTAAGCTGCCGCTGAGCTTCGAGGCCAATCTTGGCCAGGTAGACAATCAGGTCAAGTTTCTCTCCCGTGGTCCCGGCTACAGACTGTTCTTGACTCCCACTGAAGCGGTGCTCGCTTTACAGAAGCTTTCAAACGATTCCCGTACTTCCGACGCGGGGGCACGGATGAGAAAGGGAGTCGGGCAAAAGCAAATGACTCCAACCGAGGAAGGGTCGGCGACTGAAGAAGCAGTCCTCCGGATGAATCTTGTAGGTGCTAATCCAGCTCCCAAGGCGAGTGGGCTAACGGAGTTACCTGGGAAGGTCAATTACTTTAGCGGTAACGACCCCGCGAAATGGCTCACACAAATTCCGACCTATGCGAGGGTTGAGTACAAAGCTGTTTATCCCGGGATAGACGTGGTCTACTACGGCAACCAACGGCAATTAGAATACGATTTGGTTGTTGCGCCCGGTGCAGACCCGAACCTGATCAAATTGAGCTTCGCAGGAGCTGAGGATATCAAGATCAACGCCCAGGGTGATCTCATCCTCGCCACTGGCGCTGGGGAAGTTCACCTGCTCAAACCGCACGTCTATCAGCGCGTTCAGGGGAAATCAGAGACTATTGCCGCTCGTTATTTTCTGGAAAAGCCTTCTCCCTCCCTTCTCTCTGTCGGCCAGAGGGCCAAGGCCCAGGAGGCATCGGTCGGTGTTCAGGTCGGCATTCAGGTCGCGGCGTATGATGCCAGCAAGTCCCTCATCATTGACCCGGTCTTGAGCTACTCGACCTATGTAGGTGGCAGCAATGGTGATTTCGGTTTCGGTATCGCCGTGGATGCGAACGGCAATACGTATATCTCTGGGGGTACCAATTCGGTCAATTTCCCGACGACTCCGGGGGTGATCCATCCTTCTTTAGGTGGCGGCATCTGTGGAGCATCCCTCCCCTGCGCTGACGTCTTTGTGATGAAACTGAATGCGACAGGCTCGGATATACTCTATTCGACCTACTTGGGCGGCGCTAACGACGACTTTGGCACCAGGATCGTCGTGGATGCGGCGGGCAACGCTTATGTGACCGGTTCTACTAAGTCCTCGAATTTTCCAACGACGCCCGGCGTCGTGCAGCCTAGTTTCGGCGGCGGTCAAGGAGATGGATTTATCACCAAGCTCAACCCCAGTGGCTCAGGGCTTCTTTACTCGACATACCTTGGCGGGAACGATGACGATTTTGGTTTTGGGATAGCCGTGGATGCGAACGGCAATGTCTATGTGAGCGGCGGAACCGAATCTAGCAATTTTCCTTTCACATCTGAGGCCTTGCAAAAGGTTTTGAACGGAGGCCCATGTGCGACAAGTCCCCCATGCGGCGATGGTTTCGTGGCGAAATTGAATTCGACCGGCACGGGATTGATCTACTCGACATACCTTGGCGGGAACGATGACGATGCAGGCGCTTCTCTCGCCTTGGATGCGGCGGGGAGTATTTATTTGACAGGGTACACTTATTCAGCGAATTTCCCCACGACCCCAGGCAGTTTTCAGCCTGCATTGACTGGATCGTGTCAGGTGTCAACAGTGTGCGCGATCATTTTTGTGGCTAAGTTGAACACCGCGGGCTCCGGACTGGCCTACTCCACATACTTGGGCGATGGCGGTACAGGTCTCGCTATTGCAGTAGATGGAGCCGGCAAAGCCTATGTGAGCGGGGTAACGGACGATGTCAACTTTCCAACCACCCCGGGAGCGTTGAAGGTTGCTTTCGGAGGAGGCCCGAGTGATGCTTTTGTCACGAAACTCAACGAGACGGGGTCGGGGTTGATCTACTCCACCTACCTGGGTGGGAGCGGTGACGACGGAGGCTTAGACCTTGCCCTCGATAGCGCCGGCAACGCCTACCTGACTGGAGGTACCAATTCAGTCAATTTCCCCACGACCGCTGGGAACCTTCAGCCGGCACTCGGCGGGGGCACCTGCACGGACGATGGAGTGTCCCAGCCGTGCTTTGACGCCTTTGTGGCCAAGCTGAATAACGCTGGGACGGCGCTGACCTATGCCACCTACCTGGGAGGCAGTAACGGTGATGCCGGTGTGGGAATTGCCGTAGATGCCGCGGGCGCTATGTACGTGACGGGCGGAACCAACTCTCTCAACTTTCCAACAACCAGTGGGGCCTTCCAGGCATCGTTTGGTGGCGAGAGTATTATCTTGGATTCTTTAATTTCATTTACAGTCGGTGACGTGTTTATCGCTAAGATCTCGCAGCCTTTGCAGACCGTGCAGTTCAGCGCGGCGACCTACCAGGTGAGCGAGGCCACGGCGTCCATCGCCCTCACGGTCATGCGGGCGGGGCCGCCCATCGGGACGGTGAGCGTCGCGTACGCGATCACCGGGGGGACGGCGGTGCTGGGCACGGACTACACCAACCCGGCGCCGGGCCCGCTGAGCTTTGGGCCCGGGGTGCTCAGCAAGACGATCACGGTGCCGATCCTCAACGACACGGTGGTGGACGGACCCAAGACCCTGGACCTGGCGCTGAGCAATCCCAGCCCCCCGGATGCGCTGCAGATCGGCAACCAGGGCACGGCGACGCTGACGATCACGGACAATGACACACCCGGCGTGTTCAAATTCAGTGCGGCGACCTATACCGTGAGCGAGGCGACGGCGACCATGGCCGTCACGGTGACGCGCACGGGGACGAACTTGGCGAGCGGGGTCGCGGTGAATTACGCGGTGACGGGGGGGACGGCGACGGGCGGGGGCACGGACTACACGCTAGGCGGCACTGGCACGCTGACCTTCAGCGCCGGGCAGACGAGCCAGACCTTCCCGGTGCAGATCGCCAACGACACGATCGTCGAGGGGCCGGAGACGGTGCTGCTGGCGCTGTCGAACCCGACGATGGGGGCGACCTTGGGGACGCCGAGCACGGCGACGCTGACGATCACGGACAACGATCTCGGCGGGGTCATCCAGTTCAGCGCGGCGACGTCCAGTGCGGTGGAGAATGTCGGCACGACCAACCTGACGGTGACGCGCACGGGCGGGGTGGCGAGCGGGGTGACGGTGGCCTACGCGGTGACGGGGGGGACGGCGCTGCTGGGCACGGACTACACGCTGGCCTCGGGGACGCTGACCTTCAACGCCAACGAGCTGAGTAAGCCGATCCCGGTGGCGATTGTGAATGACGGTCTCGGCGAAGGGAACGAGACGGTGATCGTGACGCTCTCGAACCCGACCGGCGGGGCGACGCTGGGGACGCCGAACCCGGCGACGCTGACGATCGTGGACGATGAGCAGGCGGTGCAGTTCAGCGCGGCGACCTACCAGGTGAGCGAGGCCACGGCGTCCATCGCCC
>CAZITU010000024.1:0-3112 GCA_964542245.1 uncultured Nitrospirales bacterium | reverse complement strand
TCACGGTGGTGCGGTCGGGGCCGCCGATCGGGACGGTGAGCGTCTCCTATGGGTTGGATGGTGACCCGGGCACGGCGACGGGCGGGGGCGTGGACTACACGCTGGGCGGCACCGGCACGCTGACGTTCGGGGCCGGGATAACGAGCATGCCGATACCCGTCACGATCAAAAATGACACGATTATGGAGGGCGATGAAACGGTGCGCCTGAAGCTGTTCAACCCCACGCCCGCGAACCTCTTGCTCGGGAACCAGACCACGGCGGTGCTGACGATCCAGGATAACGACGTGGGTGGGGTGATCCAGTTCAGTGCGGCGGCGTACACGGTGGCAGAGAACGTGTCCGGCGGTTTGGCGACGATTACGGTGGTGCGTACGGCGCCTCCCGCGGGCAAGACCCTGGCCGGACCCGTGATGGTGAACTACGCCGTCACAGGCGGAACAGCAACAGGCGGCGGCGTGGACTATACACTGGCCGATGGGACGTTAACGTTCAACGCCGGGGTGACGAGCCAAACGTTCAAGATTGCTATCTTCAATGACACAGGTGACGAGCTCGACGAGACGATCAATCTGATGTTGAGCAACCCGACGGGCGGGGCAACGCTCGGGACGCAAAGCACGGCGGTCGTAACGATCACCGACAACGATCTGCCCGGCACGGTTGATGTGCGGAAATTCAACGGCATCTATGCCGGCACGTTTACCGGCACATTCACCCTTCCTGGCACCACTGTATGCGACACCTTTCCTGACGGCACACCTGACGGCAAATGTACCATAACCGACGTCCCTTTGAAGCTCATAGTGCTCGATGGGAAAATCTTGGTCGCTGTACCTGATGCGGGCCTCGGGACGTTATCGCCGACAAGTCAATTTCAATTTAAGACCAAGGTCGCTGAGGGTATAGGTGTCGATTGCGGATTCACCGGCGGCGGCCAGACTTTACCGCCGCCGGCTACAGCGGGTGGACCATGGATCTGTAACTTCCCTGGAGTGATCGAAGGAAGCGGTACATGGGAGGTGACACGTGCGGCCGTGGGAATGAGTAACGCTTTCGTGATTGAAGGCAATACCGGCACGACTGATGTGACGTTAACGGTGATGCTGGCGGAACCGCACTCCGAAACCGTGACGATCAACTATGCCACGGCCGATGGACCGTCCTTTCCTCCGCCTCTTCCACAGTTAGGAGCGACGGCACCGAATGACTATATCGCGACTTCGGGGGTGCTTACTTTCCAGCCAGGGGAAACAGTGAAGACGCTGATAGTAAAGGTCAAAGGTGACACGGTAAAGGAGTCTATTGTCGAATTTTTTAACGTGAACATGTCGAGTTCGACGTTCCCAGACATCCCGGCGGTTGTTCAGGGGATGGTTACAATCTTAGATAATGATTGACGCGACGCTGCCGTAGACATCCAGGTGGATCTCTATCGTAAGGCCCTCATACTTGGTGGGTTCCTGCTGCTGAGCAGCCCCCTCCCCGTAAGCCACGCAGTCGTCACCACGACCATCACCTCTGATGGCACGCTAGGCACCACGATCAGCCAGAGCGGCACCCTCTACAACATCAACGGCGGGACGATCAAGGGCAGCAACCTATTCCAGAGCTTCACCCTCTTCAGCGTGGGGACCGGCGACATCGCCAGCTTCAACGGCCCGAACGGCATCGTGAACATCCTGAGCCGCGTCACCGGCGGGCAGCAATCGTTGATTGATGGCACCCTGCGCTCGACAATTTCCGGCGCGAACCTCTATTTGCTCAATCCGGCCGGGGTGCTGTTCGGCGCCAATGCCAGATTGGACTTGAGTGGGTCGTTCCACGTCAGCACGGCGGACTACTTGAAATTCACGGATGGGGCGAAGTTCTTCGTTGATCTTGCCAACGCCAATACGGTGCTCAGCGTCGAACCGGTGGCCACCTTTGGGTTTTTGGGTCCCAACCCCGCGGCGATCACCTTTCAGGGGAGCGCGCTTTCTGTTGATGTCGGCAAAACCATTTCCGTCGTGGGGGGGGACATCAAATTGGAGGGAGGCACACCTTCAGTGGGGCCTTTCAGGGGTGCCACGCTCACGGCGCAGAGCGGGCTGATCAGCGTCGCCGGCGTCGCCTCGGCCGGCGAAGTTTTCCTCTCAACCTTGGAATCGGCGCCGAACGTCAATGGGGACACCTTTACCGCCCTTGGAAGCATTGAGCTCTCGCAGAACTCCGGCATTGATATCAGCGGCAATGGTGGAGGAACCGTCCTCATCCGGGGCGGGCGTCTGCGGATAGACTCGGGACGGGTTTTGGCACTGAATGCGGGAAGCGGGCAGTCCTCGGAAGTGCAGGTGACGGGGGACAGTCTCGAACTGAGCAACGGAGGCAGGATCAGCACCTCCACCATCGGAGATGGGCCCGGCGGGGCGATTACGGTCACCGTCACCGGCTCAATTTCCATGGATGGGATGGGAAGCAGTCTTTTCAGCAGGACAACTCAGAATGGTGCAGCGGGCTCTGTGACGGTCACGGCGCGCACGTTGGGTATGACGGGAGGAGCGCAGATCAATACGAGCGCCGACGGAGCGTTCGGCACGAATGGGCCCGGAGGTCCGGTGACGGTCAATGCCACCACGATTTCCATCACGGGTGCCGGAACCGGACTTTTTTCAAACGCCAGGGCCGGTTCCGGCCGGGGCGGTGACATCTCGATTAATGCGGGGACGTTGACCTTGACGGGCGGGGCGCGGATTGACAGCAGCACCGGCCACGAAACAAACGTCCCCGGAGTCGGCACAATCATATCAGGCTCCGGTCCGGGAGGGAACGTGACGATCACCGCGTCGGACTCGGTTGTTCTCTCTGATGGAGCCGTGATCTCCGCCAACAGCGTCGCGTTCGGCAGGGCGGGCAATATCGTGATCCAGGCCGGTGACTCGTACGAGAGTCGCGACAGCTCCGTCACGACCGCAACCGCACAGTCTGCCGGCGGCAATATTAGCATACAGGCGCGGCGCCTGGTCCATCTCGTCAACAGCGAGATCATCACCAATGTCAAAGGCGGCTTTGGGAACAGCGGCAACATCACGATTGATCCGCAATTCGTCATCCTGGACAGCAGCAAGATCAT